>SSFP01000117.1 GCA_008015455.1 Polynucleobacter sp. | reverse complement strand
TTGATGACTTAAAAATGCAGCCCATATGAAGCCGAGCAACAAGATCAACAGAGCGCCAACCATCAAATTCCAGACTTCATCGCCGATGGAACGATGAAGTAGCTTAAATTTCATTTTTTTCAAAAACAAAATTAATGCCAATGCAAGAGCAGTGCATAAGAAAATCCAACACCACTGCCTAAAGGAAGGAAGTTGCGCTAAAAAAAGCAAAAGAGATTCTCCGGCAATGAATGCCGATAGCCATATACGCAAGGGATGAACTAAGAGAGAACTACAGAGGGATGAGATGACTGCAGAAGAGTTTTCCAG
This sequence comes from Polynucleobacter sp., assembly GCA_008015455.1. GTDB lineage: Bacteria > Pseudomonadota > Gammaproteobacteria > Burkholderiales > Burkholderiaceae > Polynucleobacter. Next base: position 9,848 of record SSFP01000117.1, on the reverse strand, counting down.
CGAGGAATCACTCTCAGCGCATTCAAAGCACATTCATGCTGAATTTTGCTGAGCAACTCCCCTCTCAGCTCTGCAAGCACGGAAGAAATCTGAACCACCTCACCAGGCTCGTTACGAGGCTTGGGAGCATGGGACAACCACATAGGTGGAATATCTGGCGCATCAGTTTCTAAAACTAATGCACTCAAGGGTAAATCTTTAGCCAAACGCCTAATTCGCAAGGCTCTTGTATGAGTCATGGCACCACCAAAACCCATCACAAAATTGAGTTTCAAAAAATTCTCTGCCTGCTGAAAGCTTCCATTAAAGGCATGAGCAATACCACCTGAGATACCTTTGAGTTTTAAAGCTTTAATGATGGCATCTTGAGAACGTCTCACGTGCAAGATAACTGGTAAGTTAAATTCTCGCGCAAGATCTAATTGCGCTTCAAAATAGAATGCTTGGTGATCAGGATCCAAGTTAGGTAAGAAGTAATCAAGCCCTATTTCACCAATCCCAACAAATCGAGGATCACTCAACGAACTCTCGATAGCTTTTCTTAGTATTTCCAAATCACCAGGCTTAGCTTCAGATGTATAAATAGGATGAATACCCAGGGTGTAACAAGACGCTGGCATGAGCTTTGAAGTGCGATGCGCCAAGTCTTTTACTGACTCAAAATCTCTTGCTCTAACTGCAGGGATCAAAATGCCATTGACCCCTACCTGAGCAGCGTAGGCCATCACAGCATCTCTATCTTGATCAAACTCAGATGCATCTAAGTGACAGTGCGTATCAAGACACCATGCCACTTTAAATAGCCCTCAATACACCATGATCTAAACGTAAAACACGATCACACCTTGCCGCTCGCAAAGGATCATGAGTCACGATAATGAAAGCGGTACCTTGATGCTTAGCAATATCAAGCATTAAATCAAATACCGCATCGGCAGTTTCCGCATCCAAATTACCCGTCGGCTCATCAGCCAAAACACAACTTGGTTGCGTGACTAATGCTCGAGCAACAGCGACGCGTTGACGCTCTCCACCAGACAAGGCAGCAGGTCGATGATCAACACGATGAGCTAGTCCTACTTTAGATAACATCTCCTTTGCAGTCTCACGGGACAATTCGTTAGAAAGCCCTCTAATACGCAATGGCATGGCTACGTTATCTAATGCGCTAAATTCAGCCAATAAATGATGAAACTGGTAAATAAACCCTAAATGGCGATTACGCATCTCATTCAACTGAGATTTATTGAGTTTGGATAATGACCGCCCAGCAAGAGTCACCTCGCCTTGCGTAGCATGATCCAAACCACCTAGGAGATGCAATAAAGTACTTTTCCCAGAACCTGAAGAGCCCACGATGGCTAGCTTTTCACCAGGATTGATCTCTAAATTAATATCTTGAAGGACTCGAACAGCAGAAGATCCCTCTCCATATGTTTTGGAAAGATGCTGAGCGGATAATGCAATTACAGTGGAATTATTCATATCTCAAAGCACTCGCTGGTTGAACTTTAGCGGCTCTCCAACTTGGATAAAGCGTTGCTAAAAGAGATAAGCCAAATGCCATCAACCCCACAGTCACAACATCCCCAGCCCTGACATCCGATGGCAAGCTAGAAATAAAGTAAATATCTCGAGGTAAAAATTGCACCCTAAAGATAGCCTCAATGACTGGAACAATCACGTCAATATTAAGAGAAATGAGTAAGCCTAAAGCCACACCAAGAACTGTTCCTAAAGCACCAATCATGAAACCCTGGGCAAAGAAAATTCGCTGGATCATGCCAGCTGAAGCCCCCATCGTTCGAAGAATCGCAATATCTCCCTGCTTATCCGTCACAGTCATGACTAGCGTAGAAACTAAATTAAAAGCAGCAACAGCAATAATGAGCGTGAGAATAATAAACATCATGCGCTTTTCAGTTTGAACAGCGGCAAACCAGTTTTTATTTTGCCTAGTCCAATCCTTCACCCATAAACCTGGCAACTGAACAGCTAATTCATCGGCCACTTTGGCAGCTTTTTGCATATCGTCTAGTTTTAGACGCAAGCCTGATGGACCATCTAACCTTAATAAAGCAGCCGCATCCTTCCAGTGAACTACTGCAAGCGTGCTATCAAATTCATAATGTCCACTATCAATAATGCCTACCAATTTAAAAGCTCTCATCCTTGGCGTCACGCCAGCCGGATTGATATCGCCTTCGGGAACCATCACAGTGATGCGATCACCTAATTGAACTCCCAAAACCACCGCTAACTCAGCGCCTAAAGCCAAGCCGAATTCTCCTGGTTTTAATTGAGTGACCTGACCTTGAATGAAATGCCGAGGAATATCAGAGACTCTTCCTTCAGCATCTGGATCGATCCCGCGAATAGCCACCCCTCTCATGACATCACCACGAGTGACTAAAGCTTGAGACATGACCATAGGTGCAGCACCAGTGACCTGTTGATGCGTCTTGACTTTATCTAAGATGGGTTGCCAATCGCCTAATCCGGATGGTGCATGTATTTCAACATGGGAAAGAACCGACAACATACGGTCTCTCACTTCTTTTTGAAAGCCATTCATGACTGACAAAACGACGATCAAAGCAGCGACCCCTAAAGCAATACCAATCATGGAGACGGCAGAAATAAATGACAAAAACTCGTCTTTGGAGCCGGTTTCTTTGTTTTTTCCGGCTTTTTTCCTAGCGCTGGTATAGCGCCATGCGATTTCAAGTTCTATTGGCCAATTCATCATTTAGCTAGTTTAGCCGTCTCTTGGACAGAAGGTCTAAATGCGACCTAAAATCAGGGTTATGAGCTATACATTAGTGATCACAGATACCCCTTACGAAGAATCTTTTGAAAGAGGCTTGCCTTATGAGAAATTCTTACTAGGCAAGAAGAATTCGAGCGCTGCGCTTGAGTTAAAAAATTTTGGGGTCACATTTAATCAGCAAGCCTCTATTGCACGTATAGAGCCAGTGCATATTCATGCAGCTAGAGACCACCTTGTTCTCACAAGCCCTCGTATCCTAGATCTAGAGATGGCCGATTCTGAAGAATTATTTGCTGCAGTTAAAGATATTTTTAGTGAAATGAGCTCAGCCATCTATCGACCTCGTGCGCAACGCTGGTTCATGGAGGTGGACTCCTTGGCATCATTGTCAACCGTGAGTACCCAACAAGCAGAAGGTCGCAACATCGATCACTGGATGCCTCAAGATACAGATACACCTGGAATAGCAAGGCAATGGCGAAAATGGCAGAATGAGATACAAATGATCTGGTTTGACCACCCTGTTAACCAAAGGCGTCAATCTCAGGAACTACTACCCATCAACTCCATCTGGATTAGTGGCATTGGCTCACTAGCTGACATGGAACCCCATCCTTTAATTCAACAATCAGACATCATGCACAGTCCAAATGACTGCTTAGCTGAAATCTCTCAGCATCTAGGCAAAAAGCACGTGCACAACATCACCACTGAGGACCTCAACAACACCCTCTCACTGCTGTCTGCTAAGGATGATTCAGCTAAGGATGCTTGGGGGGATGCGTGCCAAGCACTTCTAGAAGAAAAAATATCTGAATTTCTGCTCATCGATTTTCCTGAGGGCATTGAAAGACAGCGGGTCATCAAGAAAAGTGATTTCCCTAAAACGGGTTTTCTATTCTTCAAAAAACCAACGATTCCAACACTTCAAGAGATACTTGTTGCATGACCATCAAACTGACCGAAAGAAAGTACTCTGAGCAGGATGCACAAGCTCTTCGTGAAAAAGGTGTGCACCCTGTGCTATCCAAACTATTTGCAGCGCGTGGCATTCAATCAGCGGAGGAATTATCACTTGAGCTGAAAAACCTAATTCCACCCGCCCAACTAAAAAATTGTATTGATGCAGCCCAATACCTTGCGCAGGCTATACAACATGGCAAGCGATTATTAATCGTCGCAGATTATGACTGTGATGGTGCAACTGCCTGTGCTGTTGGTATGAGAGGACTCAAAGCACTTGGTGCACCTTGGAATATTCAAGTTGATTACTTCGTACCTAATCGTTTCACACTAGGCTATGGTCTAACCCCTGAGGTCGTTGATTTAGCTGCTCAAAGAGCGCAGCGACCTGATATCTTGATTACTGTTGATAACGGCATTGCCAGCCTAGCTGGCGTTGAACGAGCCAATCAACTAGGCATGGAAGTGCTTGTCACCGACCACCATTTACCAGCTGACACCTTGCCAGATGCGGCTTGGATTGTGAACCCCAATCAACCTCATTGCACCTTTCCAAGTAAGGCGCTAGCTGGTGTTGGGGTGATGTTTTATTTATTAATTGCTCTAAGAAGCATCTTGCGAGAACAAGGTGCTTTTACTGCAGACAATCAACCACGCCTGGAGAATCTTCTTGATTTAGTAGCTCTGGGCACTGTTGCAGATGTTGCATCACTCGACAGAAATAACCGAGTCTTGGTCTCTAATGGGGTCAAGAGAATTAAACACGGTCTGATGCAACCAGGCATTCAAGCTCTATATCTAGCCGCAGGCAGAGATCCTCATAAAGCCAATACCTCAGACTTGGGATTTACTTTAGGACCTCGACTAAACGCCGCCGGACGACTATCTGATATGTCCTTAGGTATTCGTTGCCTTCTAACAGATTCTCATGAAGAAGCTTTGCAGCTAGCTCACGAGCTTGATCGCATGAATCGTGAACGACGCACCATTGAAGCTGGCATGCAAGAAACTGCCCTGGCTAGTCTTGTTGATATTCAAGTGGGCGTGCAAGCGACCGTATGCTTAGCTCACCCTGACTGGCACCAAGGAGTCATTGGCATCGTTGCCTCAAGACTCAAAGAAAAATTTCATCGCCCCACCATTATTTTTGCCCCTGGAGATGAAGCTGGTGAGAAAGTATTCAAAGGTTCAGGTCGTTCAATTAGTGGTTTTCATTTAAGAGATGCTCTCGATGTCATTTCCAAGAAATATCCTGACATGATTCTCAAATTTGGTGGTCACGCCATGGCTGCCGGACTGACAATTAGAGCCAGTGAAATTGATTTATTTAAAGAAACTTTTGAATCAATTGCTAGGGAACTCATGACTGAAGAGACCCTGCAACGCCAGCTAGCTCACGATGGGTTCCTGAGTCCTGAGTTCATAGAACCCGAATTTGGCACCTTATTAAGTAATGAAACTTGGGGCCAAGGCTTCCCCGCCCCTGTTTTTTATGGGGAATTTGAAGTTATTAGCCAAAGCCTTTTACAGGGCAAACATCTCAAACTGCAACTCAAAGCTTTGAAAGAAAATGGCTCTAGTGACTCAAAAACACTCAATGGCATCTGGTTTTCACGGGCTCAAACCCTGCCTAGCCGCTCCAAACTAGCCTATAGACTAGTCACAGATCATTTTCAGGGGGTCGCGAGAGCGCAATTACACATAGAAGCGCTCGACGAACCTTTATAATCTTGCGCTATGGAAGCTGAACAACTTAATCTCATTATTAATACCCTCGAAGACCTTCGTACCCGTACGACAGAACTACGGAGGTATCTTTGACGTCGACAATAAAGCAGAACGCTTAGTCGAAGTTAATCAAACCCTTGAAGATCCCAAAATTTGGGATGATCCCAAGCAAGCTCAAGCCTTGGGTAAAGAAAAAAAGATGCTCGATGGTGTCGTTGGTACGATCAATTACTTAACCGACAACATCACCGCAAGCCAAGAACTATTAGAAATGGCAAAAGAAGAAGGTGATACAGACACCATCCTCTCGATTGAATCTGATACAGATGCCATGCGCAAACAGGTTGAAGACCTAGAATTTCGCAGAATGTTCAGCAATCCCATGGACCCAAGTTCATGCTTTATTGATATTCAATCAGGCGCGGGTGGAACAGAAGCGTGCGATTGGGCGAGCATGTTACTTCGTCAATATATTCGTTACTGCGAACGCAAGGGTTTTAAAGCTGAAGTTTTGGAAACCTCTGATGGCGATGTGGCAGGTATTAAAAGTGCCACCATTAAAGTCGATGGTGAATACGCCTATGGTCACTTGCGAACTGAGACTGGCGTTCACCGCCTAGTCCGTAAGTCTCCTTTTGACTCGGCTAATGGTCGACACACTTCATTTACTAGCGTCTTCGTTTACCCAGAAGTAGATGATTCGATTGAAATTGACATCAATCCAGCAGATATTCGTACGGACACATATCGTGCGTCTGGTGCTGGCGGTCAACACATTAATAAAACTGACTCAGCGGTCCGTTTAACTCACATTCCAACAGGTATTGTGGTTCAGTGTCAAAACGATCGAAGCCAACACAAAAATAGAGCTGAAGCGATGTCCATGTTGAAGTCACGCCTCTACGAGCACGAATTACGCAAGCGACAGGCAGAACAAGACAAATTAGAGGCTACAAAAAGCGATGTAGGCTGGGGACATCAGATCAGATCTTACGTTCTTGATCAAAGCCGCATTAAAGATTTACGTACTAACGTTGAAATTTCTAATACTCAAAAGGTATTAGATGGCGATCTTGATGCCTTCATTGAAGCCAGCTTAAAACAAGGCGTTTAAAACATTCTTATTAATTTGGATTCCAAAACCGGAAATATCATGACCCAAGAACAACAAAGCCCGATCATTGATGAAAACCATATCATCGCGGAGCGCAGAGAAAAATTATCTAAGTTACGTCAAAATGGCGTGGCTTTCCCTAATGATTTTGTGCCAACACATCACGCTTCCGACCTGCACGCTCATTACGGTGAAATCAGTAAAGAACAATTAGCTGAAAAGAATATTCAAGTCAAAGTGGCTGGCCGCATGATGCTCAAACGAGTCATGGGTAAAGCGAGTTTTGCCACTATCCAAGATAGAACTGGTCAGATTCAGTTCTATATTAATGATGCAGATGCAGGCGCTGACTCACACAATGCATTTAAGCATTGGGATATGGGTGACTTTATTGCTGCTGAAGGCATTGTCTTTAAAACCAACAAAGGTGAACTTTCAATCCAGGTGAAAGAATTAAGATTACTTTCTAAATCACTTCGCCCTCTACCTGATAAGTTTCACGGTCTTTCTGATCAAGAGCTTAAATATCGTCAACGCTACGTTGATTTAATTGTTTCCCCAGAGACTCGCCAAACTTTTATTGCTCGTAGTAAAGCCATGGCATCAATTCGCCATCACATGCAAGATGCAGGCTTCATGGAAGTTGAAACACCGATGCTTCACCCTATTCCAGGTGGCGCTGCTGCAAAACCATTTATTACTCACCACAATGCCCTAGACATGCAGATGTTCTTACGCATCGCTCCAGAGCTTTATCTCAAGCGTTTAGTGGTTGGTGGATTTGAAAGAGTCTTTGAGGTTAATAGAAATTTCCGTAACGAAGGTGTTAGTCCTCGTCACAACCCTGAATTCACCATGATGGAATTCTATGCAGCTTACACAGACTACAAATGGCTCATGACATTCACAGAAGAATTAATTCGTGCTGCAGCGATTGATGCTCAAGGAACTGCGGTTTTAACCTATCAAGGTAAACCACTTGATTTATCAAAACCATTCCAGCGTTTAACAATCGCTGAAGCGATTCTTAAATACGCCCCTCTTTCTAAGAAAGACTACAAAGCAGATCAATTAGAAGATGCTGAATTTATTCGTGCTGAATTGAAAAAGGCTGGCGAGGATATCAATGGTCCGACGCTTAAGAATGCTGGTTTAGGCGCACTTCAACTAGCACTTTTCGAAGCGACTGCTGAAGAACACCTATGGGAACCGACTTACATCATTGATTACCCGATTGAAGTGAGCCCATTAGCTAGAGAATCTGACACTCGCCCGGGTATTACGGAGCGCTTTGAATTATTTATTACGGGTCGAGAAATTGCTAACGGATTCTCAGAGTTAAATGATGCTGAAGATCAGGCAGCTCGCTTCCATAAACAAGTTGAACAAAAAGAAGCTGGAGACGAGGAAGCCATGTATTTTGATGCCGACTTCATCCGTGCACTTGAATACGGTATGCCTCCAACAGGTGGGTGTGGTATTGGTATCGATCGCCTCATGATGTTAATAACAGACTCGCCCAACATCAGAGATGTGATTCTTTTCCCACATATGAGAAAAGAAGACTAAGATCATTAAAAAAGGAGCCTAGGCTCCTTTTTTAATGACTTTCTTTGGCATGATTGATTGAGTATTTGGGTATCTCAATCACTAAGTCTTCCTTAGCCACTATAGCTTGGCAAGAAAGTCTTGATTGCGGGCTTAAACCCCAGGCGCGATCTAGTAGATCATCTTCCAACTCTTCAGATGGATTAAGGCTAGCGCCCCCCTCACGAACAATCACATGACATGTCGTGCAAGCGCAGGACATTTCACATGCATGTTCAATCTCAATATCGTTTTCTAAAAGCGCATCACAAATGCTAACCCCAGACGGCGCTTCTATCACAGCACCTTCAGGACAATATTCAGCGTGAGGCAATATAACAATTTGTGGCATTTTTAGTTCCTCGTTAAATATCTTCTACCTTTTTACCAGCCAGTGCTTTTTTAATACTCTGGTTCATTCTTCGTGCGGCAAAATCATCTGTAGATTTCGATAAAGACTCTACTGAGCGACGCAATAACTGAGCGTCTTTTGTATTAGCAAGCAACTCTTTTAAAGCCTCTACTTTTCTCAAAATCATCTCCAGCTCATCAGCCTCCAGCAAATCCTTATCTTCAGCTAATGCAGCTTCAATAGCCTCAATTAATCGTTGACCATCCACGACTTCTTCACGCAGTGCTCTCGCATGAACATCATCAGCCGCATGGCTAAAGCCGTCTTGAAGCATAGAAGTAATGTCTGAATCGGTTAAGCCGTATGAAGGTTTCACATCGATATGCGACTCCACCCCAGATTGCATCTCTCGTGCTGTTACAGAAAGCAAGCCATCAGCATCGACTTGATAAGTCACTCTGATACGCGCAGCCCCTGCAGCCATCGGAGGGATACCTCTTAATTCAAATTTAGCTAAAGAGCGACAATGATCGACCACCTCACGCTCGCCTTGCAACACATGAACTGCAAGTGCTGTTTGACCATCTCTGAAAGTGGTGAAGTCCTGAGCTCTAGCAACTGGTATGGGGGTATTTCTAGGGATGATCTTTTCAACCAAGCCACCCATCGTCTCAACACCAAGGGATAAAGGGATGACGTCTAGCAATAACCACTCATTACCTTTTTGTTGGTTACCAGCAAGCAAATCAGCTTGCATCGCTGCACCAATCGCCACCACCTTATCAGGATCAAGATTGGTGAGCGGTGTTTGACCAAATAATTCGCCAACGGCTCGCTGAACATGAGGCATACGAGTAGCGCCTCCTACCATGACCACACCCTTGACATCGTCTGCAGACAAACCGGCATCTCGTAAAGCTTTTTTGACTGCGACTAGTGTTTTATTCACTAGATGCTGCGTGAGTTCAAAGAACTGCGCTTGACTGATACCCACATTAATCACTGTGCCATCACTTAAGGTGGCATGAACACGTGACAAAGGATTTTTACTCAGTTGCTCTTTAACATCTTTTGCAGCTGTTAATAGCAGGCGCGTATCTTTATCTGATAAAAGCTGTAACTTGGCTTGCTCTAAGACCCAGCAATACAAGCGATGATCAAAATCATCCCCGCCTAAAGCAGAATCACCACCCGTTGAAAGAACCTCGAATACACCTTTACTTAAACGTAAGATGGAAATATCAAATGTGCCACCACCCAGATCGTAAACAGCATACAAACCCTCAGAGGCATTATCTAAACCATACGCAATCGCCGCAGCTGTAGGCTCATTG
>SSFP01000061.1 GCA_008015455.1 Polynucleobacter sp. | reverse complement strand
TGGCCCGGTAGCTCAGTCGGTAGAGCAGAGGATTGAAAATCCTTGTGTCGGTGGTTCGATTCCGCCCCGGGCCACCAATACACAAACGGTATGACCCGGACACATTGTTTACACAATGTACCGGGCACATACTTTACAGTTTCCAGTCACATTCCAATTACTTTGGGACCAAATGGGTTCTCTAAAGCACTCACTCTTCGAGTCTCCATATCAAAGTAAGCTAAATCATAATCCATAAAACTCACCAACCAAACGTCATCTTCTACTTGTCGGACGCCAACATCTTGTCCTGCAAAGACAGTGCTGAAGTGGATTTTTTTACTCCCCAAACAAATTCTTCCGCATGAAGTGACGGTGACAGTTTTGTCATGGAAGGGGTAAGCCACATCTGGTAATCCATCATATTTTCTGTTGGATGGTTGATATAAATCCCCAGGCCTTTTCATCTCTAACGCTTGATGAGGTCGCTCAAAGTTATATTCATGGATGAAGTCTTCAAACTTATCTTGCTGTTGTAAAAGGTTCATTCCAGGTGGTTTGGTGGTGGCCTGTTTAAGCGTTAAATGCATGCGCTCATGCCGACCATTTTGTTGGGGGTTCCCAGGCTTGATCCGTTCAATGCCAATCCCCAAACGCAACCACCACACCGATAAGCTACTTAAACCATAAAGGGCATTGGGACTGGCAAAGGGAACGCCATTATCAGAACGAATATTGTTCGGTAAACCATACTCTTTAAAGAGCCGCTCAAACACCGTAAAGGCCTGAGCCTCACGGGTGCTCTCCAAGCCTTCACAGCAAATGAGGAAGCGCGTTGTGTAATCGGTGACGGTGAGTGGATAACAGTATTGTTTGTTACCCATCATGAACTCACCCTTGTAATCTGTACACCACAAGGCATTAGGAGATCGACTATCCGATAGAGCTGTACCCTCTAATTTAGGATATCGTCGCCGACGCTTCTTAAGCACTAAGCCATGGCGATCTAAGACGGCATGGACTGTACTTTTAGCCGGCAAAGCAATTTCTGGGTAGTGTGTATGAATCCGTTCACGGATCTTTGGAGCTCCCCAGTTGGGGAACTCTTTCTTCACATTAACGATTAATTGTTCAACCTGAAACGGTAGTCGATTAGCTTGTCTGGAAGGTTTACGGCTGCGGTCATTGAAGCCCTCTAAACCAGACTCTTTATACCGATCGATGATCTTGTGACCAGTGACCCTGGATATGCCAAATTCTTCGCATAATCTAGAAATCTTCTCACCATCCAAAAAACGAGACACAAATCGGAGCTTTTCATCCATCTTCGTACTTTCATTCCATGGCATAAGTTGATCCTCCTTATGCCAAAAACTGTAAAGTATGTGTCCGGTATAAACTGTAAAGTATGTCTCAGGTCGTACAAAATACCAACCTTCGGGTTGTTATTTTTATTAATTTGTAAGGTTATTCATGGCAATATTGAGTTTTGAGTTAACTTAATAAAGCATAGCCATGATGGTTTCAATACCTTTTATATTCTTTTACCTAGTTGCGTATCTAATTGCATGTATTTTCGGCCTGTATTTTGCTGATATATCTGGATTTTTTGCAGCCTCTGCGAATCTAAAGATTGCTTTGATGAGCTCCCTATTTGGAGGTATTGGTGGCGTCATTTATTGCTTAAGGGGAATCTATTTAAGTGCAAGCGTTAGAGGAGACTGGAATTCAAAATGGATTCCCTGGTATTTCATTCGTCCCTTCGTTAGCACTATTTGTGGTGGAGTATCTTTTGTATTTTTAAAGGCTGGACTAATAGCTCTAGAGGCGACTTCTACTGGAAGCTCTAGCGACTTTGGATTTTTTGCATTTGCCTTAATTGCTGGTTTAAACGTAGACAAATTTCTAGAGAAATTACAGGATATCGCTTTATCTATTTGGGGCATCGAAAAATCAAGATCATCAAAACCTCATGAGTAATCAATATAAAGCCCAAGTACATTTTGTAAATGTACACCCAGGGGACTGCACAATTATCAAACATGCAAGTGGTCATGTTTCCATGATTGATATATGTGATGGCAATATTGAGACCTATTCTGAGTCAGTTTATTTGCCGCCTTCCCTCAAAGGATCAGAAGTAAGTGGCAATTATGGAATGTGCAATTGCAACTCAAATTCAGTTGATTATTTTCTTTCTTTAGATATTGGCAATATTTTCAGATTTATTCTTACTCATCCTGATATGGATCATCTAGATGGCTTTAACCGTCTGCTCGACGAAGTAACCGTAGTAAATTTTTGGGATTCAACCTTACGTCGAGAAAAACCGTCTTTTGAAGGAGGCCCATTCCTAGAAGAGGATTGGGATAGGTATGAAAATGTTATCGCTGGCAAAGAGGGGAATGTGAAAGTTGTTACTCCATTAGCAGATTCAAAATTTAAATATGCAAACCAAGCTGAAGATGGCACAAGTGGAGGGGATGGCTTGTATATTCTTGCGCCAAATAGCAATCTTCTAAATGATGCTAATAAAAGTGATGACATCAATGATGGGTCTTATGTTCTTCTTTACAAAAGTATCGGCGGCAATATTTTGATATGTGGCGATGCGCATGACAAAACTTTTGAATATATAAAAGAAAACCATCTAAATGATGTTCAAGATATTGCGGTTTTATTGGCGCCACATCATGGTAGAGATTCAGATAGAAGCTATGATTTTTTAGATTTTATAAAGCCTAAATTGACCGTTATTGGGTGCGCTCCAAGTGAGTATATCGATTATGGGCAATGGACCAGAAGAGGGCTCACAAAAATCACGAGTAATCAGGCTGGCAATATAGTTCTAGAGATCACAGATAGTCAGATAGATGTTTTTGTGGAGAATGAAAAATTTGCCTTAGACAGTAGCAAAGATGGATCGTTGGTGGTTAATGACCAAGGTTATTTTGGTATTTGGAGTATTTCGAAGTCTTAAGCGTTACTTTAAGTAACGCTCACCCCTCCCAGTAATTCATCCAATTAGGTTGTTTGAGCCTAAACTGATGATATGAGTACAAATCCAACGCTAGAACAAACTCTTCAAGAATCTCGGGATCTGCATACATGGATCTTTGTTCATTTGGATGGGGTGCCGCTACCTAAAACCAGAAGACTTTTACTGGCAATCTCAGCTTTTGATGTTGTTCTCGACTATTTCACGGGTATTACTGGCGCAATCGAGAAGCGAGCCTATGGATCTGGCTTTGCTCTAGTGCGTTCAATCTTTGAAACATTTGTTAGGGCTGTATGGTTAAAAGATTGTGCTTCTGATGAGGAATTGGCTGCTTTTGAACGAGATGAATATGCTAGAAACTTTGATTTGATTCTTTCGAAAGTTGAAGGATTACCTGCTTTCAAGAGTGGAACTCTCTCAGATCTAAAGAAACAAGCTTGGGCTGCTATGAATAGTTATACCCATGGGGGTATTCATCAGATTGCTAGAAGGGTTAAAGGTAATGCCATAGATCCAAACTACTTGGATGAAGAGATTATTGAGGTTTTAAGAATGGGGCAGATGTTTGCATTGCTGGCTTTTATCCAGATAGTTCAGGTATCTGGCAGAAATGATCTTAGTCAGTTGGCTATACAAAAACTCTATGAGTTGGAGTTGTTTGTTAAAAAAGGTTCGGGCTAAGTGTTACTTGAAGCAACGCTCACTCCCCACACTTCTTCCACAAATCCTCCAATACCACCCCCAATCTTAGCCACAAGTTTTTGGCTAAATTAACACTGGTTTTCTTGCCAGTTCGGTTGCTCTTAATGTGGCTCTGAAGCTAAATTATGTGTATGTCAACTAAGAAAGAAACTACACATCAATTAATCCACCGTAATCTAACCCTGTATCAGCGTGAGCATAGTCAGGTATGGCAATGTCGCTACAAAATTGATAATCGCTGGATACGTGCCACAACCAAAGAAACTAAATTTGATTTGGCCATAGCAAAAGCCAAAGAGCTATTGGTAGAAGCTGAAATACGTAAGCGTTCAGGTATCCCTGTGGTCACAAAACGCTTTAAAGATATCGCCATGCTGGCTATTGATCGCATGGAACGCGATATGCGTGGTGGCCTAGGTAAGGTTATCTATAAAGATTACATCCGAATTATCAAAGATCATTTCATGCCTAGTCTAGGGCAAAGATTGATCACTAATATTGATTACGATGCTCTAAACGATTACTACAGTGATCGTGAAGCTAAGTTTGGTTCGATTATGTCTAATAGCCATCGTAAGACTCAAAATGCCGCATTTAATAGAGTATTTGATGAGGCCATTGTTAGGGGTTACTTAACAGAATCCAATCGACCTAAGTTGGACGGTAAAACCAAAGAATCTCAACGTAGACCTGCCTTTGAATTACATGAAGTCAGGGCTTTATTAAGGAATCTGACCCCTTACATTGACGCTGGCAAGACCAGAGATATCAGAGAGCGTAGAGAAATACTGCGTGACTATGTAGAAATGCTTTTGGATACTGGTGCTAGGCCTGGTATTGAACTATTGGATATGAAATGGAAGCAAATTCGTTTCATGATGAATCCTATTAGTACAGTGACAGATCAGCTAGATGAAGATGGTGAAGCTATTGAAGTTCACAGTCTTAATCGTAGCTGTGAGATGACAGTTAAAGGTAAAACTGGTCAAAGACAAATTATTGGACGATTACCTAGCATCAGAGTGCTAGAGCGAATCGCACTGAGAAACTATGGTGTTAAGAGTTCAATTAAAGATCCTCTAGCTGAGTTAATTAAGCCTACCAATGATGACTATATTTTTAGAACTAAAGAGGGTAGAGATTTAAGTGACGTCCTCAACCATATGTTTGATAACTTCTTATCTGATCATGGCTTACTGATAGATCCAAAGACAAATCAAAAACGTGTTTTCTACAGTCTACGTCACACCTATGCAACGCTTTCGCTGACTCACGATAGTGTGCCTATTCATACACTGGCCAAGCAAATGGGTACGAGTGTTTTGATGATAGAAAAGCACTATAGCCATTTACAGGTTATCCAAGCTATTGAGCAATTACGCGGTACTAATACGAGAAAGCTCATCGAGGCGGATAGTAAAGCTGCTGAAAATTACCCTAGTAAGAAGCTGGCTAAAAGGGTTATAGAGTATGTCTGAGTCTAATTTTTATGATTTTCTTGTCAATCTTAGGATGAAAACTTTACAATAATCTTATAAAACTTTACAATAATCTTATAAAACTTTACAAAAAATTCACATGAAATTCGCCAATACAAAGCGCTCCCAAGAGATTCGTCAATTCTTAGTGGATGGTATTAAAGCCAATCAGGCTGATTTAGCTCATGTGGCAATGGAGAAGTTTGGTTTAACAAGGCAGGCAATTCATGCGCATTTTGCTGCTTTGGTTAGGGATGGGTTTTTAGCTTCTAGTGGTAGTACGAAAGCACGGGTTTATCAGTTAGGAGTCAAGCGATTTCATGATGGCTTATTTAAGTTAAAAGGGTTAGAGGAATCTGAGGTTTATTCGCGTGATTTTAGTGAAATCTTTAGTGGTTTGCCTAAAGAAATTGCCAATATTTGTCATTATGGTTTTACTGAGATCTTAAACAATGCGATTGATCACTCAGAGGGCACTGATGTTTATATCCATGTAGAAAGAACGCCAGATTTTGTTTCAATTTCAATTGCTGATAATGGCGAAGGTATTTTTAACCATATAGCAAGGCTATTAGAGCTGCAGGATCCACGCGAATCAATACTAGAGTGGAGTAAAGGAAAGCTAACAACGGATCCAAGCAATCATACTGGCCAGGGAATCTTCTTTTCATCTCGCGCTTTTGATGAATTCTTTATTTTTTCTGGAGACTTGGTCTTTACACATGCCGATGGTTCGGATATGGACTTCTTGCTTCACAATGAAAAGAGCCATAAGGGAACGCGGGTAGTCATGAAAATTGCACTCAACTCTCAAAGAACTCTGCGTGAAGTATTTGATAGTTTTAGTGGTACGGAAGATGAGGATTACGCGTTTAATAAAACGATTGTTCCAGTTAAGCTAGCCTTATATGAAGGTGGGCAGCTTATTTCACGCTCCCAAGCAAAACGAATATTAAATCGTGTAGATCGTTTTAAGACTGTTCTTTTAGATTTTAAAGGTGTTGAGTCAATTGGTCAGGCATTTGCAGATGAAGTATTCCGAGTTTTTGTAAAACAAAATCCTCAAATTACAATTCACTCTGTTAACGAGAGCCTGGAGGTAAAAAAAATGATTAAGGCTGCTCAAAGCAACCTAGGCTAATTGCTCAAGTATTTAAAGTTCCAAAGCCTTCCGCAAATAGGAGTCTAAATCTCCAGTACCCAATAACCAATTTTTGTAATCACTGGGTACCTCACTTAAAGGCAATCCTTTGTGTTTGCCAAAAGGCATCACAGTTGGAATGCGAGCAGCTTCACTGGTAGTCCATAGTTGTTCGATAGACTCGATATTTAGAGAATGGCAGATGTTTTCTAGGATAACGGCGCAAATGCCGACGTCTGCTAGTGCTGAATGAGCATGCTTAAGCTGTTCTCTGGCATTTTCGCGATCTAGGTGATACAGAAGTGCACTTTGACTGTAGCTGTCTAGATTTGTCCATACTTTTCTCGATAAAGCTAATGTACATATCCTTTTGACATTAGGATTTCCAGATACATTCCAGTCGTAATCGACGTTATGACCAATGATGTATTCCGTATCGCTGGGTAATTTAAATTCAGAAGTAGGTTTACAGTCTGCTAATTCTTCATCCAATATGTGATGTGTGGCTAGCGCACCTAATTCTATAGGCTTGCCTGGGTTATATCTTTCACAAAACCCATCGGTAATTTCAAAGGGTTTGATGCTAGCAAGTTCTAGCCAGGCAGCTTCGATGATTTTGGGTTCATTCTTACCAGTTGTTTCGGTATCAAAAATAATGGTTTTAGGCATTAAGCCCTCTTTTAAGCAGAGTAAACAACCATCATCTTACTATCAAGTATTTGTACAGCAATGGAGCCTTGTTTCTTCTTTTGCAATACAGCGCTGAGTGCGCTATTGAAACTTCCGTAAGTGCCAATTGTTACCCAAGCGGAATAGGCGTTCTTACTTTTATGTTGTGCTCTATAAGTTGTACTCATACTTTCAGTGGCGCTAAGAGTAGCTTGTGCTGCACTAATCTTTTGTCTAGCTCGCTCGGCTTTAATAGCATATCTGGCCCTTGTCGCCTGATCTTTAAGTGCCTTAATTCTTGCCTGATCGGGTGTGAGTGGTTTTTGTGTTTTGAATTCATAAAATCGCATCAAGTATTTAGTATTCACTGGGTAGCATGATGATCCATTGCTTGCCATCAAAGCAGGCGTATAAGTGAATTCTGTCTAAAGGGAAGTCTGTGTAAGATATTTTTTGACTGGCTAGGATATTGCTGTTGCCATCATCAATAATTAAGACTGCTGAGCCATTGTTGACGGTCAGTCGGCAACTGGTAAAGACTTCTCTATTGGGCAATCTCTGAATGTGGCTAGTAATGGCATCCATGAGCCAGAAGCAGCCAGCTGTATCTGCTAAAAATCGTGTGCCATCCGTGAGCATGACATTAGGCCAGAGTGGATAGTAAAACTCTGTGCCAATAAATTGCTCCAATTGATTCAAAAGATGGGTTTTTGAAAGATTCATTTTTGCTATGCCTCATCGGTAAAAATGTATTACTTCAAGTAATACTTATCGACGAGTCAGAACCTTGCGATTTTGACTCGTTTGAAGGGTTTATTTCTTGAAGTTGGCTTTCAGTGCGCCACTAGCAGCTTCAATTTCTTGATCAAAGCTACCTTTTTCTACTTCAGCTTTGATGATTTCCAGTGTCTCTATTAATTCTTGTGTATCGTTGACTTGAATACTTGGCATGCCAGGTTTTAGGCTGATGATTTTTGATCCATATCTTACTGAGATACATACCCTGCCTTCATTGCTGACAAACCACCAAGGTTTGATGCGTTTAGGCACAGTAATACTCTTTAAGTTACCTTCAGTGTCCTTAACGGTTTTTCTCTTGTGAATAGTCAGTGGTTTGCTATCTAGCTCACTTTTAGCCAGTTGAATCTGTTCCCATAGCTTGTTGGACAGCTTGTTTCTTCGCTGCACAACTGGTGGCTGATGAATAGGCTTATGAGTTGCTACAAAGTTAAGTTTGTCGATTGTTGCCATAGTGTTCTCCATCTTTATTTAGGGCAACACAACAATATGATCTGAAAAACGATCTGGACAACCGAAAAATGACGGTTTTTAGCTACCTGAACAGAAACTAAAAAATTTTGGGTGTTTTTATGTTCAAGCTAAATAAAAGCATATAAGTAAGGTAAAGGTTGGCACGCCGAAGGTAATAGTGCTGCAAAACCCGTTCTGATGTGTGACGGTATGCAATTCGGATCTCTTACTATCTGGCCTCATTGCACTACCCAAGACTCTGGCTGTTTTGGATGCTTTAAACGACGCCCCTCTGTGGCAGTAGCGTTTGCAATGTTGTATAAGTTGGTAGCGCAGCAAAATGCGTGAATGTAGGCTAAATTGTCGAATGATTGAATAATTCGTCTAGGCTGAAAGTGAGTGGGAAAGCCAATGAAACAAACCCACAAGCTAATTTACAAAGGTTCCTGATATAGACTGTAAATTAGCTGCGTATGACGGCACGTAATAGGAGATAGCAAAACCTACCTATCTTGCATTAGCAAGTTGTGTGTATATCAGTTGAAAACCTCAGTGAAAGGTTCAGCATAAGTTGAGCCCTTTAACAGGGCTTGGCTTGTGCTCCCTAGTGAAAGAGGTAATCATAATTAATAAAAAAAGAAAAATGCGATGAGCGTTAGCGAAGAGCTAGTGAGCTTTAGCTCACTCATTAATAGTTCTTATATATTTCATCTATTTCTCAATGATCTAAGTGTTTAATTTGTGGCTTTTCTGCCACAGAAATACAACAAAAATTGTAGTTTTTGAACTCAACATAAAAATACACTTAAGTGTTGAGTGCTTGTAACCATTTGAAATTCAAATAGAAAAATATCAGTATTTTTTGGTTGATAAACCCATCAATCTGAATGTATTTGTGGCTATTTTCGGTAGGAATTTGGCAGCTTTGACTACACAATTAACTTAAATATAGTAGGTAATGTGTAATCAAAGGAGAATTCAATGGCACAGGCAAGAACACTCACAGATCAAGAGTTGCAGAGGGTTTTGGACTTCGCAGCAACGACTAAAGCAGCGCAGCGTAACCGCGTTATATTGCTGTTAACCCATTGGGCAGGTATGCGTATTGGTGAAGTGGCTAGTGTGCGCTACAGCGATGTTTTAAGCACAGATAAGCAGGTCTTAAGTGAAATTCGTTTAAACGCTACCCAAACTAAAGGTAATAAAAGTAGAACTGTTTTGTTATCAGAGCGTATTCGTGCTGAATTAGCCCAATACATCGCAGCGCATCCACCCAGAGATATCCATAAACCATTATTTCCTACACAGAGAGCACAAGGATTTACTCCCAATACGCTGACTCATATTGTGAATGGCTTATATAGGCAAGCTGGTTTAAATGGAGCAACTAGTCATAGTGGAAGGCGAGGGTTTTTAACTCGATTAAGCGAAAAGGGTGTGTCAGTGCGTGTGATGATGCAGCTAGCAGGGCACAGTCAAATGTCTACTACCCAAAGATATATTGATACTCGCCCTGATATTCTTCGAAATGCGGTTGAATTAATTTAATTTAGCTTGTTCTAAGATACGAGCTTTTTCCTTTTTAATCCAGGCTGTCTTTTTAGAAAGGATCTTGCTGAATTCCGTGGGGTCAAATTTCACATAAGATTTTGGCTTGGCTTGAGAGGGGAAAATCCCGCGAGCAGCGTTTTCTGCAATATACATAGCTGTCTTTAGTTTTCTAGATGTCATTTGTTCTAGGGTACGCATGCTATCAAAAGCGTCAGGATCGGGGCTTCTGGACTTTCTTGTTTTCTTAATCTTGCACTCTTCACCAATTTGCCATAGTCGCCAATCTGGTCGTGCTGCTCTAATCCATAAAACACTCATAGCATCAATAATGTTTTGAACATGAACATCCTTATCCGCTAATTCAAATAGAGGTTTGGCTGGTTTATTAGGCTTTTGAATATGCTCATCAAGCAAGGTCTTAATCTCTTTGAGTACTTGTTGTCTGGTTGCATTAAGCGGTATTGATAACAGGATAGCAGGGGGTTTATTTTGTTTTAGTCTTGTTGCGTCAAGATACTTGCCTACTGCTGCATTAACTTTTTCCTTATCTGGATTTGTGCCATTGGCAAATTTATATATCGACACTGTTTTTGACGGTGCGCCAGAAATGCCAAATAGCTCAACGGCGCGATCAACCCACCAAGTTTTAAATAGAAATTCCTGCACATTACCAAAGGTATCGTAAATCTCAAGCACTCGATCAAAGTCTGCTGGCAGTCTTGCGGCATCTTCTTTGGTAAGCCTTCCCTTTGTTGAACGATAGCGCCTGGCTAATTCATAGCTAGGGCTTAAGGCCAAAAACTCAAACCAAAACCTGTATAGACGATGCTCCTCTACGAACTTGCCGTTCTTCTGCAGATCTGACCTCTGTAAAGCCAGGGAATTTTTAGTCATTCTTTTACCTTTTTGTTGACTAACTTAATTGAAATTATTTCAGTCAATTTAATATTAGTCAACATCCGAATATAGTTAAGTCATGGTGAAAACAAACGATTTTTGCCATCGCTGCAGCCGCTTCTTAAGCACTCATGTGCGTGACAGTTTGCTCTTTAACAACTCAGTCTGTAAGCAGCTCGTGCCATTTCAAAGCGCACAGCTGTCGATTTATTTTTTTTAATTAATTTCTAGAGAGGAATATGTAAATGACACATATTACAAATGCAGTAAATGTTTCACCTGTTCATAACGGCTTTTTTGGTGTTATTGATGGCTTTTCAACGTTCTATGACACTATGGACTTTAGCAGCATTGAGCAGAAATATGCTGATGTTGAAAGCTATATTCAGGGTATCGCAGTAGGGCAGTATCGCAGCGTAATCGTTAATGGTCCCGCTGGTGTTGGTAAGACCTTTTCAGTCGAGTCATATTTGCAGAAGTATTCGCAGGTCGATAACTATAAAGTTGTCGCTGGACATATGACGCCTCTGAGTTTGTATGGCAACCTGTATCAATATCGCAATACTGGCGAAGTGCTAGTCCTAGACGATATCGATTCGGTGTTTAGCAAGATTGAAGGCATTAACTTGTTAAAAGCGGCGATGGATACTAAACCTACACGTCGCGTTAATTGGGAGTCTTCAAGCGCAACTGTGCTGTCAATGGGATTGCCATCAGGTTTTGACTTTAACGGGAGCGTAGTGCTGATCTCAAACATCGGCTTCAATCGCAAAAAAAGCAAACTGCAAGAACATCTGGACGCTTTAAAGGATCGTAGCTACTGCCTTCAGATTTCTGATGGTACTAATGAGAGCTTGTACTTACAAGTTTGTTTTATGGTTGTGAAAAAGGGGCTACTTAATAGCTTTGGTCTTAGTGGTGCTCAGCAATCAGAAATTCTTGATTACATTGGCGATAACTTGGATCGCTTACATAAAATCAGCTTGCGTCTTGCAATGAAGCTTGCATCTCTTATGCAGGCTAATCCTAACGACTGGCGTTCCATGGCTGATAGCGGTTTGTTGAATGATGAATAAGGGGAAATTATGGCGCGCGAAACATTATATGTAACTATGGCAAATGGGACAAAAGTCCCATTTGATGAATTTTCAAAATGGTCTAATCATAAGCAGCGAATGATGACAGATCATCCAATACGTAATATTGAATGGGATGTTAATCATTGTGACAAAATGAGGCGCATTGTTAAGGAGCAATATGAATCTGGCATGCGTACTCGACCCGGCAATTGGGGTGCTAGCAACGGTCAGTCCATTGCAGTTATTACACCGCAGGGACAATTCCAAACTTTGAAAGCAGCAGCTAAAAGCTATGACATTGATGTGGCTACTTTGAAAGAGTGGTTAGTTTTGTGCCCTCAACAATTTAGTTATGCAAACCCTCTGTCAGATGAAGATCGTAAAAAGTTGCAACCAGGTGTACGAGCTGTATTGACGCCAGCTGGACGCTTTGAAAGTATTGCTGCTTCAGCACGTCATTATGAAGTTGGGGTTAGAACTATTAAGACGTGGATACGAACAATGCGTAAAGACGAATTTAAATATATCGAAAACAAATAAGAAAGGGATTGGTTATGAATAACGTAAATTTATTTGCAGAACCTTGCGAACACTTAATGGAAGTAAACAAGGTTTACGGGCTTAATTTGGTATTTGAAGAAGGAGCTGTACCTAGCGACAAGTTTGTTCAATCATTTATCGATTGGGCAAAGAGCTTGTATACGCTGGGATTTATTGATGATCCTTATGAGATTGAATTTGAGGATGATGACTTTGGTGATGGTATTGCCGTCTCAATTAAGTGGGCGCAAGAGATTGAGGCGGTTTCGTTTGAGGTTATCAACCTTGTGGCTTCATATCTAACCTCAAGCTTTCCAGAATCTGGTTGCAAAGAGATTAAAGTTTATACAACAATGGGTGATTATGTTGTGAAGCATTAAAGAATTAAAAAAAGTATGTTCTGACATTTAATAGGGTTTTTAAATTAACCAATAAAATCACTTCGTTCGATTGATTTAGGATTAAGAATTATTTTTTTACTAACAACCTTGCCTGTGACATTTGTTGCTCTGTAGCAGTCTCCTTGATTCCAAGTGCTGCCAATTAGATCTTCAATAGGGTCTGGAATAAAAACTTCCGAATTATCTTTTAGGTCCTTAGGAATTAAGTATGCTGCAACAGGCTCTTCTTGATAGTTGGCATAGTAATACGTAAAAGGAATTACCTCTTGCCATACTTCTTCGTGTAATTCAGAGGTCTTACTAATTATTGATCTATAGTCACCAACTATTTTTATTTCACCAGTTATAGAGTTTTGATATACGGCAAATTTTTGTTTTATTTCACGATCTTTGTATTCGATTAATATCCTCTCCGCCAAATATAACACCAAGTTATTGATTATCTTGGGGTTTTTTATTTATTAAATATGTACCCGCCTATCTACCCACCATTTGAGTATCTTCTAACTAAAACCATATCAAGGTTGCGTATGTTGGTGACGTATATAACTGGGAAGATTTAGTAAGTCACTATTATTGGGTGAGTTAACCTCACCCACTGGGTATCACCCAAATACCCAACATGCAGATGCCACCTACTGTATTACTAATCGTCACAAGTAATAAAAAATCTGAAGGATGATGTCAAAGTTTAGACAGGGGGTACTCCATGATGATTTCTGCTAGGCCGACCCCCCATACCCGCCCCCCCATTTTTGGTTTGATGGTACCTAATCTCACCTATGCACTAGATTTTGCTCGTTTGATTAGTGTAGTTATAAAAAATAAGTTTTTGGCTGTGATAAATTAAACATTAATTACTAATGGTTTGAATGCATACGTCATATATGAGATTAATTTTTGCATTACTTCTGGTTATGTCATTTCTGGCTGGATGTGCAACAGCAGCAAACTTTGAAAAAAGTTAAATGGCTATTTAGGTAAAACTGAAAGTCAGCTTGTGGCTGAAGAGGGTATTCCTCAGGGTAGTTATGAAGCAGATGGCGTGAGATTCCTAACGTACTCTCGTTCCGAGTTTGGTTATATACCTGGTCAACCACCGGTAACAACAACTACGTATATTGGAGGTAAGGCTTATACCAACACTTCTGGAGGCACGCAGGCTATTCCATACGCATATTCTTGTACTGTAACTTTCACAATTGTGAACAAGCTCATTACGAGCTGGAAGCATAGTGGAAATGCATGTAAATCATATGACTAAAAACTTGATGTAAGTTATGACTGGCGATAATAAAAAAAGTACTGTGCTTGCAAGTCGTGATTTATTCTCTGTTGAGCGTTGCCCACTGGATTATTACTGCGCAAAGACTTGGGATGAGCTTGAAAAGACCGAAAAACCTAACATTGCTTTTTGTACTGAGTGTTCAAGCGAGGTATATCTCTGTAATACGGTTGAGGAATTTGATATAAAGGCGCAAGAAGGCGGTTGCGTTGCATATCTTGTTGTTAAAGCAAGTACGGAATTAGTTATCGATAATCCAGTTGGATTGCCCAAGAGAAAACCAAACTCTTAAAATCTGCTTTGAATGTGTGTCTGATGTTCGATATCAGTTTGTTGCGTAAGTGCTAGTCGCTGACACTCAAGGCGGCCAACGCAAAACTGCATGCGGTTTTCAGTTAAAAGCTCTACATTAAGTCCTTTGAGATATTTGATTTTTGAAAGCGATGTTTTGTGCCATAAATCACCTGAGTCCATTCTTTAGATGTGGCACCACCAAAAAGCCAACCTGAGTAGTGTTTGGTTTCAATTACAAATACACCATAGCGGGACACCAAAATATGGTCAATTTGAGTTGTTCCGTTAACTGTTTTTAGAGTGATATTGTTTAGTAGATGCCATGAAGGTGAGGATAGGCTATTGATAATTTGATTTTTAAGAAGCTCTTCCCCCCGATTTTGAAACCGATAAGCCCGAGAAACTCGAAGTTTATATCCGAGAAAAATTGCAAATGGGACTAAGAGCCATGCAACATGGGGTGTTGTATTGATCATAAATATATTGATTTAACAGATTTGATCAAGCGTCACTTGGTCTAATTTGGATATAAATGCGTTTGTTGCATTTTGTAATAGATGCTTTAGTTTACAAGTAGATGTAATCGAGCATGAGTTCGTTTTTTTATTAAAACATTCGACAATTTCAAAATTTGATTCTGTCATTCGTACAACTTCACCTACGCTAATGTTTCTGGGTGGTCTTGCAATTGAAATCCCACCATTTCTACCTCTTGTTGTCTTGAGGTACCCAGTATTTGATAGGAATGAAACAATTTTTGTTAAATGACTTTTTGATATTTGGTGTCTTTCAAGAATCTCCATGATCGTTATGGGGGTATCTCGATCACTATTCTTGGCGCAATACATTAATACTCTGAGGGAATAATCGGTCCATTGTGTTAATTGCACTAATTTTGTCCTAAATCAAATCTAAACATTCATTTTATATGAATTTTAAATGACAATACATTCACATCAAATGAATGTTTAAGGAGAATTGTATGTCAAATGTAAATGAAAAGTTTGTATTTGAGCCATCAACAGCAGTAGGGGATTTTGCTGTGAATATTCCAGGCGCTACTGCTTTGTTTAGAAAGCACAAGATTGATTTTTGTTGTGGCGGCCATATTAGTTTAAGGGAAGCAGCTGCAAAGAAAAACGTGAATATTGACAGCCTTTTATTAGATTTAGCAAAACTTGAAAGAGTTGATGAGTCTGACCATGACAAGTCACCATCAGAGCTAATTGATTACATCTTAACTAGATATCATGAGGTTCATCGTGAGCAATTGCCAGAATTAATTCGAATGGCCGCCAGAGTTGAGGCGGTGCACAAAGATAATCCTGATGTTCCCAAAGGTCTCTCAAGCTTTCTTGAGCATATGGATGCTGATTTAATTTGTCATATGAAAAAAGAAGAGAATGTTTTGTTCCCAATAATGAAACAAGGCGGTAATCCATTTGTTGTTCAGCCAATCAGTATGATGCGATTGGAGCATTTGGATCATGGTAAAACGCTAGATGAATTGTCTAAGTTAACTAATGATTGTGTTCCACCCGTCGGGGCATGTAACACATGGAGAGCTTTATATGCAGGTTTAGACCAACTTAGGAATGATTTAATGAACCATATTCATTTAGAAAATAATATTTTATTCCCTATCTTTGAAGCAGAGTGTGACGATGTTGGCACTTCCCATGCTGCTACAACTAGTTGTGGTTGTGGACATTAATAATTAATTTTTCTTCTTTGAGTCATATCATCGCTCATGTGTTTAAGTTGTTCCTCATT
>SSFP01000072.1 GCA_008015455.1 Polynucleobacter sp. | reverse complement strand
TATCAATATATTTGACGCTTTTTTGTTTATTATATTATATTTTTGTCGTTTATTGACTTTTTATAAGAGTGACTAAATTCTGTAAGCTTTTTAACTGAGGCTATTAGATGAAGAATTTTCAAGATAAGTTTTATGGGCAGTGATTCTTGAAAATTTAGGGCTGTTCCTATAAGCCCTTTATCATCACGGCATGGACATTTATTTACTTCTTAAAGCGGTGATTCTCGGTTTGGTCGAGGGTTTTACTGAGTTCTTACCGATATCTTCTACCGGTCATCTGATTTTGGTCGGTGACTTACTCAACTTTAATGATGAAAAAGGCAAAGCCTTTGAAGTCATTATTCAGTTTGGTGCGATTCTGGCTGTTTGTTGGGAGTATCGCGAACGTTTGATGAGTGTTCTCTCAGGTTTGTTAACAAGAAGACTGTCTCAACGGTTTGCTATCAATATAACGATTGCGACTATTCCAGCGATTGTTTTAGCTTTGTTATTTGGTAAATATATTAAGAGTGTTCTTTTCTCGCCGATCCCAGTGGCTACAGCTTTTATCGTCGGTGGTTTAATTATTTTCTGGGTAGAGTCTCGCCAGAAGAAAATATTGGCACAAATGTCAGATCCCATTTTGACTAGAACATCTATTCAGAGTGTGGATGATTTACGTTGGCAGGATGCTTTAAAGATCGGTTTAGCGCAATGTGCTGCCTTAATACCGGGAACATCTCGTTCAGGGGCAACCATCATTGGTGGCATGTTGTTTGGTTTGCCACGCCAGGTGGCTACTGAGTTTTCTTTCTTCTTGGCTGTTCCTGTGATTGCTGGTGCGACTTTGTATGAGTTACTAAAGCTTCGTCATGTCTTAGGCGCTTTGGGTTCTGATGGTGGCTCCTCATGGGCAAGTTTTGGTCCTGCTCTAGGTATTGGTTTTGCCGTCTCTTTTGTTTCTGCTTTTGTGTGTATTCGGTGGTTGATCCGATATGTGGCCACTCATGATTTCACTTTATTTGCTTGGTATCGAATTGTTTTCGGTTTAGTAGTTTTAGGAACGGCTTTTACAGGTGTAGTGAGCTGGTCTCATTAAAAGAATATGACTGATAAGAAAGATCACGCATCCGACGCGCCACGCTTATATACGCGCCCCGATCTAGAAAAGATTGCGGCGGGGGAGCATTACCTCAATCGCATCAAATCATTTGTTTTAAGAACTGGGCGCTTAACACCTGGTCAAGCCAACGCAATTGAAAAGTTAGGCCCTCAATTCTTGTTGCCATATACAGGTCAAGCGATTGATTGGGATGCTTCATTTCAATCAAGTTCCAGCAATCGCCCACGTATTTTGGAAATTGGTTTTGGCATGGGGGAAACTACTGCAAAGATCGCACAAACTAGAACTGCAGATGATTTTTTAGCGATTGAGGTTCATGAGCCAGGTGTGGGTGCTTTATTAAAAGTCATCGGTGAAGAAAATATCACCAACTTAAGACTCATGCGCCATGATGCAGTAGAAGTGGTGCAAAACATGATTCCAGAATCTTTCTTGGATGGCGTGCATGTTTACTTCCCGGACCCTTGGCATAAAAAACGTCATAACAAGCGTCGCTTAATTCAGCCTGAGTTTGTAGCCTTACTAGCTAGTCGCATCAAGCTTGGTGGATATTGGCACTTAGCAACTGATTGGCAAGACTATGCGGAGCAAATGATGGCTGTTTTATCTGCCGAACCTAGTTTAGAAAATACGGGCAACTTGCCAGGTGGTTATGCTGAAAAACCTGCTTATCGTCCCACGACTAAATTTGAAAACCGAGGTTTGCGCCTAGGGCATGGGGTATGGGATTTAGTCTTTCAAAAGAAGTAACTTTTTAAAGACCTAAGCAGACATATTTCATCTCGAGGTATTCATCGATACCCCAAGAGCTGCCTTCGCGACCCAAGCCTGATTGTTTGACACCACCAAATGGGGCGACTTCATTGGTCATTAAGCCGGTATTGACCCCGACCATGCCAAATTCCAAGGCTTCAGCAACCCGCCAGATGCGCCCAATATCTCGACTGTAGAAGTAAGAGGCTAAACCAAATTCACTAGAGTTAGCTGCAGCAATCACTTCTGCTTCTGTTTTAAATGGAATGATTGCAGCTACCGGCCCAAAAGTTTCTTCTTGGGTGATGAGCATGCCGGCTTTAACGCCCGACAAAACAGTCGGTTCAAAGAATGTCTGACCTAAGCGATGGCGTTTGCCACCTACTTCAACTTTCGCCCCTTGATTAACAGCATCCTGTATGTGAGCTTCTACTTTTTGGATCGCCGCCTCATCAATGAGGGGACCTTGTTGAGTGTCCTTATCTAAGCCATAACCAACTCGGATACCTGAACTAGCTAGGACTAACTTTTTTACAAATTCATCATGAAGGCTTTCATGAACATAAAAGCGATTAGTGCAAATACAGGTTTGTCCTGCATTCCGATACTTGGATGCAACGGCACCTTCAACGGCAGCATCAAGATCAGCATCTTCAAAAACAATAAATGGGGCGTGACCACCTAGTTCCAAAGCAAGTTTTTTGATGGTTGGAGCACTTTGTTGCATCAAAATTCGACCCACTGGTGTTGACCCAGTGAATGAAAGGTGACGAATAACAGGGGAGTTACAAAGTGTTTGCCCCACAATGATAGAGTTCTCTGCATCAGCTGTGACCACATTGAGAACACCATCAGGCATTCCAGCTTCTTTGGCTAATTCAGCTAAAGCAAGCGCTGATAACGGTGTTTGCTCCGCTGGTTTAATAATGATGGTGCAACCAGCAGCCAATGCGGGGGCTACCTTGCGGGTAATCATCGCCATCGGAAAGTTCCAGGGCGTAATGGCAGCACAGACCCCAATCGCTTGTTTTAAAACCATCATGCGTTTATCAGACCATGTGGTTGACGGGATGGCTCCTGTCACTCGTTTAGCTTCTTCAGCAAACCACTCGACAAAAGATGCACCATAAAGCACCTCACCTCTGGCTTCAGTCAAGGGTTTGCCTTGTTCTTCGGTCATGATTTCGGCTAAACGCTGGCTATCGCGGGTAATAAGTTCGAACCACCGACGCAAAATTCCTGCGCGCTCTTTACCGGTTCTATTTCTCCAGCTATGAAGTGCTGATTCTGCGCGTTCTATAGCTGCTTGGGCTTCTTTAGCACCCATATTAGGTACATGAGTAATAACTTGACCGTTGGCTGGGTTGCTAACAGGAAAGTCAGCTGCGATTTTTGAGTGAGAAGATTCAAGATTTGTCATAGCTTAGAGATTAGCATAGCTACAAGAACACTTTGGTGGCTCTTGACTCACTTCCAAAGTTGGGCTCTTTTGTGGCGGCTTATAAAACCCTATAACTTTTAAGGGAAACCTCTAATCCCTTGGGTGAATGGCAATCTATCTATTGTTTTTTAGTAAAAAAAGTCACTAAATATAGGTTTTTCATAATGCAAAGTTAGCGTTTACTAACCATTAGTTTATCCTTATAGGTCAATGACTATGCTCGCTTATCCACAGTAAGTATGGTTCTATATACAGTCTTTTAATAACTAAAAGATTTGTTAATAAATTTTTATATTCTTGACAGTGTATATAAGTCTTCCTAATATTCGTCAACACCAAGAGATGTTGCGGTGCATCAATTTTTAGGTAGCTGAAATGCGATGCGGTTTGAAAAAGCAATCAAGACATTTTTTTAGGGTACAGAATATGAATGCAAACACTTTGAAGATGACTGAGATAGTGAATAAGGCTGGAGCTAGCTCCAAGCCCTTGTCATTGTTGACGCCTATTGCCCAAGTGAAAGCTAAATTGGCTGATGTGATGAGCATTTTGGGCGTTATAACCTGCTTTATCGTAGGTGCTCTATGGATCAATCAGCCGATGCGTGTGGAATTGGGAACTTGGTTGATCCCTGCCCAAGCCTATAAGATTCTTCAGGACGGATTTACCTCTGTTCCTTCTGTTGCTGATGAGGCAGCTAAGATTCCTGTGACTTTGGTTGATAAACAAGCGATTGATCACCGGATCCTCAATAGCCCAGTTGAACGTCAAGCGGTAGCCCGTTATGTTTCTAACAAATACAAGATTGCCCACACGGCAAGTTTAGAGTTTGTAGATAAAGCCATTGTGGTCAGTCGTGAAGTGGGCTTAGACCCGACTTTAATTTTGGCTGTCACAGCCGTTGAATCTGGATTTAACCCATTTGCTGAGAGCAATAAGGGTGCTCAGGGCTTGATGCAAGTGAGAACAAGCGTTCATACTGATAAATATCAGTTATTTGGTGGTCATCACGCTGCTTTAGATCCTGATGCCAATATGCGTGTGGGTTCTTTAATCTTGCGCCAGTACATCGCCAAGGGTGGTTCCTTAGATGCTGGTTTAAGGCTCTATGTGGGCGCCTCATCTATCTTTACTGATGATGGTGGTTATGGTCAAAAAGTTTTAGCAGAGCGCCAGCGCATTCGTGAGGCAGCTTCGTTAAAGATGGCGAAGATGGCTGGATTGGGTCAGAAGACGCTTTAAGCTAAAAACTTCAATATTTAAAAAGCCTCTTGAATATGAACTGACCCATAAAAGTTGGACAGCTTGGTTGGGTTAACGGAAGGGATTGGGTTCGGTCATTAACTGGACTTAATCCCTTTAATTTTTGTTTGATTCGATCGTGGTTGTAGCAGTGGAAATATTCTTTCCATTCTTTCTTTTGCAAATTAAAAAAGAAAGAAAATGGATAAACTCATTCTTTTGACAGCTAATACGTGTTTATTTTTGTATCTTACTTTACAAAAAAAAGAATAATTGATTATATTTTCTTTTGTAGGGTTCAAAAGAAAGGATAGCCATGTCTGACAATCAAAGCCGACTTGGCTCTTATATACGTTGTGGCGTCACCCTTGGAGAAGTCTACCAGGCATTTTTGCCACCTGCCTTGCCTCCAGAGCCACCCCTAGACCTTCTACCCCTGCAAGAGTAGCTTTCCAAGGCCAATTAGGCTCTGGGAAGTAACGGCTTTATGTGTACTCTGGCTTGATTAGTCTTCTCGAGTAGAGTGTGTTGACGGACAATCTATACCGATAAAATATAGATCAATATAGAGGTTCGAATTCTGAATGATTACCCCGACATCATTTGAATCCCTGAAAAGTTTGGTGGGGCACTTTTATCGTCCAAATCTGGAGCGTCCCAGATCTTTCCTGCTCGACATATTCTTCCCTCAGTAGCAAACCAAGGATTTCGAAGAAACCCACTTTGACATCGATAAATCTGAGCCGAAGCTGACCCTGTTTGTTTCGCCGCTGGTTCGACTGTCTGCCGCAGTTGATTTTGAAAAACTGGCTGGATTGAGGACATTAAAAAAGTGACAGTACCTAAACCGTGTGTTGAGAAAAGCGGTGATTTTTAATGAGAATGTTTATTTTCTATAGGATATTGGTAATTAAAATACCCAAAAAATTGAAAATTTAAATAAGTATCTTGCATTTATTTACTTTTATTCGTATATTGGTAGTATGGCTACCTATAACGAATCAAAAATAAACAAAATATTGCAGACTGCTATACCTGGTACGGTATTGATGTCGTCATGGTTGGTCTCCCAAGGCTACAGCCTCGATCTACAGAAGTACTATAAAAA
Organism: Polynucleobacter sp.; assembly: GCA_008015455.1. Taxonomy (GTDB): domain Bacteria; phylum Pseudomonadota; class Gammaproteobacteria; order Burkholderiales; family Burkholderiaceae; genus Polynucleobacter. Next base: position 472 of record SSFP01000072.1, on the reverse strand, counting down.
AAGTAATTGGCTGACTTCACTTGGTACGGGTGCATCTATACGCACGGGTGATAAGGTCGATTATTTTGGGGGGCTATATGCCCTGCAGGCGCAAGCAGGCTTGTCAGTACATGTTGGTGGGCGCACGGCGTTGTCTCTTATGGGGCGTGGCCATTACGTAGATTTTTCTGGAGGCCGGACTGTTCTATTTGGTGGGGCCAAAGAGAAATTGCCGATGTGGTTCCGCAAATATGATTGGGGAACGCGCATAGATTTTTATGCGACATCGTTTATGCCTGAGAATATAGGATTAGTTGATCTGGAGCGTCCAGGCTTCACTGTCAAAGTTTCTAGCGCCGCGCGTGCGATGATGGAGTGTCTCTATCTTGCGCCACAGCATCAGGAATTATTTGAGTGCTATGAATTAATGGAAGGGATGAATGATTTAAGGCCTCAATCCGTACAGGACTTGTTGGAAAATTGTTCATCCGTG
>SSFP01000120.1 GCA_008015455.1 Polynucleobacter sp. | reverse complement strand
TCTCAAGCCCGAGAACATCACGTATCAAAATGATTGTGGTTAATTCGGGGGGTGACGGAGTGGGTGCTTGGCAGTATCATCGCCGAGATTTAACCAAAGATTTTCAGATGGCTTTCTCAGAAGTTCCTGGAAAAATTATTGGTCTGGGATTGCTCACAGATACAGATAACACCCGCACACAAGTGAATGCCATTTATGGCGATATTGAGTTAAAAAAGTAAGCCTCTAACTTCATAACTCTAAAAATGCTAAAAGTATGCAGGTCTATCGATTGGCTATTGAGTTAAATACGCTTGGGTTAATCGAACCCAGTACGTACTTCCTAGAGGGAGTAATTCATCATTAAAGTCATAGCAGGGGTTATGCAGTTGGCAAGGCCCTAGACCATGACCTTGGGCACGATGATCTCCGTCACCATTCCCGATAAAAACATAACATCCAGGTTTCTCTTGGAGCATAAAAGCAAAGTCTTCTGCGCCCATCGTAGGATCAATACGTGGGTTAACACGATGCTCGCCAACGAGGTCTTTCATCACCTCGATAGAAAATTCAGTTTCTTTGATGTGATTGATGGTGGGAGGGTAGTTTCTAGAAAATTCCACTTCGGCTGAACAATCAAACGCTTGTGCGACTGCCGCAGTGACTTGATGCAATCTCATTTCTATTAAATCTAACACTTCGTGAGTAAAAGTTCTGACTGTGCCACCAATCCATGCGCTATCAGGGATGATATTGCTGGCATCGCCAGCATGAAATTGTGTAATTGATAAAACAGCGGCATCAACCGGACGTTTATTGCGGGTAATGATGCCTTGTAGTGATGAAGCTATTTGCGTGGCAGCAAAAACAGGATCTGCGCTATTGTGAGGTAAGGCAGCGTGACCGCCTTTACCTTTGACTGTGATCACAAACTCATTGCTAGATGCCATCATGGGACCGGGGGTGACCCCAAATTCTCCAACGGCAAGCCCAGGCCAGTTATGCATACCAAATACAGCATCACAAGGGAATAGATCAAATAAACCATCTTTGATCATTTCTCGTGCGCCACCACCACCTTCTTCAGCTGGTTGGAAAATGAAATGAACAGTGCCTTTAAAGTCACGATGATTTGATAGGTAATGAGCTGCACCTAAAAGCATCGCCACGTGACCATCATGTCCACAGGCATGCATCTTGCCCTCATGTTTTGAGGCGTGCTCAAAACGATTATGTTCTTGTAGGGGGAGGGCGTCCATATCTGCGCGCAAACCAATAGATCGACCTGTACCTAAATTTCCTTGGATGGTGCCAACCACACCTGTTTTACCTAGACCTCGGTGAACTTGGATGCCCCAAGCTTCTAGTTTTTCAGCCACTTGATCTGACGTTCTTTTTTCTTCAAAGCAAAGTTCTGGATGCGCATGAATATCTCTTCGAATAGCTTTGATGAGTTCAACAGATTCAAGAATTTCTGGTAATAGTTTCATAGGTGTAATTTCTGATTTCTCAGCTCCATCATATCCTTTATAAAGAGGGTATGCTGAAAGCTTGGTATTCCAGTCACTTTAGTGCAGTATTTCACATATACCTAGCTAATTGAATAATTTAAAAAAGAAGATGGCATGAGTCAAGAAAAGCCCTGGTTAAATAGTTATCCAGAAGGTGTTCCCCATGATGTCGATGGGGAGTTATATGATTCTTTAAATCATATGATGGAAGAGTCATTTCATCAAAATGCCACAAAACAGGCTTTTGAGTGCATGGGTCGCTCATTATCATTCCAAGAATTAGATCTTGCTTCGAAAAATTTAGCTGCTTACTTTCAAAGTCTGGGCTTAGCCCGTGGTGCGCGCGTTGCCCTGATGATGCCCAATCTGTTGCAGTACCCGATTGCTTTGGCTGCCGTATTGCGAGCTGGTTTGGTGGTGGTTAATGTCAACCCTCTATACAAGCCAAGAGAGTTGCAACACCAATTGCAAGATGCTGGCGCTGAAGTGCTGATCGTTTTAGAAAACTTTGCACATGTCTATGAGCAAATTCAAGATCAAGTTCCTATCAAACATGTCATTGTGACTAGTCTTGGAGAAATGATTGGTCTCAAGGGGATCATCATTAATGTGGTTGTTCGTCATCTTAAAAAACTAGTACCTGTTTGGCATTTACCGCAAAGCATTTCATTTCAAGATGCACTCTCATTGGGCAAGAAACGCAGTTGGACCAATCCTGGCCTTACTCGAGATGACATTGCTTTTTTACAATATACTGGCGGAACTACTGGTGTAGCAAAAGGCGCTGTTTTATTGCATCGAAATGTCTTAGCAAATGTCTTCCAAATTGAAGTTTGGCTCAGGCCGGGTTTGAAAGGTAAAACCATCGATCAAATGGTCTTTGTATGTGCTTTACCTCTGTACCATATCTTTGCGCTCACCGCGTGTTGTATGTTTGGTATCAGATCTGGCGGATTAAATATTCTAGTCACTAATCCTAAAGATATTCCAGCGTTTATTCGATTGCTCAAAGGTCTTAAAAAGATTCATATCTTTCCGGCTGTGAATACTTTATTTAATGCTTTGATGAATCATCCAGACTTTAAAAAAATTAATTTCTCAGAATTGCTAGCCGCTATTGGTGGCGGAATGGCAGTACAAAAATCTGCAGCTAACCGTTGGTTAGAGTTAACCGGTAAACCTATTACAGAGGGGTATGGTCTATCAGAGACCTCGCCGGTGGCATGTTGCAATACACCTCTAATCGATGGCTTTACGGGGCATATTGGTTTACCTTTACCTGGTACAGATGCCAGTATTCGTTCGGATGATGGTCAGCCACTACCGATAGGTGAGGTTGGAGAAATTTGTATACGTGGTCCTCAGCTGATGGCCGGATATTGGAATCGTCCAGATGAAACCGCTCTTGCGATGACAAAGGATGGATTTTTTAAAACGGGCGATATTGGTTGGATGAACGAGCAAGGTTACGTCAAGATCATTGATCGCAAAAAAGACATGGTCTTGGTTTCTGGTTTTAATGTTTATCCCAGTGAAGTCGAAGATGTTATTTCTATGCTTCCAGGTGTACTCGAGTGTGGAGTGGTTGGGGTTCCTGATGAGGCCTCAGGCGAAGCTGTCAAAGCTTTTATTGTTAAAAGGGATATGCAGCTGAGTGCCGAAGATGTTGTTAATCATTGCAAAGAGCAATTAACTAACTACAAGCGCCCGAAATATATTGAATTTAGAGATGAATTACCTAAAACTAATGTGGGTAAGATCTTAAGGCGTGAGTTACGTCCCAATAATTAACTCTTTAACTTATTTGGGTAACTGCAGATAGTTAGCCACTTTTTCTAGCGTCTTGAGCGGGTAGGGTGTGGTGATTTCTTCTGTATTTAATTTTGGGATGACGCCAAGCAAGGGTGCCGGTATTAAGTCTTTCAAAGATTCGATATTGTCTTCAAGCAGTTGCATGGAGCTGACTGTATTGGCAACCCATCCCACCACTTTTAAACCTCTTGCTTGAATAGCTTCGACAGTTAATAAAGCATGGTTAATACAACCCAGTCTCATACCTACCACCAAGATCACAGGTAGACCGATATCTTTTGCAAAATCGGCACTATTTTTCTTTTTGTTGAATGGCACGATAAATCCGCCGACACCCTCTACAACCATCGCATCTGCTTGCTCAGCAAGAGCGTGGTAAGAGTAGATCATTAATTGATCATCTAGCTCAATATGTTGATTCTTGGCTACAAGGTGTGGCGCTGCTGCTGTCGACAAGATATAAGGACAAATGTTTTTGGCATCTTTACTAGCTGGGTGATTGGCGGCTTGTGAGAGTGTCACGAGATCTTCATTTTGATCTTTGCCATCGATCAGGCTCACGCCGGCAACGACTGGTTTAAATGCTGCTACTTGAGAATATGTTTTCTGTAATTTCAATAACAGTGCGCCGGATACTAAGGTTTTACCCACTTCAGTATCTGTTCCCGTTACAAAGAATCCAGGAGTAGCTTTTTTAATATTCATTTTCTATCTCATGGAGTGCATCAATGAGCTTATTAATTTGATCTGGGGTATGGGTTGCTGAAAAGGTGATACGAAGTCTAGCAGTGCCTTCTGGAACCGTGGGTGGGCGAATAGCTGGCACCCAAATATTTTTTTGATCTAGTTTGTGAGCTACTTGAAGAGCATTGGCATTGCTGCCAATCACAATTGGTTGGATGGCAGTGGTTGATGGCATTAGCTGCCATTTTTTTAGTTTTAGATGTTTTTTCCAGTGCTCGATATTCTTAATTAGTTGATGGCGATGTTGTGCGTCATTTATGAGCTCTAAGCTTTTCAACAAGCCATGTGCAATGGCTGGTGGGCTGGCTGTTGTGTAAATATAAGCACGACCTTTTTGCATGATCCATTCCACGAGATCTTGATGAGCAGCAATAAAAGCGCCACTTAAACCTGCTGCCTTACCAAGGGTGCCCACGTAAATGAGTCGTGCAGCACGAGGATCGGTTGCTGTAATGCCAAACATATTCAGAATACCCAAACCTTGATCCCCTAATACTCCAAAGCCATGAGCATCATCCACCATCAAAAGCGCATTATATTTTTCTGCAAGATTTAGTAAATCTTCAAGATGGGCAATATCTCCATCCATACTAAAAACAGCATCAGTGATGATTAACTTGAAAGCTTGTTGATCTTCGTTCAAGAGTCGCTCAAGAGTTTGAGTATCTTGATGAGGATATATCTTGATGTTAGCTTGATTTTGCTTATTCGCTAAGCGAATGCCGTCAATCAACGAGGCATGATTTAACTCTTCTGAAAAAATAGTCATGCGAGCATCATTGAGTGCGCTTAACCCAGTAATGGCTGCCATATTAGCCATGTACCCTGTACTAAAGAAAAGCGCTTTGACACGAGGAATGAATGAAGCTTGTGTTTGAGCAAGTGCCTTTTCAAGTTCGTCATGTGCTTGACTGTGTCCGCTGATCATATGAGATGCGCCACTGCCTGCACCATATGTCTTGGCGCCTTCGGTCAGTGCTTCTGCTAAAGCAGGGTGATTGGCTAAGCCTAAATAATCATTACTGCAAAACGTCAGCATCGGGCGACCATTAATCTTCATCACAGGTGCGCTGGGGCTTTGACTAACTTTTAGTTTTCTACGTAGAGACTTTTTCTCTAGTTGATCTAGAAGCTCTTGATAGTGCTGAATGTAATGATTGCTCATGCCTTCATTCTAGCTCTGACAAACGTGATGCAGTGTTTCTTGAATACCTTGAGATAAAGAAGTTAATTCTTCTTGGCTTAAGGTGTATGGGGGCATGATGTAAACCGTACGCCCGATAGGGCGAACTAATAATTCTTTAGAGAGTGCTGTTTTAAAAAACTCTTTAGCAAAATCTTTAGGTGCTGCAGAGGCTTTCACATCAAAAGCCAAAATCATGCCTGTTTGACGGAGATGTTCAATCTGATCGTGAGACCCTGCCCAGGCAAAAGATTTTTTGATTGATTGGGCTAGTTCTTTATTTTTTTCGATGATGTCATCATCTCTAAAAATATCTAAAGTAGCTAAAGCTGCAGTACAGGCTAATACATTGCCTGTGTATGAGTGCGAGTGCAGAAAACCTCTGGTGACATCTTCATCATAAAAAGCTTGATAAATCTTATCTGTCGTCATGACTAGTGATAGCGGTAAATAGCCTCCGCTAATGCCTTTGGATAGCGCCAAAAAGTCGGGCCAGACATTAGCCTGTTCCATCGCAAAGAAGCTACCTGTTCGACCGCAACCGACAGCAATCTCATCAGCAATCAGATGAACTCCATATTGATCGCATACACGACGAGCACCGGCTAAATAACTCGCGTCATACATTGCCATTCCAGTAGCACATTGAATCAGCGGCTCAATGATCATCGCTGCAATCTTTCCAGAATGTTGTTGCAATGTTTTTTCTAAATCTTGCAAAGCCCTTGTTGCAACATCATGAGCGGACTCACCATCTTTCGCATCTCGAGCATCAGGACTCATGACGATATGAGCTTGCCCAATGAGTGGACCATAAGCATCTTTAAAAATAGCTACGTCGGTTACCGCAAGAGCTCCAAGGGTTTCACCGTGATAACTATTTTTGAGGCAAATAAATTCTTTTTTGTCTGTTTTCCCTAAATTACGCCAATAGTGAAAACTCATCTTCAGAGCAATCTCAATAGCTGATGCACCATCGGATGCATAAAAGACATGACCTAATTGATAATTAGTCAGTGCGCATAATCTTTCTGAGAGTTCAACGACAGGTGGGTGAGTAAACCCAGCGAGCATCGCATGCTCAAGTTGATCTAATTGATTCTTTAAGGCCGTATTAATTTTTGGATTGGCATGACCAAATAAATTCACCCACCAGGAACTCACCGCATCAAGATAGCGTTTGCCATCTTGATCGTAAAGCCAGCTACCCTTGGCATGAGATAGGGCAATCAGAGGAAAGCGCTCATGGTGCTTCATCTGGGTGCAAGGATGCCAAACTGCTTTTAGGCTGCGTTCAACCCAGTGCTCTGAAAGAGATATCTTGGAGGAACTCATTCAGCTTTTATCCCAGTTTCTTCAATTAATTTTGACCAACGCTTGGAGTCTGTTTGAATGAGGCGTGTGAGTGCCTCTGGGCCTTGAGGATTGGCTTCTAGCCCCATTTGCGCTAGTCGTTCTTTCACTTCAGGTAAAGAAAGAATTCTTTTGGTTTCTTGTGCAATTCTTTGCACATCTTCCTTCCGCATGCCAGCAGGCCCCATTAAGGAGAACCAAGAAGTCACTTGAAAGTTTTTTAATGCGGGAACTCCAGACTCACTGAGCGTTGGAATATCTGGTGCATTGATAGAGCGATGCAAGCTGGTAATCCCGATGGCTTTGAGATCGCCTGATCTAATTAAGGGAAGTGCAGAAGTTAGATTATCAAAACTCATTTGAACTCGACCCCCCAATAAATCAGGCATTGCCTGAGCTCTTCCCTTGTAAGGAATGTGTTTGATTTTGGTTTGGGTGAGTTGTTGAAATAACTCGCCTGATAAATGAATAGAAGTGCCAATACCTGATGATGAGTAACTTAATTGGTCAGGTTTTGACTTAGCTAACGCCACCAATGACTTGGCATCCGATGCCGGGACGTTTTTATTTAAAACAAGAACATTTGGAGTGCTTGCTAAAAATGTAATGGGCTCTAAATCTTTGTGAGCGTCATAAGAAAGGTTTTTATATAGGTAGGGGTTAATGGTCAAAGTCCCTACTGTGCCAATTAGGAGAGTGTGACCATTGGCAGGGGCCTTTGTCACCAATTCCGTGCCAATATTACCCCCAGCGCCCGGCTTATTTTCTACAATTACTTGATTATTATGATCTTTTTGCCAATTCTCGGCTAGTACTCTAGCCAAAATATCAGGAGCCCCACCGGGGGTAAATGTGACAATAATCCTCACTGGCTCAGTGGTTGCATTAGGCCAAGACCTTTCAGCCAATGCTGGTTGAGTCAGAATCAATAAAGAAAGAAAAGTTAGGATTTTTTTCATACCCTCTATTTGAACACTTCGCCCTGTATCATTAGCAATTATTACTGAGTATTTCCCTAAAAATCTTATGTCTACTACTGTTGCCCAAATTCTTGAACTTTACGAATTACCTATGAATGAGTTGATGGCGAAAGCTGCCGCCGTTCATCGTGCAAACTTCCCTGAAGGCGATATTGAGTTAGCTACTTTGCTATCTATCAAAACAGGTGGTTGTCCTGAAGATTGTGGCTATTGCCCACAAGCTGCTAGATATCAAACTGATGTTAAAGCAACCAAGATCATGGACGTGGAAGAGGTTTTGGAAGCTGCCCGAGCTGCTAAAGAAGCAGGCTCTAATCGTTTTTGTATGGGAGCTGCGTGGCGCGAACCTAAAGATCGTGACATTGAAAAAGTTGTTGCGATGATCAAGGGTGTCAAGGAATTGGGGTTAGAAACTTGTGCCACATTAGGTATGTTGGCGCCTGAGCAAGCAGCTGCATTGGGTGAAGCTGGGTTAGATTATTACAACCACAACTTGGATACCAGTGAAGATTTTTACGGCTCTGTGATTAATACACGTGGATACCAAGATCGTTTGGATACTTTGAAGAGTGTTCGTCAGGCAGGTATGTCAGTTTGTTGTGGCGGCATTATTGGTATGGGTGAAACTCGTGCACAGCGAGCTGCATTTATCGCCAAATTAGCCAATCTCAATCCGTATCCAGAATCAGTGCCTATCAATCATCTAGTACCTGTTGCCGGCACGCCTTTGGCTGATCAAAAGGGTGTGGATCCTCTAGAGTTTGTACGTACGATTGCGATTGCTCGCATCACGATGCCAAAAGCTCGTGTGCGTTTATCTGCAGGTCGTCAAGAGTTAGGTCGTGCAGTGCAAGCCATGTGCTTTATGGCTGGCGCTAATTCTATTTTCTATGGTGATAAGTTGCTCACAACCGACAATCCTGAAGCAGATGCCGATCGTGAGCTGCTTGCTGAATTAGGTTTAAAAACTAAGACAGCATGCAAAGCAGAAGTGCTCGTTTAAAAACGATGTCTTAAGCCAGCAGTTAAGCTCTGCTGGTTTTTTGATCGATTATTTTCTGCAATGCCGGCACGATTAGAGCGCCACTCCAACAAGCTATAAAGATCTGTTCGCTTAGACAGATGATAGACAGTGCTCATCACGGTTCGTTTATCTTTACTTAGCAATACATCAGATTGACGTTGCTGATGCCACTGAGCGTAATGAGATAAATTGAGTGCAACTTTATGAGTTAAATCGTATTGGACTCCCCACGCTGCAACAGTCAAGAATGATGCCATTTGATCTCGTTGCGGAATCATTAGCTGCGGATGTTTTAAAACAGCACCAGATGCCACAGCTGGAATACTTGTTCGAGCAATACCTGCTTTGAACTTCCAACGATCTACTTTGTATTCACCAGCTAAATTAATAATGCGCGTTTTACCCAATGCTTGCGAATGTGCATGAGCGGTGTCTTGCATTTTTGCTAAGCCCATTTCAGTCAAAGATACTCCAAGGCCCCAGTTCGCGTTCTTATATTTCAAGCCTGTTGCAAACTCTGAGCCATGAGTTACAGAACCTACTTGATTGCCAGGTTTGTAGCTGGCTAATGTGGTGACTTGACCTAATTGATGCGTGTATTTGAGTGTCGCATCAGAACGATTGTGATATTTTTATAAATCGGTATAGTCGCTTAAGTAATGAATAGCATGATGCTGACTGTTGTTGTTACTAGGATAAAAAGTTTTGATGGCATTGTAGCTCACGGTGTGTTGGCG
>SSFP01000026.1 GCA_008015455.1 Polynucleobacter sp. | reverse complement strand
GTCGGTCTCCAAAACCGAAGGTTGGGGGTTCGATGCCCTCCGCCCCTGCCACAGCAAACTGAAAAATATGTCACAGATATCAGCCGAACAAGAAAATAAAACCAGCTGGACGATGATCCTTGCTGGTCTTATTGTCATTCTTTCATTGGTTGCTTATTACGCATTGTCATCTCAAACAATTTGGGTGAGGTTGGGTGCGTTATTAGGTGGCTTTGTAGTAGCAATTGTGATTGCTGCTGTATCGGCTGATGGCAAACGCTTTTTTGCGTATGCCAAAGAATCAGTTGCTGAGGCAAAAAAAGTTGTATGGCCAAGTCGTAAAGAAACAACGCAAATGACATTAGTGGTGTTTGCGTTTGTGGTTGTTATGGCGTTGTTCTTATGGACTGCTGACAAACTCATTGAGTGGTTAGTTTTCTCTATATTCCTCGGTTGGAAGTGAGTTAAAGATGTCTGAGCAAGCACTAGCCAATTTACAAACTAGCGGCAATATGCGCTGGTATGTGATCCACGCATATTCCGGTATGGAAAAGAGCGTGCAAAAAGGTTTAGCTGAACGTATTGCACGTTCTGGTATGGCTGATAAGTTTGGCAAGATTTTGGTGCCATCTGAAGAAGTGGTAGAGATCAAGAGCGGTCATAAGGCTGTTTCTGAGCGCCGCTTTTTCCCTGGTTATGTTCTTATCGAAATGGAAATGACTGATGAGACATGGCACTTGGTAAAAAATACGCCAAAGGTTACAGGCTTTGTAGGTGGTGTTAGAAATAAACCATCTCCAATTTCTCCTGCAGAAGTTCAAAAAATTATGGACCAGATGCAAGCGGGCGTTGATAAGCCAAAACCAAAAACATTATTTGAAGTGGGTGAAATGGTTCGCGTTAAAGAAGGTCCATTCACAGACTTTAATGGCAACGTTGAAGAAGTTAACTATGAGAAGTCTCGTTTGAGAGTTTCTGTGACTATCTTCGGTCGTGGCACGCCTGTTGAACTTGAGTTTGGTCAGGTAGAAAAGATGTAAAGATTTACGGCTTTGCTTCGGCAAGGCCGTATGAGGAGCCGAGTTAGGGTTGCCGCTCTAACAAGGCGTTTTACTCAACGGTGGTCTTTTATTAAATAAAAGATGCGCCTTTATTGGAGTGTAAAAATGGCAAAGAAGATTATTGGCTTTATTAAGCTACAAATCCCAGCCGGTAAAGCGAATCCATCGCCACCAGTTGGTCCTGCGTTAGGTCAACGCGGTTTGAACATCATGGAATTCTGTAAAGCGTTTAATGCTCAAACTCAGAGCATGGAACCAGGTTTACCAATTCCAGTGGTGATTACTGCATTTGCAGACAAGAGCTTCACATTTGTGATGAAGACTCCTCCAGCAACAGTTTTGATTAAAAAAGCTGCTAAGTTGGAAAAAGGTTCTGCACGCCCACATACAGACAAGGTTGGCAAAATTACTCGCGCTCAAGCTGAGGAAATTGCTAAGGCAAAAATGCCTGACCTTACAGCTGCTGATATGGACGCAGCTGTTCGCACAATCGCTGGTAGCGCCCGCTCTATGGGTATCACTGTGGAAGGACTCTAATCATGGCTAAAGTTTCTAAGCGCGTTGCTGCTTTTCAAGCAAAAGTAGACCGTAACAAGTTTTACCCAATCGATGAGGCATTAAGCCTTGTTAAGGAATTTGCTACAGCTAAGTTCGATGAGTCTATCGACGTTGCTGTGCAATTAGGTATTGATGCTAAAAAATCTGACCAAGTTGTTCGTGGCTCAGTTGTGTTGCCAGCTGGTACAGGTAAATCAGTTCGCGTAGCAGTTTTTGCTCAAGGTGAAAAAGCTGAACAAGCTAAAGCCGCTGGTGCAGAGATTGTTGGTATGGATGATTTGGCTGACCAAATTAAAGCCGGCAAGATTGATTTTGATATTTTGATCGCATCTCCAGATGCAATGCGTATCGTGGGTACATTGGGTCAGATTCTTGGACCAAGAGGTTTGATGCCTAACCCGAAGGTGGGTACTGTAAGTCCTGACGTTGCTGGCGCAGTTAAAAATGCAAAAGCTGGTCAAGTGCAGTTCCGTGTGGACAAAGCCGGTATCGTTCATGCAACGATCGGTCGTCGTTCATTTGAACCTGGCGCATTAAAAAATAACTTATTAGCGTTGTTAGATGCTTTGAATAAAGCTAAGCCAGCAGCTAGTAAGGGTGTTTATTTGAGAAAAGTTGCCGTCAGCAGCACTATGGGTGCTGGTGTACGCGTTGACCAAAACTCATTGGCTGCTTAATCGCAGCTATAAAAGAACTTTGGGTTGAGTGCAGGAGAAATCTTGCACTTGAACATCAAAGACCGTTGGTGAGTTAGCGATAACTCTTAATGCTAGAAATAGTGCCAACGCAGATGGCGATCCTTAAAAAGAATTCGCCTGTGTACAACCCCTAACTGGCAACGGTTAGGTTAATAGGAGTTAAACAGTGCCTTTAAATATGGAAGACAAAAAGGCGGTCGTGGCTGAAGTGAGTGCAGAAGTTGCACAAGCTCAAACCATGGTGCTAGCTGAATACCGCGGTATTCCAGTGGGCGAACTGACTTCTCTAAGAGCTCAAGCTCGTGCAAATGGTGTGTATCTTCGCGTGATGAAGAACACATTGGCACGTCGTGCGGTTCAAGGAACGTCGTTCGAATCATTGGCCGGTGAGATGGCTGGTCCGCTTATTTACGGTATCTCCGCAGACCCAGTTGCGTCAGCGAAAGTTTTAAACGACTTTTCAAAGACGCAAGCAGCTTTAGTAATTAAAGCAGGTTCATACAACGGCAAAGTAATGGATGCAGCAGCAGTTAAAGCTTTGGCATCTATTCCTGGTCGTAATGATCTTATCGCTATGTTACTTGGCGTTATGCAAGCCCCAGTTTCTGGAATGGCTCGCGTATTGGCAGCGGTTGCAGAAAAGAAAGCTAAAGAAGCTGCGTAATCGCAGTCTGACTTTAATTAATTAAGAAATTTGAATTAGGAGTTTTAAAAATGGCAGTTACTAAAGACGACATTCTAGAAGCCGTTGGCAATATGTCTGTAATGGACTTGAACGATCTAGTTAAAGCATTTGAAGAAAAATTTGGTGTATCAGCAGCTGCAATGGCTGTTGCTGCTCCTGGTGCTGGTGGTGGTGCCGCTGCTGGTGCAGCTGAGCAATCAGAGTTCACAGTTGTGTTGGCTGATGCTGGCGCAAACAAAGTGAGCGTGATTAAAGCTGTTCGCGAAATCACTGGTCTTGGCTTGAAAGAGGCTAAAGATTTAGTTGATGGCGCACCAAAGCCAATCAAAGAAGGTGTTGATAAAGCTGCTGCTGAAGAAGCTAAGAAGAAGCTTGAAGAAGCTGGCGCTAAAGTCGAACTTAAGTAATTGGTTTGATGGGCAGCGTTGGCTGCCCGGTTTGCTTAGAAGGCAAACCAGATATTAATGAGTTGGTATCTGGTTTGCCTTTTGATACGACTGCAGAAGGCAAGTTTGGTCGGGTTGTGCATCCGCACACCGTCAGCCACGATTGGTAGAGGCCAATCACCAAATCTCTGCTCAGTCGCTTAAATTCGGAGATGACATGGCTTATAGTTTCACCGAACGCAAGCGTATCCGTAAAAGCTTCGCTAAGCGCCCTAATAATCATCAAGTACCTTACTTGTTGACAACGCAGCTTGAGTCCTATGCAAAATTTTTGCAGGCTTCAAGAACTCCTGCAGACCGTCTCAATGAAGGTTTGCAATCCGCATTCACATCTATTTTCCCTATCGTGTCAAACAATGGTTTTGCACGTATGGAATTTGTGCAATACAACCTATCTACGCCACCATTTGACGTTAAAGAATGTCAACAGCGTGGTTTGACATATCACTCAGCATTGCGTGCCAAAGTTCGCTTGATCATCAATGATCGCGAAGCACCAACAAAAGTGAAAGAAGTGAAAGAGCAAGAAGTCTACATGGGTGAAATTCCATTGATGACTGACACAGGCTCATTCGTGATTAACGGTACAGAGCGTGTGATTGTTTCTCAATTGCATCGTTCACCAGGCGTATTCTTTGAACACGATAAAGGAAAGACACATAGCTCAGGAAAACTATTGTTCTCTGCACGCGTGATTCCTTACCGTGGTTCATGGTTAGATTTCGAATTCGATCCAAAAGATATTCTTTATTTCCGTATTGACCGTCGTCGCAAGATGCCAGTGACTATTTTGCTTAAAGCAATTGGCATGAACGATGAGCAAATTTTGGAAAACTTCTTTGGTTTTGATAACTTCAAACTGCAAGCTGCTGGCGCACAAATGAACTTTGTGGCAGAGCGCTTAAAAGGTGAAGTGGCTCGTTTTGACATTACGGATAAAGCCGGTAATGTTGTTGTTGCTAAAGACAAGCGTATCAACGCAAAAAATATTCGCGAATTAGAAGCATCAAAAACAAGCACGATCAATGTGCCAGATGACTATCTAATTGGCCGCGTTGTAGCTAAGAACATCGTTGATGGTGATACAGGTGAAGTTCTTGCAACTGCTAACGAAGAAATTACAGAAACTCTATTGGCTAACTTAAGAGAAGCTGGCATTAAAGAGTTGCAAACTATTTACACGAACGACTTGGATCAAGGTTCATTTATTTCGCAAACATTGCGTATCGATGAAACTGCAGATCAAATGGCTGCGCGTATTGCGATTTATCGCATGATGCGTCCTGGTGAGCCTCCAACAGAAGATGCTGTTGAAGCATTGTTCCAACGTTTGTTCTACAGCGAAGATACTTATGATCTATCACGTGTAGGTCGTATGAAAGTGAATAGCCGTTTGAATCGTCCTTCAATGGATGGCGCAATGGTGCTTTCAAACGATGACATCTTGGATACGATCAAGTTACTCGTTGACTTAAGAAACGGTAAAGGCGAAGTAGACGACATCGACCACTTAGGTAATCGTCGTGTACGTTGCGTTGGCGAGTTGGCTGAAAACCAATTCCGTGCTGGTTTGTCACGTGTTGAGCGTGCAGTGAAAGAGCGTTTGGGTCAAGCTGAAACAGAAAACTTGATGCCGCATGACTTGATCAACAGCAAGCCAATTTCTTCAGCAATTCGTGAGTTCTTTGGTTCATCACAATTGTCACAATTTATGGACCAAACAAACCCATTGTCTGAGATCACGCACAAGCGTCGTATCTCAGCGTTGGGCCCTGGTGGTTTGACACGTGAGCGCGCAGGCTTTGAGGTGCGTGACGTGCATCCAACTCACTACGGTCGTGTTTGTCCAATCGAAACTCCAGAGGGTCCAAACATTGGTTTGATTAACTCTTTGGCTTTGTTTGCGCGCTTAAATGAACATGGTTTCTTAGAGACACCATATCGTAAAGTGGTTAACAGCAAAGTAACAGATCAAGTGGAATACTTATCTGCGATTGAAGAAGCTAAGTATGTGATTGCTCAGGCAAACGCATCAATTGATAAATCAGGTAAGTTAACTGATGAGTTGGTTTCAGCTCGTGAAGCCGGCGAAACAATGATGGTGAGCCCAGAGCGTATCCAGTACATTGACGTGGCGCCAAGCCAGATCGTTTCTGCTGCTGCATCACTTGTTCCATTCTTAGAGCACGACGATGCGAACCGTGCGTTGATGGGTGCGAACATGCAACGTCAAGCGGTTCCATGTTTACGTGCAACTAAGCCATTGGTAGGTACAGGCTTAGAGCGTACGGTAGCTGTTGACTCAGGCACAGTTGTTATGGCGACTCGTGGCGGTAAGGTTGATTACGCTGATGCTAACCGTATCGTGATTCGTGTGAACGATGACGAAACTGCAGCTGGTGAAGTGGGTGTTGATATTTACAACCTCATCAAGTACACACGTTCAAACCAAAATACCAACATTAACCAACGTCCTATCGTTAAAGTAGGCGACATGGTGGAGCGTGGCGATGTGATCGCTGACGGCGCTTCAACTGATCTTGGTGAATTGGCTTTGGGTCAAAACATGGTGGTCGCATTTATGCCATGGAACGGTTACAACTTCGAAGACTCTATTTTGATCTCTGAAAAAGTGGTGGCGGATGATCGCTATACATCTATTCATATCGAAGAGTTGTCAGTAGTTGCTCGTGATACGAAGTTAGGACCTGAAGAAATTACACGCGATATTTCTAATTTGGCTGAAACACAATTAAGCCGATTAGACGAAAGCGGTATTACTTATATTGGCGCAGAAGTTGAAGCAGGCGACGTATTGGTTGGTAAGGTAACACCTAAGGGTGAAACTCAGCTAACGCCTGAAGAAAAACTATTGCGTGCGATCTTCGGTGAAAAAGCTTCAGACGTTAAAGACACATCATTGCGCGTACCTTCAGGCATGACAGGTACTGTGATTGATGTTCAAGTGTTCACGCGTGAAGGTATTGAGCGCGATGCACGTGCCCAATCAATTATTGATGAAGAGTTGAAGCGCTATCGCTTAGACCTTAACGATCAATTACGTATTGTTGAGGGAGATGCATTTAGCCGTTTAGAAAAACTACTTCTTAATAAAGTAGCGAACGGCGGTCCTAAGAAGTTGGCTAAGGGCACTAAGATCACTAAAGACTATTTAGCAGATCTTGATAAATATCACTGGTTTGATATTCGTCCTGCCGATGAAGATGTGGCTGCTCAAGTTGAAGCGATTAAAGAAGCGATTGAAGCTAAGCGCACACAGTTTGACCAAGACTTTGAAGAGAAGCGTAAGAAGTTAACTCAAGGTGATGAGTTGGCTCCAGGCGTTATCAAGATGGTTAAGGTTTATTTGGCTGTTAAGCGTCGCTTGCAACCTGGTGACAAGATGGCCGGTCGTCACGGTAACAAAGGTGTGGTTTCTAAGATCACTCCAGTAGAAGACATGCCTTACATGGCTGACGGCTCACCAGTTGATATCGTGTTGAACCCATTGGGTGTTCCATCACGTATGAACGTAGGTCAGATTCTTGAAGTTCACTTGGGTTGGGCTGCTCTTGGTATTGGTAAACGTATTCAAGAAATGCTCAAGGCACAAGCTAAGGCTGATCAATTGCGCAAGTTCTTGAAGCAGCTTTATAACGAAACAGGCCGTACAGAAGATTTGGACAGCTTTACAGATGAGCAGATTCTTGAGTTGGCAAACAACTTAAGAGACGGTGCTCCATTTGCAACACCAGTCTTTGATGGTGCAACTGAGGGTGAAATTGCCAAGATGTTGGAAATGGCATACCCAGAAGAAGTTGCTAAGAACCTATCAATGACACCTTCACGTCAACAAATTACATTGTTTGACGGTAGAACAGGTGAAGCATTTGAAAGATCTGTGACTGTTGGTGTGATGCACGTCTTGAAACTTCACCATTTGGTTGATGACAAGATGCATGCACGTTCTACTGGTCCTTACTCATTAGTAACGCAACAGCCATTGGGCGGTAAAGCTCAGTTCGGTGGTCAGCGTTTCGGTGAAATGGAAGTGTGGGCGTTGGAAGCTTATGGCGCATCTTATGTATTGCAAGAGATGCTCACAGTTAAGTCAGACGACGTTAACGGTAGAACCAAAGTTTACGAAAACATCGTCAAGGGCGAGCACAGCATTGATGCTGGCATGCCTGAGTCCTTCAACGTGCTGGTAAAAGAAATCCGCTCGTTAGGTATCGATATCGACATGGAGCGCAGCTAATATGAAAGCATTGCTAGATCTATTTAAGCAGACGCATGGCGAAGAGCAGTTTGACGCCATTAAGATTGGTTTAGCTTCACCAGAAAAGATCCGTTCATGGTCTTTTGGTGAAGTTCGTAAACCAGAAACAATTAACTATCGTACTTTCAAGCCTGAGCGCGATGGTCTTTTCTGTGCCAAGATTTTCGGCCCAATTAAAGATTACGAATGCTTATGCGGTAAGTACAAGCGCCTTAAGTATCGCGGCGTTATTTGCGAGAAGTGCGGCGTTGAAGTGACATTGGCTAAAGTGCGTCGTGAGCGCATGGGCCATATTGAATTAGCAGCTCCTGTTGCGCACATCTGGTTCTTGAAATCATTACCTTCTCGTTTGGGTATGGTTTTGGATATGACTTTGCGTGATATCGAGCGCGTACTTTATTTTGAAGCATATGTAATCGTTGACCCAGGTCTAACACCTGAAGGCGCAATGCGTCGTGGTCAGATCATGTCTGAAGATGAGTACTACGCTAAATTAGAAGAGTTTGGCGACGGCGCATTTACAGCGATTATGGGTGCTGAAGGCGTTCGTGAATTACTACGTTCTATCGATATCGATCGCGAAGTTGAAGTATTGCGTGCAGATTTGAAAGCAACTGGTAGCGAAGCCAAGATCAAGAAATTTGCTAAGCGTCTAAAAGTGCTTGAGGCATTCCAACGCTCTGGTATCAAGCCAGACTGGATGATCATGGAAGTGTTGCCAGTATTGCCACCAGAGTTACGCCCATTGGTGCCTTTGGATGGCGGCCGTTTTGCAACTTCAGACTTGAATGATTTGTATCGTCGCGTGATCAACCGTAACAATCGTTTAAAGCGTTTGTTAGAGTTGCGCGCACCTGAAATCATCGTACGTAACGAAAAACGTATGTTGCAAGAAGCAGTTGACTCATTGTTAGATAACGGTCGTCGCGGTAAAGCAATGACTGGTGCTAATAAGCGTCCATTGAAGTCTCTTGCAGAGATGATCAAAGGTAAGGGCGGTCGTTTCCGTCAGAACCTGCTCGCTAAACGAGTTATTTGCTACGGTCGTTCTGTTCTCGTCGTTGGACCGGTACTGAAAATCTAGCAGTGTGG
>SSFP01000139.1 GCA_008015455.1 Polynucleobacter sp. | reverse complement strand
TGTCTCGCTCATCTTTTGCTCGTTCTTTTATTTTCTTTACATAAAATAAAATAATATGCTGTGCCTCTTTCAAAATCTTTGACCAAGCATCTTTGCCGAAATCTTTTAAGAAATCTGCCGGATCTTTTCCACCAACAATATCTACAATTTTTACATCCATACCAAGCGACATTCCAATATGAGCTGAACGCTTTGCCGCACTTACCCCCGCACTATCAGCATCGAAGGCAAGAACTACATTGTTTGATAGTCGTTTAATAATACCGAGATTGTTGACCTGTTTATCTTTGCCAATAGTACTTTCGGCCTGAGCTGTTCCCGAAACAGCAACCGTGTTTCGAAATCCCGCTTGATGCAACGATATAACATCAAACTGACCTTCAACGATTGTTGTAAAATTATACTTTCGTATATAATTTTTTGCTTTATCGATCGCGAACAATACATCTGACTTATTAAACAGTGGCGTATCAGGACTATTTACATATTTCCCCGACTTACCATCGTCTTTAAAAATACGCCCAGAAAATGCAATTACTCGACCACTTGAGTCGCATATAGGAAACATGATTCTGTCTCGAAAGGTATCATAAACTCCTTTTTCTGTTTTTTTAATCAGCCCTACAAGTGAAAGCTCTGTGTCAGAAAATTTACTTTTTAATGTATCATAGAGATTTCTCCAGCCATCTGGCACATATCCGATTCGAAATTCTTTAATAGTATTTTCTTCAATACCTCGATTACGAATGTAGTCTTTGACTTCGGTAGACCGAGATAGGAAATCTTCGAAGATTTTTGTTGCCTCCTCCATTGCCTCGTAGAGCCTATCTTTTTCTTCTTTTTCTTTAGGGTTCCAATTTTTAAGAGATACCCCTGCTTTATCAGCCAGAACTTTTAGTGCCCCTTTAAAGTCTAATCCTTCCATCTCCTGGATAAAGGTGAACATATCGCCACCTTTACCCGTCGAGAAACAATGATAGAGACCCTTATCAGGAGAAACGTAAAAAGAAGGAGTTCGTTCTTGTTTAAAAGGAGACTTCCCTTTATAGTTTTTTCCAGCAGGCGCAAGAGCGACGTATGTTGACACAACGTCAACAATATTTAAACGCTCTTTAATTTGATCTACTGGAGAAAACATAAAGATACTTATCTTTTAAACTAAATGTAATTACTCATGATTACGTCAAAAGAACAATTACTCTTCCCCCTCTTCCGGAGTAGCTTCTTCTACAGGCTCTTGGAAATCACCTCGAAAACCTGTTCCTGCTGGAATAAGTCGTCCGATGATAACATTTTCTTTAAGCCCTCGAAGATTATCGACTCCACCTCGTATTGCATTATTGATCAGTACACGGTTTGTATTTTGGAATGATGCAGCAGAAAGCCATGACGTTGTTGTGAGAGACACTTGAGAAATACCCTCTACCACAAGTTCTGCTTTTGCTTCTTTACCTCCCTCTTCTTTTGTTCGAATATTTTCTTCGATTAATTCGATATTTTCAACAACATCGTTTGGTGAAAGTGTTGTATCGCCTGCGTCAGTAATTTTTCTTCGAGAGAACATTTGTCGAACAATAATTTCAAGGTGTTTTCGAGAAATCGGCGCACCTTGAAGCTCGTACACTTTGTTAATTTCATCAATAATATAATTCTCTGCCATATCCTTGCCTCCAAATTTGAACACTTCTGTAATCTTTGCAGAACCATCGGTTAACAATTGACCTTTTGCCACCACGTCACCTTTCTTCACAATTGGTGTTCGTTTAAGTGCAACTGGATACTCTATGGTATTTGACTTACCGTCACCTTTTGAATCAGAGAGAACAGTAATAATTCTTTCCTTACCTTCTCCTTTGATCTCAAGTACTTGTCCATCAACCATATTTACGACGGCTGGATTTTTAGGATTTCTTCGTTCGAATACTTCTTCAACACGCGGAAGACCTTGTGTGATATCTGATCCTCCCGCCACACCTCCGGCGTGGAATGTTCGAAGTGTTAGCTGTGTTCCCGGCTCTCCGATCGCCTGAGCGGCAATAATACCAACCGCCTCTCCAAGATTAATTTGTCGATTTCTACCAAGATCAAGTCCGTAACATGACTGACATACACCATGAACAGTCTCACAAGTAAGTGGTGTTTTTATGAACACTTCTTTAACCCCGAGAGATTCAATCATTTTTGATTCTTCTTTTGTGACAATATGATTTTTCTTGAAGAGAACTTTTCCGTCGACACCTTTCAAGTCTTCAGCAAGTGTTCGACCCATAATATTTTTTGAGAGTGGGATAATAAGTCCAGAAATATTTTCTTCTCGGACAACTTTTCCATTCTTTGTTCCGCAATCAACTTCAGTAACCACAACATCTTGTGACACGTCTACAAGTCTTCGAGTGAGGTACCCCGCAGACGCTGTTTTAAGAGCCGTGTCTGCAAGACCCTTTCGAGAACCGTGAGTAGTAATAAAGTATTCAAGCGGAGAGAGACCTTCTTTATATGAAGGAACAATCGGGAAGTCAATAATACGCCCCACAGTGTTTGTCATCAAACCTTTCATACCTGCCATCTGTACAAGTTGTCCCATACTACCTCTCGCTTGAGAGTTAATCATATCAGCCGCTGGTCCATGTTGGTTCATCGAAGCTGGAATTGCTTCTTGAATTTTAAGCTTTGCGCCTTCCCAAATTGAAATAACTTTAAGATATTTCTCATCTTCAGAAAGAAGACCTTCTCGGTATTGTTCAATCACTTGTGCTTCTTCAGCTCGAGCTGCAGCAACAATATCTTTTTTCTCTTTTGGAACAACCACATTGTCCATACCCCAAGTAATTCCTGATTTTGTTGAGTATTTGAAACCAAACTCTTTGATTTTATCAAGCACTGATGGAGTTTCGTCTACGCCGTACTTATAGATCACCTCATCAACAAGAGCTGAAAGTCGTTTTTGTGTCATTGCCTCATTCACGTATGGGAAATCTTTTGGAAGTGATGAGTTAAACATAAGTCGTCCAACTGTTGTTTCGAAAATTTTACCTTCAAATTTTGCATATCGAGGTGAATCAGTTGGAAGTACTTTAATTTTTGATCTAAATGATACTTGTCCATAGTCATATGCAGTCATTGCTTCGTTTGGACTAGCAAAGTATCGTCCTTCTCCAAGATCGCCTGCAACTTCTTTTGTCATCCAATAGCACCCAAGAACCATATCTTGTTTTGGGTTTACGATTGGGTTTCCATCTTGAGGTTTCAAGAGGTTTTTGTTTGACGCCATAAGTTCCCTGGCCTCAGCTTGTGCTGGTTCACCAAGTGGCACATACACCGCCATTTGGTCTCCGTCGAAGTCAGCGTTAAACGCAGTACAGACAAGAGGGTGAACTTGGATAGCCTTACCTTCAATAAGGATAGGGTTAAACGCTTGAATACCAAGTCGGTGAAGTGTTGGTGCACGGTTAAGCATCACATACTTTCCTTGAATAACTTCTTCAAGAATTGCCCACACTTCAGCCACACCTTCTTCAATAAGTTTGTTTGCACCACGAATGTTGAATGCCAACTCTCTTTCTAGAATTTTTGAAATAACAAAAGGTCTAAAAAGCTCGAGAGCCATTTTCTTCGGAAGACCACATTGATTAAGTTTAAGCTGAGGACCAACCACGATCACAGAACGTCCAGAATAATCTACTCGTTTACCAAGAAGATTTTGTCGGAACAAACCTTGCTTTGACTTGAGGTTATCTGACAAAGATTTCAAAGCTCGTCGCTGAGATTGATTCATCGCAGCATCTGATTTTGCAATTGAGTTATCGAGAAGCGCATCAACTGCTTCTTGCAAGATTCGTTTTTCGTTTCGGAGAATTACGTCTGGCGCGTTAATTTCGATCAATTTTCGAAGACGATTATTTCTGTTGATTACTCGTCGATAGAGATCGTTTACATCTGATGTCGCATGTCGCCCACCTTCAAGAGCAACCATCGGACGAAGTCCTGGTGGTACCACTGGAAGAGATTTTAAGAACATCCATTCAGGACGCACATTTGAGTGAATCATAGACCTGATAAGACCGAGTCGCTTTTTAAGCTTTACCTTGTCGAGAGTCGCCGCCTTTTCAAGCATAGTTTCTGTTTCAGTCTTTAGCTTTTGAAGATCGAGGTTAGCAAAAATATTATAAATTGCCTCTGCTCCAATACTTGCTTCAAACGCAGATGAATATCGAAGTGAATAGTGATGATATTCAATTTCACTTAGTACCCGTCCAAGGTGTAAATCTGAAAGATCTCTTTTTGTATTTGCAAAAAGCTCTTTGAGTTTCTCTTTTGTAGCATCATCGCTTGATGACTTCACTTTTTGTTTGTACTCAGATTCAAGGTCTTTAAGAATGCGAGCTTTTTCATCTTCGTTAACCTTGTGGATCATGTATCCAGCAAAGTACACAACCTTTTCAAGATCAGTCAGAGCAATATTGAGCAAAATACTCATTCGAGATGGAACACCTCGAAGGAACCAGATATGAGCCACTGGCGATGCAAGCTCAATGTGTCCCATGCGATCTCGTCGAACAATAGATTTTGTAAGCTCGACACCACATTTTTCACAAATAATACCTTTATACTTTACTCCTCGATATTTTTTACAGTAACATTCATAGTCTTTTTCTGGTCCAAAAATCTTTTCATCAAAAAGACCACCGCGTTCTGATCTACCTGTTCGGTAATTGATCGTTTCTGGTTTTGTAATTTCTCCATATGACCACTCCTTGATTCTCTCTGGAGAAGCAAGTTTGATCAATATTTTATCGAAATTTTTTTCGTCTAAAACTTTCATATGATTAGTATCTAATTAGGGGGATTAATTATCTCTTTGACCTCCAAGATCAATATCGAGCGCAAGACCTCGCAAATAGTTAAGCATCACTTTAAACGACGCTGGAATATTTGGCTCTTGAATCTTCTCGCCCTTGATAATCGAATCAAACGCAGATGATCGACCTAAGATATCAGCAGACTTGATCGTAAGCATTTCTCGAAGCACGTGAGCAGCACCGTATCCTTCCAAAGCCCACACTTCCATTTCTCCAAATCGTTGTCCTCCTGACTGAGCCTTACCTCCGAGCGGTTGCTGAGTGATAAGAGAGTATGGACCAATCGCACGAGCGTGAACTTTATCTTCAACCATGTGGTGCAATTTAATCATGTACATGTACCCCATAGCTGTTTTTTGTTCAAACGCTTCTCCTGTTTGACCATCGTAGAGTTGTACTTGTCCATCTTCTGGAAGACCAGCTGCGCGGAGCTCTGTCTTAATTTCATCCGGAGTTGCTCCGCCAAACAAAGGAACAATTGCTTGATAGCCAAGCGTATTGGCTGCGAGCCCAAGGTGAAGTTCAAGAATTTGTCCCAAGTTCATACGAGACGGCACACCGAGTGGAGTTAAGATAACATCTACCGGCTCTCCATCTTTTGTATATGGCATTTCTTCTTCAGGTAGGATTGTTGAGATAACACCCTTGTTTCCGTGTCGTCCTGCAAGCTTGTCTCCAACAGAAATATTTCGGAGCTGTGCAACTTCTACAATTACCTTTTTAATAATTCCGGATTCTAGTTGATGACCTTTATCCCGTGAGAATACTTTTACTGAGATAACTCGTCCTTGGTTTCCATGACCAACACGCATTGATGTATCTTTTACATCACGTGCTTTTTCAGCAAAGATTGATCGTAGGAGTCTCTCTTCTGGAGTAAGCTCTGTTTCACCTTTTGGTGTAATCTTACCAACCAAAATATCATTCTCTCGCACCTCAGCCCCAACACGAATAATTCCTTCTTCATCCAGATTTTGAAGTTTTGCTTCACCGACATTTGGAATATCTCGAGTTGTCACCTCTGGTCCAAGTTTTGTATCACGAACAACACAAACGAATTCTTCAACGTAAATACTTGAGAAGATACTGTTTTTAACAAGTCTTTGTGAAAGAATAATCGCGTCTTCGTAGTTTCGTCCGT
>SSFP01000029.1 GCA_008015455.1 Polynucleobacter sp. | reverse complement strand
GTCGAAAGCGTCGTAGCTCACGAGCATTTTCATAACTGGACTGGCAATCGAGTCACCTGCCGCGACTGGTTCCAACTATCTCTCAAAGAAGGTTTAACTGTCTTCAGAGACCAAGAGTTTTCTGCCGACCAAATGGGTAGCGCTTCTGGCAAAGCCGTGAAACGTATTGAAGATGTTCGCCTTCTAAGACAAGTTCAGTTCCCAGAAGATGCAGGTCCCATGGCTCACCCTATTCGACCTGATAGTTATCAAGAAATTAATAATTTCTACACCGTGACTGTTTATGAAAAAGGTGCCGAAGTAGTTCGCATGCAACAAACCCTCTTAGGACAAGAGGGTTTCCGCAAAGGCATCGACCTTTACTTTGCTCGCCACGATGGTCAGGCAGTGACTTGCGATGACTTTGTCGATGCCATGGCAGATGCTAACGATAAGGATCTTAGCCAATTCAAGCGTTGGTACAGTCAAGCGGGCACACCTAGAGTTCAAGTCACAGAAAGTTTTGAAAACGGTGACTACTGCATCACCTTGAAGCAGTCATGTCCACCAAGCCCTGGACAAAATAAAAAAGAGCCTTTCCACATTCCCCTTCTTTACAAGCTGATTCAAACGGATTTACCTCACTCCGAGCAACTTCTTGAATTAAAAGAAGAGATACAAACTCTAAAAATATCAGGCTTAAATAAAAAGCCTGTGCTTTCTATTAACAGAAACTTTTCCGCTCCGATTGTTTTAGATTTTTCACAAAGCGAAAGTGATTTGCTCGCCCTACTAAAACATGATGACGATGCATTTAATCGCTGGGAAGCGGCTCAAAAGATGTTTAGCCAAGCCATCCTTAAAGGCGAAACTATTGGTGATGAGTTGATAGAAACTCTTCGTGCCATATTGAACGATACTCAATTAGACCCAGCATTTAAAGATTTAATCTTCACCCTACCGGCGGAAACTTATTTGCATGAGCAAGTCAATGTCATCGACCCCCAAGCGATTCATCACTCCCGCAGAAAGGTCAGAGCGCAACTTGCTCATACCTTAGTCAGCGACTGGCTCAAAGCTTATCAAGCGAATGCCACGCCTGGCAACTACAAACCTGATGCTTTGAGCGCAGGTAAGCGCTCATTAAAAAATTTAGCCTTGATGATGTTGATGGAAGCAAAAGAAGCCAGCGCCCATCAATTAGCACTCTCCCAATATCAACAGGCTAACAATATGACGGATCGCTATGGCGCCCTATCCGCCATGGTTCAATTCCAATCACCAGACGCACCAAGCTGTTTGACTCATTTCCATGAACATTTTAAAAATGATGCATTGGTGATTGATAAGTGGTTTACATTGCAAGCTACGCGCCAGCCAGATCTGTCAGATCCTTCAAAAATATTAGGTGATGTTCTACGCTTAAGAGAGCACCCTGACTTCCAAATTAAAAACCCCAACAGAGCCAGAAGCTTGATTCATGCATTTTGCATGAGTAATCCAGGGGCTTTTCATCAAAATGATGGTCAAGCCTACCAATTCTGGGCAAAACAAGTCATTGAGCTCAATGACATCAACCCTCAGGTAGCTGCTCGACTAGCTAGAGCCTTGGATCGCTGGAAACAATTTGCACCAAGTTATCAAGTTCATATGAAATCAGCACTAGAATTGATATCTCAGCACAAAAATCTGTCCTCAGATGTAGCTGAGGTGGTTAATAAAGCACTTAACAGTTAAAGAAAGAAATCTATGTCGCAAGGCGCTACTTTCACACAATATATTTCAGAATTAGGGAAAAAGAATTCTGAGATTCCTAGCTCACTCCTTATTTCTGTTGCCAATGCCTGCAAGTTAATTGGTAAAAAAGTAGAGCAAGGTGCTCTTGCCGGCATTATCGGTTCAGCAGGTAGCGGTAACGTACAAGGTGAAACTCAACAAAAACTCGACATTATTTCTAATGACATACTGCTCAGCGCCTGCGCTCAAGAACCCACATTGGCAGCGATGGCATCAGAAGAGATGGAAACCATTTCTTTAGCCAATGCTGGCGGTCGCTATTTATTGTTATTTGATCCACTAGATGGCTCTTCAAATATTGACGTGAATGTCTCCATCGGTACTATTTTCTCCATCTTGAAAAAAGATCATGACGGAGCCGCCACAGAACAAGACTTTTTACAAGCAGGCACTCAGCAGGTAGCTGCTGGGTACGTGGTGTATGGCCCTCAAACTAGTTTGGTTTACACCACTGGACAAGGTGTTCATATGTTTACTCTTGATCATGAAACCAATGAGTTTTTATTGATCAAAGAAAACATTAGCATTTCTGCTGACACCAAAGAATTTGCCATCAATATGTCCAATATGCGTCACTGGGACCAACCGGTTAAGCGTTATGTAGATGAGTGCTTAGAAGGTGTTGAAGGTAACCGTCAAAAAGACTTCAATATGCGTTGGATTGCCTCCATGGTGGCGGACGTTCATCGCATTCTTTGTCGTGGCGGTGTATTTATGTACCCATGGGATAAACGAGATCCTAAAAAACCGGGCAAGCTAAGACTCATGTATGAAGCTAATCCCATGAGCTTTTTAGTTGAACAGGCTGGTGGCGCTTCAGTCAATGGCAAAGAGCGCATTCTTAGCCTTCCATCTGAGCAGCTTCATCAAAGAGTCTCAGTCATCTTAGGCTCAAAGAATGAAGTTGATTTAATCCAGAAATATCATCTAGCAGGATAATTTTTAACTATCCTAGTTAGTAAGATACAAAAAGAGCTACTCCATGGAGTAGCTCTTTTGCCATTAGATGGATGGTTAATTCAATAAACTCATAGGGTCCACATAATCCAAGCCTTGCGATCTAGCGACTGCTTGATGGCAGACATGCCCTTGGAAAATGTTCAAGCCATTTCTTAAATGTGGATTGTTAACCATGGCGGCTACTGAGCCTTGATTAGCTAATGCCATCACAAAAGGAGCTGTTGCATTAGTCAAAGCCATCGTCGATGTTCTAGCGACAGCACCTGGCATATTA
Source organism: Polynucleobacter sp. (assembly GCA_008015455.1). GTDB lineage: Bacteria > Pseudomonadota > Gammaproteobacteria > Burkholderiales > Burkholderiaceae > Polynucleobacter. The sequence goes on along the minus strand of SSFP01000029.1, from coordinate 17,257 downwards.
GCAACACAATAATGAACAACCTCATCGACCAAATAAGTTGGCGACTGGTGAGTTGTCGGTCTTGAGGTTTCAAAGCAACCACCCTGATCAATCGCCACATCTACCAACACAGATCCTGGTGTCATTTTAGAAACCATCGCAGCAGTCACCAATTTAGGTGCTGAACCACCTGGAATTAACACGCTACCAATCACGGCATCAGCACTTAGTACCGATCTCTCAATATTGGCTGAGCTTGAATAGAGAGTCTGAATTCGGTTGCCATAAACCAGATCCAACTCGCGCAGGCGATCAAGATTTTTATCCAAAATAGTCACTCTAGCACCCAAACCAATCGCCATCTGTAAAGCAGAGCTGCCCACCATACCAGCACCCAAGATCACAACATGTGCCGCTGAAACGCCAGGAACACCAGCCAATAAAACACCCTTACCGCCTTGAGCCTTTTCTAAATGGTGTGCGGCTGCTTGCATCGACATACGACCGGCAACTTCACTCATAGGGGCTAGCAATGGCAATCGCCCACTGGCATTCGTCACAGTTTCGTAGGCAATACAAATGGCATTGGACTGAATTAAAGCCTGTGTCTGAACAGGGTCTGGTGCCAAATGCAGATAAGTAAATAAGGTCTGACCAGATCTAAGCATCTGACACTCCGAAGCTTGAGGCTCCTTGACCTTCACCACTAAATTAGAGTGCTCAAAAATTTCTTCCGGTGATGCCACCATGCGAGCACCAGCCATGACATAATGCTCATCCATAAAACCAATGGCTTCACCGGCTTTTTCTTGAATCAAAACAGAATGACCATGTTGAGTTAACTCACTGACTTGATCAGGCGTCAGTCCTACTCGGTATTCATGATTTTTAATTTCCTTAGGTACACCAACAATCATGCTTTGCTCCTCTCTTTTTTATGTAAACCAAATACAAAATACAAAACTGTTAAAGCTATTAATATCGGCGGACCAACGTAGAAAGCCATTCTGGTTGCTTCTGAATACGCCATTAATCCAATCACAAATACAACAAATAAGATGGCAAACCAAGATCCATATGGCCACAGAATGGCGCGGTATGGCAATGCATCCGATCGTTCTTGGGATAAGCTCTTCCTAAAGCAGATTTGGGTATACAAAATGGCAATCCAAACCAATAAGCCAATCAAAGTGACGGCTGCTGTGATCCACTGGAATGCTTTTTCTGGAACGAAGTAATTGAGCACCACCCCAATCGTTGGCAATAAGATCGTCATCGCAATCGCTTTCACTGGGACACCGCTAGCTGATAGCTCGGATAGAGCTTCTGGAGCGTTTCCACTCTTTGACAAACCTAAGAGTAAGCGTCCACCACTAAAAATACCCGCATTACATGAAGATAGAGCTGCAGTAATGACCACAAAATTGATGATGCGAGCAGCCTCTCGAAGGCCCATGCTTTCAAACATGGCTACAAAGGGACTGCCATTCTGACCCACTTGATGCCAAGGGAAGATTGCCAAAATAACAAATAAGGCACCAACATAAAAAATCAAAATACGCCATGCCAATGAATCAATCGCCATTGGTATCGTACGACTTGGATCTTTAGCCTCACCTGCTGATAAGCCAATCATCTCAATGCCCACATAAGCAAATAGAACCATTTGCAATGACAATAAGAAGCCTTCTAAACCATTGGGGAAAATGCCGCCATGTACCCATAGGTTAGACATTCCAATAGGTTCGCCACCATTGCCAATACCAAAGAAGATCATCCCGCAACCCATGGCAATCATTGAAACAATGGCTACAACTTTGATGAGAGAGAACCAAAACTCAAACTCACCAAATACTTTGACAGCGACAAAATTAATACCGCCCATCGCCAAAATAGATGACAAAGCCCAAATCCATTGAGGCACATCGGGGAACCATAAAGTCATATAGACTCCCACCGCTGTGATTTCTGCTAAGCCCACCACAATCCAGTAGGTCCAATAACCCCAGCCAACTAAATATCCTGCCAATGGACCTATATAGCGCGTAGCGTAGTGTGAAAAAGAACCTGATACAGGCTCATGCACAGCCATTTCACCTAAAGCTCTTAGAACAATAAATGCCACCAATCCAGCTAGAACATACCCCAGAATAATTGACGGTCCTGCCAATTGGATGGCTGTGGCAGAACCCAGAAATAAGCCCACACCGATCGTTGAACCTAAAGCCATTAAGCGAATATGACGGGGCTGCAGACTTCTTTTTAATCCATGGTTGTCATGCACCATTTGTCTCCTCCATTTTTATCAATCGAAAATCGAAAGACGAGAATAGGAGTCAAACTCAAACTTGTATATGGCACCAAATCACTTTAGATATCTAAAGTGATAAATCTAGCAACTACAAATTAATGCAATTCAATGAAATAAGGGATTTGAAGGGAGTGAGGTTAATTATTCCTACAGAAGAATAGGAAAATTCTTACAACAAAATCAGAAATTTCCTACAAGTCGATCATCCAGACTTTTGAGAAATTAATCAGGAATATGAATATCGCTAGTATCTATACAAACTAAACGTGGGGATTCTCGGGATGTATCGATACAACCACCTTGCTCATAAACCCCTTTAGGATCTCTGTAACGCATCATGCGTTCAAGGATATTTTTAAATACCTCGGGATGAGCTAATGATTTTGCAACACAGGACTCCACAATTGACTCATCCATCTGCAATTCACCAGACTGGTCTAGATAGGCTCCATCTTTCCAGTGATAGACCTCGACACACTTAGTTTCCAAAGTAAAAGGTTGATCGCGCTTCCAGAAATTGGTAAATAAGTTATGCCCCAAATAAATGACCCAAGAACCTTCATATCCAGAAATATCTGAAGAGCGACTATCTGGATTTCTAAACCACACGCGATCTCCAGGCACGTAATACTTCATCGGGAAAGGCTCTTCAATAGAACCGTATTCTTTTAGGAAAATTTCATGAAACTCTCCTGAACGAATAGCTCTTGATTCAGAGCGCTCTTCGAGACGCTTTAAAAGAGGTGGATTAACTTTTTGCAATTCCTGAGCGATGCTTAATAAGATGACATATTCAGTTGCTCGGTAACAAGAAAATGAGTATGCATGCTCTAGATCTTCAGGTTGAGTGGCTTTAATCAAAGCTTGAATGATTGACTGATTGTGGTTGAGAAGAAAACCTGCCTCCTCATCATAGTGCCAATACTCTTCAGGGCGCTCTGCCGCATCGGTATCAAAATTTAGCGCAGCGAGGTGACCAGCCAGAACCACATGGTGCCTAATCTGTACTGCTGAATAAAACTCGTCATAACTGGGAAATTCGAAAGGAATAGTCGCCAACAACATGGAGACAATAATTTCCCTATCTAAATCATTCTTTACTTGATAGCCACCTAAAGATAAGGTTTCATAGAGCCGAGTGGTATCCCACTCTGGCGCCCACTTTTGACGCCAAACTTCTTTTAATTTGAATGAAGTAACGAAAGATGGCGAACTCTCAGAATCCTCAACTTCTACTGCATCTTCTAATCCATGAGATGCGATAAATGCCATCATTTGAGCTTTAGCCAAATCTCTTTGTTGAGAAGATGGCAAAACTAACTGAATGCCGCGAGTTACAAAAGATAGGGACTGTCGATACTCGCTCATGATGGATCCTATAAGAAACGATCTAATAATCGACGACTATGTTTGTCTAGCGCCTGAATATCTTCAATCAAATACTGAACGCCATGGGTATCCGCAATCAGATACATGGCTTTATTAATTCGGCGAATATTTTCTTCACCTCTTAAGATGAATTCTGTAGCCCCTCGATTAGTCTCAACCTGCCAGGTACTCGGTGTGACAAAAGTCGATACATTCAGAATCTTTGTCAGAATAGGCATAAATTCTCGACTTGCCAACTCTGATTCAATCAATTCCTGATTAGCAGAACTCGTTTGACTCAAGGTATCCAGCCAGACGAGCTCATGACCATCTCTATCAACGATGGCAATCGACTCTTGGGGATGACTAATCGGAAAAGCTTTAACAGGTACAACCTGCTCGTGCAACTGTCCGTTTTGATCTTGCAGGCAAAGCTGTCCAAAAGAGTTGCGCAATAAGATGAAATTCAAAACTGAATTAGTCATGATGAACTCCTAATTCAGCATCAACAGCATCCATGGCTTGCCTTGCTTGTGTGTCATACATGCGACGATAGACACCCTGCAAATTCATGAGTTGCTCGTGACTGCCTTCTTCAACGACCTGACCTTTATCAAGAACTACCAGGCGATCAGCTTTACGCAAAGTAGATAAACGATGTGCGATAGCAATCGTTGTCCGACCCTTGACCAAATTATCCAAAGCCTTTTGAATTTCTTTTTCAGTGGTGCTATCGACTGATGAAGTAGCTTCATCCAAAATCAAAATTTGAGGATCAATGAGTAACGCTCTAGCAATAGAAATACGCTGACGCTCACCACCCGATAAAGACTGACCACGTTCCCCAACGAGAGAGTCATAGCCATGCGGCAAACGAAGGATGAATTCATGCGCATGCGCTGCACGCGCTGCAGCAATAATCTCTTCGCGAGTAGCATCCGGCTTTCCATAAGCGATATTCTCAGCAATCGTGCCAAAGAACAAGAATGGCTCTTGTAATACAAGACCAATGTGGCGACGATAATCAGCTACTGCAATTGAACGGATATCCACCCCATCCAATTTAATCGTACCTTCTGCGGCATCATAGAAACGGCAAATTAAATTCACCAAAGTACTCTTGCCTGATCCGCTGTGCCCCACTAAACCAATCATCTCACCAGGAGCAATCTGCAAGTTAATACCTTTTGTGACCGCACGATTGCCATATCTAAAGCCGACATTTTGCAAATCAATGCGCCCTTCAACTCGATCAAGCTTAATTGGATTAACAGGCTCAGGAACGCTCGACACATGATCCAAAATATCAAAAATTCTTTTTGATGCAGTTGCTGCCTGTTGAGTAAATGCAACGATACGACTCATTGAGTCGAGTCTTGTATAAAAGCGTCCGATATAGGCTAAACAAGCAGTCAACATACCAACCGTAATGGCATCTCGAGAGATTTGCCAAATACCAAAAGCCCACACCACCAATAAACCTACTTCAGTCAACAAAGTAATCGTTGGTGAAAACAAAGCCCAAACACGGTTGACACGATCATTCACAGCTAAGTTGTGCTGATTGGCAACACGAAATCTATCCGTCTCGTGCTCTTCTTGAGCAAATGCCTTCACAACACGAACACCTGGAATAGTATCTGCCAAGACGCTCGTTACTTCAGACCAAATACGGTCAATCTTTTCAAAACCGAAGCGCAACTTATCTCTCACCACATGAATCGCCCAACCAATAAATGGCAAAGGTGTCAGCGTAACCAAAGCTAACCATGGATCAATTGATACCAAAATGACCGCAGTCATTAAGATCATCAATACATCGGTTGCAAAATCTAAAAGATGAAGAGACAAAAATAAACAAATACGATCTGACTCAGACCCGATCCTTGCCATCAAATCGCCGGTTCGTTTACCTCCAAAGTACTCTAGCGATAACTTCATTAAATGTTCGTAGGTGCTAGTCCTCAAATCAGCACCAATGCGCTCACTCACCAAAGCCAAAATATAAGTTTTAGCCCAACCTAAAGCCCAGGCTAATAAAGCAGCGCCAAACAAGGCGCTCAAATAGAAAACAGTGAGGGAATAATTAATTGGTTGACCACTTTGATAGGGCAACAAAATATCGTCCATCAAAGGCATTGTTAAATAAGGTGGCACCAGTGTTGCCGCAGTGGATGCTAAGGTCAGCGCAAAACCTGCAAATAACTGCCCTTTATAAGGTTTAGCAAAACGCCATAAACGAAATAAAGTCCAAGTAGAAGGCGCCGTTAAATTCTCAGAAACACAAGCTGGACATTCATCTTGATCTGGCGGTAATGGCACCCAACATGTCGGACACAAAGGCTGAGTTTCCACACTCGTTGATGAAAGACCTAGGAATAAGTCTTTCTCAGAGTTGTACTGCTGCATTAAGCGATTAGCGGCAGGATTACAAGCCAAAGTAAATCGCCACTGGGCTAAGCGCCCAGATGGATTGATTAGCTCAAGTGAGGCAACCCCCGCATGATCATGTAAACATAAATTCAAATCTGAAGCAAAAGACCAACGATCCCAAGCCAGTGGGTCGGTAGGCGACAATTGATTCTGATTTTTATAAGCGAACAAACCTTGATTGCTAAGACAAATTAAACCCTTGGAGAACTGCAAATCAGGGTCTAAATCTATTTCCAGGAAAGCCACCAAACGCTCGTCTTGCCTTAAGATCGAAGGCAAAGCACCCTGCCAAAAGCTAGGCAGGCGACTCAAAGGGCTGTTATCGGTAGAGGTCAAGGGCAACTTACTTTTATTTTTCTATAAGTCCGCAATTATCTCAAATTTACCAAACAAAATATTTACCTTTTTTTGTCAACCAAAAGACTCCCCAAGCGTTAAACGACAACGTACAATTAGGCATTTTTGGCACTTTCGCCCCACATGAGCAAAAAAACAATAGAAATCATTGATATCAAGGTCTTAAAAGGACCTAGCATGTGGACCTATCGCCCAGTTTTAGAAGCTTGGGTTGATATTGGCGACCTAGAAGACTGCCCTTCCAATACGATCCCTGGTTTTAATGAGCGCTTATGCGCTTGGCTCCCAAGTCTGATTGAGCATCGTTGTAGCTATGGTGAACGCGGTGGGTTCATCAAACGCTTGGAAGAAGGCACCTGGCCTGCTCACATTCTTGAGCATGTGACTCTTGAACTACAAAATTTAGCGGGAATGCCAGGCGGTTTTGGTAAGGCTCGTGAAACCAATAAGCGTGGCGTCTATAAGGTGGTGGTTCGTGCCTGGCATGAACAAATCACCAAAACCGCTCTTTACCATGCTCGCGATCTTGTCATGGCAGCGATTGAGAATCGAACATTTGATGTTCCTGCCGCCATTAAAGAAATTGAAGATTTAGTCGACAGCCTGTACTTAGGTCCAAGTACGGGCTGTATTGTTGATGCGGCTCGAGAAAGAAAGATTCCTGCTACACGTTTATCCGAAGGTAATTTGGTTCAACTAGGTTACGGCAATCAACAAAGAAGAATTTGGACAGCTGAAACTGAACTAACAAGTGCAATTGCTGAAGGCATCTCAAAAGATAAAGATTTAACAAAATCTCTTTTAGCCTCTTGTGGTGTTCCAGTTCCTGAAGGTCGCATGGTTGAAAGCCCTAGCGATGCCTGGGAAGCAGCCCAAGACATTGGCTTACCAGTCGTTGTTAAACCCTATGACGGCAATCATGCCAGAGGCGTTTTCACTAACCTCAGCACGCAAGCTGAAATTGAGAAAGCCTATGAAGATGCCCTCAATGAAGGTAATGGCGTCATGGTCGAGCGCTTCATTCGAGGTAATGAACACCGCCTTTTAGTGGTTGGCAAGAAAGTAGTAGCCGCAGCTAAAGGTGAATCTGCCTGGGCTGAGGGTGATGATGTTAGAACTATTCGCCAATTGATTGAAGAAGAAATCAATACAGACCCAAGACGCGGAGATGCAGAAATATTGCCTCTAAGCCCTGTTTTATTTGACACCAAACTAGAGCTTGAACTGCAACGCCAAAATCTCACGCTGGACTCTATTCCAGCGAAGGGTCATAAAGTCCTCGTTCAAGGTTCTGGCAATATGGCTTTTGAAGTCACTCATCTTGTTCACCCTGAAGTGGCTGCGCAAGCAGCACTTGCTGCTCGTGTCATTGGTTTAGATATCGCTGGTATTGACTTGGTCGCAGAAGATATTTCTAAACCACTCGAAGAGCAAGGTGGCGCCATTGTTGAAGTGAATGCTGGACCTGGTCTCATCATGCATTTAAAACCAGCGGTTGGCGAACCTCAACCGGTTGGCGCTGCAATTGTGGAACATTTGTTCCCAGATAATGCCAATGGACGTATTCCAGTCGTTGGTATTGCAGGCTCACGTGGCAAAACAATGGTGGCGCAATTAACAACTCATCTTTTACAACTCACCGGCATCAAAGTGGGCCTTGCTTGCAGCAAAGGAGCTTACTTTAATCAACGCCTTCAAACATCTGGCAACTGTGCTAACTGGACAAGCGCGAACCGTCTGTTACTCAATCGCCAAGTGGAAGCAGCCGTTATCGAAAATGACAATCACACCATACTCAATGAAGGTCTAGCTTATGACCGCTGTAGCGTGGGAATTGTGACAAACCTTGATATTGAAGATACAGCCCCTGAGTGCTCGATCACAGAACCAGAGCAAATATTCAATGTCATGCGCACACAAGTCGATGTGGTGTTACCAAATGGTGCAGCCGTCCTTAATGCAGATGACGAGGCTGTTGCAAAAATGGCTGAACTTTCAGATGGTGAAGTGATCTTCTTTAGCCGCTACGGTCTTAACCAGACAACGCAAGAACATCTATCAAAAGGTGGCCGCGCTCTATTTACAGAAAACAATCAAATTGTTTTAGCGCAAGGACAGGATCGACAAAATCTCATCAATCTTTCTAGCGTGCCACTCATCCAATCGAGCAGCAAAGCTAATACGCTTGAGAACGTACTAGCCTCAGTTGGCGCTGTTTGGGCACTCAATACGCCTAAAGACATTATTGTCGCGGGTCTTCAAACCTTCAATTAGCCTACACATGGAATTAACTCGAATCCGCGCACTAAGAGGTCCTAATTTATGGGGCCGACACACCGCTCTTGAAGCTTTAGTGAAATGCGAAGAGAACGAGAAAATCATTACCAATATTTTTGGCTTTGAAACAAGATTAAGAGCTAGATTTCCTAAACTAGGGCCACTAAGACCCTACGGTCAAAATGAAACAGTCTCATTAGCCCATGCACTAGAAGTTTGCTGCAGAGATCTTCAAGCTCAAGCTGGTTGCCCTATTACCTTTAGTCGCACCATACCAACACCTGATGATGGTGTTTACATTGTGGTGGTTGAATATACGGAAGAAAAAGTCGGTCGCTTAGCACTTGATTTAGCAATGAAGCTTTGTCGTTCTGCTTTAATTGACAATGGCTCACACGTTGAAGAATATCTCCAACAACTTAGAGAATTAGACGAAGATATTCGTTTGGGACCAAGTACAGGCTCTATTGTTGATGCTGCTATTGCAAGAAGCATCCCTTATCGCCGCCTCACTGAGGGCAGCATGGTGCAATTGGGCTGGGGCAGCAAGCAACGCCGCATCCAAGCTGCTGAAACCAGCTGCACTAGCGCCATTGCTGAATCCATTGCTCAAGATAAAGAACTCACTAAGAGCCTTCTTCATGCTGCAGGCGTTCCTGTTCCCTTGGGAAGCATTGTCACAACTGCTGATGAAGCTTGGGAAGCTTTCTTAAAAATTAATGCGCCCGTTGCGATCAAACCTAGAGATGGTAACCAAGGTAAAGGTGTTGCGGTCAATATCAACACTCGCGAACAAATTGATGTAGCTTTCAATGCAGCCTCCAGAATTTCCTCTGAGGTGATTGTTGAGCGCTATATGCCGGGTCATGACCATCGTTTATTAGTCATTGGTAATCAATTGATTGCGGCTGCCCGACGTGAACCGCCTTATGTGATTGGCGACAACAAACACACTGTGCGCGAACTAGTCGATGAAGTTAATAAAGATCCTAATCGCGGAGATGGTCACGCCACGTCTCTGAGCAAAATCAGAATTGATGATATTGCAATTGCAACACTTAAAAATCAACAACTGACACCTGACTCTGTTCCACCCAAGGGCTTGCGCGTTACTCTTAGAAATAACGCCAACCTAAGTACAGGAGGCACCGCCACAGACGTGACGGATGACGTTCATCCAGACTTAGCCGCCTCAGCGATTGCAGCCGCTCAAATGGTAGGTTTAGATATTTGTGGTGTGGATGTAGTTTGCGATAACGTTTACCGCCCTCTTGAAGAGCAAGGTGGTGGCATTGTAGAAGTGAATGCTGCTCCAGGATTACGGATGCATTTACATCCATCCTACGGCAAAGGTCGCCCTGTGGGTGAAGCGATCATCTCAACGATGTTTGGCAAAAATGACAATGGTCGTATTCCAGTAGTGGCTGTTAGCGGCACTAACGGCAAGACTACGACCGTCAAACTCATGAGCCACCTGTTTGAACAACAAGGTTTAAGAGTTGGTCATACAGGCACTGATGGTGTTTTTGTTAATGGTAGAAGAATTGATACGGGTGATTGCAGTGGCCCTAAGAGTGCTCGTAATGTATTAATGCATCCCGATGTGGATGCGGCAGTTTTAGAAACTGCTCGCGGCGGCATCTTAAGAGAAGGTCTAGGCTTTGATCGTTGCCAAGTCGCCATTGTGACGAATATTGGTGAAGGCGACCACCTAGGCATGAACTACATCAATACAACCGCTGAATTAGCGGCTGTTAAACGCGTGATTGTTCAAAATGTTGATCCAAGTGGCATGGCGGTCCTCAATACTGCTGACCCCAACGTCGCCAAAATGGCTAAGAGCTGCCCTGGAAAAGTGACCTTCTTTGCTAAAGATATTCATCACCCCATCATGGCTAAGCATCGCGCTCAGGGTCAACGAGTGATCTTTGTTGAAAACAATAAAGTGGTGGCTGCCGAAGGTAAAAAAGAATTCCACATTGATCTTAAAGAAGTACCCATGACTGCAGATGGCACCATTGGCTTCCAAGTAGAAAACGTATTAGGTGTGGTTGGTGCTGCTTGGGCACTGAATATTCCTTGGAACACGATAGCTGAAGGTTTGGCATCTTTTGTGAGTGATGCCAACACGGTCCCTGGTCGCTTTAATTTATTTAAGCACAAAGGGGCAACAATCATTGCGGACTATGGTCATAACCCAGATGCTATTTTGGCTTTATCAGAAACTATTTGCAGCATGCCCGCTAAACAAAGAATGGTAGTTATCAGTGGAGCAGGAGATCGTCGCGATGAGGACTTACGCCGCCAGACTGAAATTTTGGGCCAGTCTTTTGATCATGTCATTCTTTATGAAGATCAATGCCAACGTGGTCGTGCAGATGGTGAAGTGATTGCCATCATGCGTGACGGTCTTAGCGCATCCAAACAAGTAAAAAAAGTGGAAGAATTCCACGGCGAGTTCTTGGCAATTGATAAAGCGCTTGAGCAAGTACAAGCTGGTGACATTTGTTTGATTTTGGTCGACCAAGTGGACGAAGCACTTGCCCACATCAGCAGTAGAGTGCAAGCCTAACTAAACAGTGCTCTTTGCTTGTTCAGGCACTTGCTTTGAGATAGCGTTGCTTGAGTATTTTTAGAGTTTCAGCTGCAGCCACAAAACCGAATGTTGCAGTAACGGTTACTCCAGAGCCGTACCCTGAACAAGCTAACCCACCAGTTGCAACACCTTGCCTTGGTTCATCTGAATAAATAGCCGCCAATCCCATTTTCTTTTTAGGATCTGTAGACCACCCATAGGTCTTACGTAGGGTGTAACGTATCTTAGATAACAAGGGGTCTTGAGTTGTTTTAGCAAGATCATCAACCGTAATACGACTAGGGTCTAACTTACCCCCAGCTCCACCACAAATGACTAAGGGCACTTGCTTCTTGCAATAAGCCGCTAATGCGATTTTCATTTTGACATCATCCGTCGCATCCAAAACCACAAACAAGGGATTGCTTTGATGAGTAGAAAGATGTTCCTGCAAATTATCAGGCGTTAAAAAATCGTCAATGATGTTAATTTTGATTTGAGGATTAATTAACTGTAAACGTTCAGCCATGGCATTGACTTTTGCCTGACCAAAACTTCCTTCTAAAGCATGCAATTGACGATTCACATTGCTGGGAGCGATATGATCAAAATCCACCAAGGTCAATTCACCCACAGCGCTACGAGCTAGAGCTTCTGCTGCCCATGAACCTACGCCACCTAGGCCAGCCACTAAAACATGAGCGCCCTCAAAGGCTTTTAAGCCTTCTTCTCCATAGAGACGCGCTACGCCAGCAAAACGTCGATTTTGATTCACATCCATAGGCAAGACTATATAAGAAAAACGTGGTTAAGCTATAAATACTCCACCATCTATCCCCAAGCTGTTTCAGACTATATATACTGAGGATATGAGCAAATTAGCAGACCTCAGAAAATCGTATATGAAAGGCAGCCTCTCTGAGGAGGATGTCAAAGCCAACCCGATCGATCAGTTCCACATTTGGTTTGATCAAGCTCAACATGCTGAGTTACCTGAACCCAATGCAATGACGGTTGCATCAGTCGACGCCAATGGCAAACCGAGCGCACGTGTGGTGCTTATCAAAGAAGTGACTCACGATGGTTTTGTTTTCTTTACCAATTATGAGAGCCGTAAAGGTCAGGCATTAACTGCCAACCCACATGCTGCCCTTCTGTTCTTTTGGCCCGAATTAGAGCGACAAATCCGCATTGAAGGTAGCGTTTCTAAACTATCCGCAGAAGAAAGTGACGCGTACTTTCATTCAAGACCTTTAGATTCCAGAATTGGTGCTTGGGCTTCCCCGCAGAGCCAGGTGATTACAAGTCGCACTCAACTGGTAACTAAGGCAGCGGAGTTCGCTCTTAAGTTTGCTTTAAACCCACCAAGACCTCCTCACTGGGGAGGATTTAGAGTGAAGCACGAAGTCCTTGAGTTTTGGCAAGGTCGCCCTTCACGCCTTCACGACCGCATTCAATATGTTCTTGAAAATGGTCAATGGAAAATCCAGCGCTTAGCCCCCTAATAGGCTGGCAAATTGCTTTCTGAATTTCGATAACTTAGGACTAATCACAAAAGCACAATATCCCTGATACGGATGTTGATTGAAGTAGTTTTGGTGATATTCTTCAGCCTTAAAGTATTCAGGCAAAGGACTTAATTCCGTCACTATTTGACCATCGAAGAACTCAGGAGCATTCAAGCGCTCCATGACATGCTTTGCCTGGGCTTCTTGCTCAACATTGTGAAAATAAATTACAGATCGATATTGAGTACCGACATCATGCCCCTGACGATTTAGAGTAGTGGGATCGTGAATGGCAAAGAAGATTTCTAGCAATTGCTCATAAGAAATCATCGCCGGATCAAAATGAATCCTCACCACCTCCGCATGCCCTGTTTGGCCAGAACATACAGACTCGTAATCAGGCTTAGGCGTATGACCTCCAGCATAGCCAGACTCAACGCTTATGACACCCTTCACTTGTTGATAAATCGCTTCTAGACACCAAAAACAGCCGCCACCAAGGGTTGCCGTAGTAGATCCCGTTGATTCGGCGGATGGTGTTTGGGTGAAATTTTGCTCACGATGATTTGTCATATTTGGAATGCTAATACTTTCGCCCTATTTCTGCACAGCCATCGCTTTATCCATCAGTTAAATCTGAGATAATTTCCAACATGAATTCAGTTCACCTACAACTCCATCTCGAAGAGCTTAAAAAAGCTTATATACATGATCCTGAGCCTAGTTTTGAGGTCAGAAAAGAGCGCATTCAGAGAATTGTGCAAATGATCAATAAGTATGAAGAGAATCTTTGTAAGGTAGTTTCAGCAGACTTTGGTGTTCGCCACACGGTTGAAACACGCTTAATTGAACTGAATACTGTTCGCCAAGCAGCCAAGTACACGATCAAACATCTCAAGTCTTGGATGAAATCAAATCAGGTAGATGTACCCTCACACTTAAGCTCCTCAAAAGCTTGGATCAAGCCCCAAGCTAAAGGTGTAGTAGGCATCATGAGCCCATGGAACTACCCTATCCAGTTAGCATTAGTTCCCGCCATAGCAGCAATTGCAGCAGGCAATCGTGTTTGGTTAAAACCTTCTGAGCGCTCTGCAAGAACATCAGGTTATTTAGCCACCATTATTTCTGAATACTTTCATCCTCTAGAATTTTCAGTGACTAATGGCGATGCCACCTTGGCTCAAGATTTTGCATCACTTCCTTTTGATCACTTATTTTTTACTGGCTCAAGCGCAACCGGTAAAAAAGTGATGAAAGCTGCAGCAGATCAACTAACTCCCCTCACATTAGAGCTAGGTGGCAAGTCTCCTGCGATTATTCATACAGACGCCTCACTCAAAGAAGCTGCCAAAAAAATCATTTATGGCAAATTACTCAACAGTGGTCAAACCTGTATCGCGCCTGATTACATCTTGATTAACCACGCTTTGGTCCCTGCTCTACAAAAAGAACTACAAGCAGCTGCTAGCGAGATGTTTGCTAACGATGAAGAGCTCACCAACCCCATCGATCAATCACAAACAGTGCGCTGGATGACGCTAGTTAATGATGCGATTAGCAAAGGTGCGCAAGCCACACCATTGCTGACCAACCAAACATCCAAGGCATTTTCACCTGTGATGCTGCATCAAGTACCCGATGATGCCTTGGTGATGAAAGAAGAAATATTTGGCCCCATTCTTCCCATCATCAGCATTGATTCAACTGAAGATGCTATTGAATACATCAATAGTAAAGATCGACCATTAGCTCTCTACTGGTTTGGCAAAGATAAAAAAACGATTCAAGAAATTCTAGCTAGAACTCATAGCGGCGGAGTTTGCATCAACGATACACTCTTGCAAGCCGCTGTTGAAGATCTACCTTTTGGAGGCATTGGCGCCAGCGGAATGGGATCGTATCACGGTAAAGCTGGATTCGATACGCTTAGCCACCAAAAATCAGTTCTTGAGGTGAAGAGTTTCTTGGGTCTAGGGCGCTGGACTGGAACCAATCTTGCACACCCTCCATACGGCTCTCGAATCGAGAAAATTATTCGCAAGCTCAGTAAATAATTAAAACCTGATGACTTCGTTCAGAGTGTGCTGTAAACCTTCGCCGCTAGCTTGTATTGCTCTGCTGCCTCAGCAGGCTCATTTAATGACTCATGTAGTTGCGCCATGGTCATATGGGCTGCAGCCTTCATCGCAGGTTTTGCTTTAGGGTCACGAATCACACTTTGCAAGCTGGACTTAGCCTTACCCCAAAGTTGTTGAGCCAAACAAACTCTTGCCAAAGCTAAAGAAAGTGCTGGCTCTCCAAGATACTTAGTCATCCACCCTTCAAGCTTTTGAGCTAAAGCTAATTGAGAAGCCCCCGGGGCAATGCAACTTGGATAAAGTTCTAACAAAGCCTCATCCCATTGAGCATCCAAAGACTCTTCAAGTAACTGCTTAGCAACCTCGAACTGCCCAACAGCTAATAAACCCTTAGCCATCACCTGAGCAATTCTGGATGCTTTACGACTCTCTGCCGGCAAGGTTTTCCAGATTCTTAAAAGTGCTTCGTGATCAGCGGATTTTTCTTGAACCAATTTACCAATGGCTTCTTGGATAGTTTTTTGCGCAACTACCGGATGCAAAGCTTCACGCTTAGCCAAGATATGACTTAAGCGCAACACCTCTTCCCAATTCTTTAACTGCTGATGCGCTTTCAAAGCAATTCTTTGAACAAATAATTGACGAGCCCCGCCCTTTTGCAACTGTTCAATGGTTGCTAACGCTCCCTGAGCATCATTGGAGTCCATCTGCATATCAGCAGTGGCTACCAAGCGAGCCTGCCTTTTTTCTGGGGATTGGATTTTAGATAACCACTGATCTCTAAGATCCCATCGATTCAATCGATGCGCCGATCTCGCCGCCAATAAAGCCGCCGTTTCAGACATCGCTGCATTAGCGGAAGCTGCCTCAGCAGCCTTCAATGCTTTAGAAAAACGTCCAGCAAAAATATCCTCAATCGCCTCAGATAAAAATCCAATAGCGCGAGCCTCGCGCTGTTTACGTCGATAGGCTGCAGCCTGCTTAGGCAAATCTAAAATGGCAGCAAAAGTTCGCCATGCGAACAAGGTCACAAGGAAGACTCCAAGAACTGCCGCAATAAAGAAGTTAAGACTCGTATCTAAGCGATATGGCGGGAAATAAATCGTGATATGCCCACCATTGCTGCTAGCAAACAAAGCTAAAACAACAGCAACCGCAAATAGAAAAGCCAACCAAAGTGCGCCACGCATACTTATGAGCCCTTTTTCACGTTGCCGGCTTTGACAATCTCTGCTTGTAAATCTGTCAAATTCTTCTGCATGGAAACAACCGATGAAGCTTGAGCCTGGAAGTGCTTAGCTAATAATGCTTGCGCTTGAGCAAGATCATCTTTGCAGACATGGGGCATATTAGAAAGCCAGGCCATGCGAGCACTGACCAAATGCAATCTCAGTTGTTGGCGAATCAAATCCTGTGCAGCTGGCGTCAAAGCGACATCTTTTACATCACCCACGACTTGCACACGAACCAATTTATCTCCTAGCGATTGAATCTGCTTAAAGAATCGCTTAGTCCAAGATTCAGTTGCTTGATCAGATACAGGTGCTGACTGCTGAGCCACTGGCAAAGCTGTCATCGGTAAGGAATTAACTTGACTAATCATGTCATGAATACGACTTGCCACTGGAGCTAAAGTTTTTTCAGCTTCAAGACTACCTTTTAATGAAGCCTCGAGTTGCGCCTCTTGAGCTTGCACTGTCGCTATCTTTCCCTCTAATTCGCTCACACGAGCATCAAGGGCTGCTGGGCGGTGATATAAACGAAATCCGCCTTCAATTGCTAACCAAAGGATGCAAACAGCGATGGCTATCCATAATGCTTTCCACAACCCCTGACTCAGAGCTTCAGATTTGGCTTTTTTAGATTCCGTCAATTGTGGTTCCTTTGATTCAGACATGATTAAATTTTCACTGATGTTTAGCCAACCAGACTTGACTGGCTCGAACAATATTCTCATCACCCGCTTCACATAATTCTACTTGTTTAAATCCAGATTCATGAGCTGCTTGCGCGATTCGCGGATGAGAACAAATCATGGTGGCTAAATTAAACCAATCAGATGAAAAAGTCGAATCTTGATGCAGTGTTTGAGCAAAATGCTGCAAAGCCTCTGATGAAGTCATCACACAAGCGGTTTCTTGGGGACTTAATTGTTTGAATGCTTGCCAGGCAGGCGCACTGCCTGGCAAAGGTAAACGTCGATAGGTGCAAACAGCATAAATTTGGGCACCTTGAAGTAAAAATTGCTCCCCTAACCACTCGCGACCGCCAGAGCCCTTAACAAAAAGAATTTTTTTATTCTTCCAATCAGTCTGCCATTGATTTAATGAAGCCCATAGCCCTTCCGAATCCCACTCCGCAGGATTTTTAG
>SSFP01000024.1 GCA_008015455.1 Polynucleobacter sp. | reverse complement strand
GTCTGGCAATGTGGATAGGATCGATGTACATCCAGTGTTGGGTGCATCGGTCATTGATTACAAATACTCTAGTGAAGCTTCCATCAAATTAAAGCAAAAGAATATTGAGGATGATCCTCAGTTATTAATTTACGCCAATGCTATCCAAGGAAGTTCTCTTGTCGCTGGCGCAAAGGTTCACGAAGTCTCTTGGGTATCGATTAAGGAGTCTCAAGTTGAATTAAGCATTGATAACTTGGATGAGTCCATCGAATCACTCCCATCTCAAATGAGAGCTGATATTGATCGTGTCTGGAGTGGTGATGTTCTTAAAGCCAGTGCTCCAGACAGTGTTTGCCAATATTGCCGAGTTAGAGGTTTATGTCGTAAAGGTATGTGGTCATGAGTCAACAGTTAACATTTGACGCTTGTCACCCACATCAATCCATTGTGATTGAGGCTTGTGCTGGTAGCGGTAAGACTTGGTTGTTAGTTTCTAGATTGGTTCGTCTTCTGTTGGCAGGGGCGCAGCCGCATGAAATTCTTGCGATTACATTTACGCGTAAAGCTGCACAAGAGATGCGTGGGCGTTTAGATGAAGTGCTCTTACATTTCTCAAAATGTGACGAAAAAGACTTGATTCAAGAATTAATCATTCGAGGAATGACTGAGAGTGAGGCAAAAGCGGCTGTGCCAGAAGCAAGAGCCTTGTTTGAAAAAGTTCTTTCTAATCCACGCGGGCTGACCATTGATACATTTCATGGTTGGTTTGCCAGGTTATTGGGAGCGGCACCACTGGGTTGTGGCGTTCCTCAGGGCTTGACCTTGCGAGATGACTTTAAGCGTTTGCAAGACGATTGTCTTGAGGATTGGTGGACATCTTTACCTCAACCTGAAAATAAACATCTACGCGAAGCTTATGAGTTGTTGGTCCGAGAGTTGGGTGCTAATAATGCAAATGAACTTTTAATTGGTCGCAAAGGATTTCTAACGGCTAAATCTGAGTGGATGAGGTATGCCACTAGTTATCGAGAGCAGGGTCTTGATATTAATCGAGCCATTCTTGATTTATCCCATCTATTAGATATTGAAAGCCCTCTAAAGACTGCTTTGGATTCTTCTGAATCTTTAGGCAATTTGATGTCTTTAGGTGATCACTGGAAGAATGGTGGTGTTAAAGATAAAAATAATGCTGACTTTGTTAAAGATGCGCTTAGTTTGCATAGTCGCCAAGCTTCTTTAGATGAAGTTGCTGATGCGTTAAGACCAGCATTTTTAACCGGAGAGTATGAGCTTTTAAAAAACTTAACAGCATCTGGAGAGTTAAAGAAATCTTTAAAGAAATTGCCTAATCCGGAAGAAATTGAAATACAAATTGATCAATCTCGTTTGCATTGGGCTCAAACTTTGTTGGGGCATTTTCACTGGCGTGCAGATCATCGTGCACATCGAATTCATCAGGCTTGGGTTTTGGTGGGGTCTGATATTTTGAGACATTACCAAGCCAAAAAAGAGTCGTTGCGTGTTCAAGATTTTTCTGATTTAGAGGCATACACAGCTCAATTGATGTTGTCATCTCACACGGCTTCGTATTTGCAAGCACGTTTAGATGCGCGTTATAAGCATTTGTTAGTCGATGAATTCCAAGATACCAATCCGATTCAGTGGCAAATTTTGCTTTCTTGGTTAAATGCTTATGGTCAAGATGAATCCAAGCCAACAGTATTTTTGGTGGGGGATCCTAAACAGTCCATTTATCGATTTAGGAGAGCAGACGTACGTTTATTTGAGCAAGCCAAGCAGTACCTTCATAAAGAATACGGTGCTGTCATTCATCCATTCAATGAAACAAGGCGCAACAGTCCCGCTGTATTGCAAGCAGTGAACCAAACCTTTAGTTTGGATGACTTGCCAGAGACCTACCCATTCAAAACGCAATCAAGAAATCCTCTAGCTAAAAATGAATATGGCCATGGCGAAGTTCTGCGTTTGCCTTTAACTCCGTATCCTGAGATTGCAAAATTAAGTGGTCGACATGCTTTAGATCTACCTTATGTGGATATCAATAAAGAGGCTAAGTATGTGCAGAGTTATCAAGAGGCACTGCAGGTTGGTAAGCTAATACTTCAGATGAAGAGTGAGAAGCAAGTTGCTTGGAGTGAATTTTTAATTCTCTTGCGTTCAAGAACCCCTTTGCCGCAAATTGAACGAGCATTTAGAGAGCTAGGGATTCCCTGTGATAGTCCACGGCAGGGTGGTTTATTAAAAACCTTAGAAGCAGAAGACCTCATCGCACTTTTATCAGTTCTGGTTAACCCATTGGATGATTTATCGTTGGCGCACGTCTTGCGTTCACCTATCTATAGCTTGAGCGATCAGGATTTAATGGGATTAGTTCAGCAAAAGAAATCTAATTCAAAAAGTTCGCTTTGGCAGGTGATGAATCAAGAGAACTCCTCTTGGTATGAAGTGGTGAAGCAAATTAGAACGTGGTCTGAAATGGCGCAGCGTTTGCCGGTTCATGATCTCTTGGATCATATTTATGCCAATGCTCATTTACGTCGTCGTTATGTTGAAGCTTCTCCAGTGTTGCAAAGCGAGCAGGTTTTATCGAATCTGGATGCATTTTTAAGTTTGGCTTTAGATTTGGATGGCGGTCGTTATCCAAGCCTGACTCGTTTTATCAGTGAGTTAAAGAAAATCAAGCGTGGCGCTGAAGAAGAAAGTCCTGACGAAGGCGAGTCTAGTAGTGATGATGAGTCGGATGATCAGCTCGACTTAAATTCGCAACGCGTTCGTATCTTGACGATTCATGCTGCCAAGGGTTTGGAGGCACGTTTTGTGATTTTGATGAATGCTAATAGCGCTCGCTCTAATCAGGATCATGTCGGGGTGCTCATGAATTGGCGTCCTGAGGACGATGCGCCCAATCATATGTCACCGTTCTTTTCAGGCAAACCTAAGGATCTTGCAAGGCAACATTTGCGAGAAGAGGAAGATCGCATTTCTCAAATTGAAAACTGGAACCTACTTTATGTTGCTTTAACGCGAGCCAAAGAGTCGATTTATATCAGTGGCTCAGCTGCCAAAGGAAAGAGTCCTGTTTCTGAAAATAGTTGGTATGGGCGTTTGTTAAGAGCTGGTATTCCTGAAATAGATGTGTCGGAAATTTCTGAAAATCCAATAACTACCAATGGTCTTCCAAAGATGGCTAGTTCAACCCAATACAAAGACTTTGTCATTGATTGGCAAGGGCAATCCCCATTGAATCGGTATGTGGAGTCACCCAATCTTAATTTTGAACAACAGTTTGTTATAGATTTAGGTGTTGCTTTCCATGCAGTCATGGAGCATGTTATGCGTATGCCACTCAAGTCGCCAGATCAAATGCCATCCGCTGATCAGTTGGTGGCTTGGCTGGGCTTGTCCAGCGAGTTAGCGCATGAGGCTCGAGTCTGTGCTTTAAGAGTTTTACAGTCGCCTCACGCTCAGCACTTCTTCTTCCATCCTGAAATTATTCAAAGTTGGGAGGAGTTAGATATTTCAGATAGCACTGATCGTCTTTTAAGAATTGATCGTCTCGTTGAAATGCCTGAGCACCTCGTTATTTTGGATTACAAATTATCAATCCCAGAGGAGGGAGGTGATTTGTTGTCCAAATATCGTGATCAGTTAGGGACTTATCGGACTTGCGTCCAAGCATTAAGATCGGATAAACCGATTCTTTCTTATTTATTAAGTGCGAATGGGGATATTTTGGAGGTTTTGGGGTGAAATTGAAGATTTTGACCTTTTTAGATAGGTCTATAAAACTTCCAAAAATCCGGAGTAGGAGGTGGACGAGCCCGACCCTCGGCACTGGCAGTACTTGGCTTTGGCTGCTTCGTTCCCGACCTGACCAGGTTACCAAGCCACCATGCGAGGAGGCCCGTCCTCTGACATTCTACTGCCTTCTACTTGTAGAATGACAATATGACTGCATTAGCTTTAGCCCGAAAGTGGCGCCCTAGAGATTTTTCAACCTTAGTTGGCCAAGAACATGTGGTCAAGGCATTAACTCATGCCCTTGATCAGCAACGCTTGCACCATGCTTGGCTATTTACTGGTACACGAGGTGTGGGTAAGACCACCATCTCAAGAATTTTAGCCAAGGCTCTAAATTGCACTGGGGCTGATGGTCAGGGGCAAATGACTTCTCAACCGTGTGGAAAATGCCCAGCATGTACTGAGATTGATGCCGGACGCTATGTTGACTATATCGAGATGGACGCTGCTAGCAATCGTGGTGTGGATGACATGGCTCAATTGCTCGAAAAAGCTATGTATGCCCCAAGTAGTGCGCGCTTTAAGGTCTACATGATTGACGAGGTGCACATGCTGACCGGGCATGCATTTAATGCGATGCTCAAGACGCTTGAGGAACCACCACCTCACATTAAATTTATTCTAGCCACTACCGATCCTCAAAAGATTCCTGTGACGGTGTTGTCTCGTTGCTTACAGTTCAATCTAAAACAAATGCCAGTTCCTTCAATTGTTGAGCATTTGCAGAAGGTTTTAGAGGCTGAATCGGTGACTTACGACATGCCAGCCCTCAGAATTTTGGCAAAAGCTGCTCAAGGATCGATGCGCGATGCTTTATCTTTGACGGATCAAGCGATTGCTTATGCTGCAGGTCCTGTCAATGAAGCAGCTGTCAGAGCGATGTTAGGTACTCTAGATGAGACTTATTTGATTGGTGTGCTTAATGCTTTACAAGCAAAAGATGGTGCAGCATTAGTTTCAATTGCCGATGAAATGGCGATTAAGAGTCTTTCTTTTTCTTTGGCTCTACAAGATTTAGCATCTTTATTACAAAAGATAGCTTTAGCTCAAACAGTTCCTTCTGCAGTCTTGGACGACTGGCCAGAGGCGGGGGATGTCAGACGTTTAGCAGGTCTTTTTGGAAAAGAAGAAGTTCAGCTCTATTACCAAATCGCCATTACAAGTCGACCTGATTTGTCTTTGGCTCCTGATGAGCAAACCGGCTTTACGATGGCTTTGCTGAGAATGTTGGCTTTTAAACCAGGTGATGGCTCAGGATCTCCAAAATCAGCTGGAGCTGTGAGGGGGGGCTCAATGCCAACGGGATCGGGTCCAGCTGCTGCTAAAGCAGCTACAGTTGGAGCACAAGGAATTAGCGCTAAAACTCAAGCTACTGCGCCAGTGGCACCTCAGCCTGCCCCAGCACCTGCGGCTAAGCCAGCCATTCAAATTAATTTGGATGACCCTGATTGGCAGTCGTGGATGAAGGCTATCCCAGTGCGTGGTTTGGTTCAGCAGTTGGCTTTTCAAACTGAGTTACAAAAATGGGAAGAAACCCCTGCAGGGATTCGTGCCACTGTGATTGTGGGGATGCCTCAATTAGCGAGTGCTGAGAGCGTTAATCGCTTGCAAGAAGCCTTGTCTAATTACTTGGGTCAACAAGTTAAGATTCTTGTTGAGGCTGGTAAAGCCAGTCAATCAATTGCTGCAGTCGAAGCAAAGATTAAGCAAGAAAAACAAGAGGGTGCAGAGCAATCGATTGCTAATGATGACTTTGTAAAAACAATTCAAGCGGAATTTGGAGCAACGGTTGTTCCTGGTAGCATTCGCCCCATTCAATAAATTGATGATTTGAGGAAATTGACATGATGAAAGGCAATATCGCTGGCTTGATGAAGCAAGCACAGCAGATGCAAGAAAACATGAAGCGCGCTCAGGCTGAGCTAGAGTCATTACAGGTGACTGGTCAGGCTGCAGCAGGTTCTGTGAAGATCACGATGACAGGTAAGCATGTCGTCAAGCGTGTTGAGATTTCAGATGCGGTGATGGATGATCGTGAAACGCTCGAAGATCTATTGGTGACTGCCTATGCTGATGCTTTTAAGCAAGCTGAGGAAGTGGCTAATCAAAAAATGTCTGGTGCAACAGCAGGTATGCCTATGCCACCAGGTTTTAAATTACCTTTCTAAGAGAATATATTTAGATGTCAGATCAGGCGCCTATCGATCAAGCTCAAGATGCATTGCAACGTATGGTGCAAGCATTGAGAGCTTTGCCTGGGGTGGGCCCTAAGTCTGCTCAAAGAATGGCTTTTCATTTATTGCAGCATGACAGGCAAGGTGCAGCTGTTCTAGGTCAAAGCTTATTGGATGCTGTGAACCAGATTCAGCATTGCTCTTTGTGCAATACTTTTTCAGAGCATGATGTATGCAAGACATGTTCAGATGAACGTCGTGATGCTGGCATATTATGTGTTGTTGAGACGCCTGCAGATCAATTGATGGTTGAGCAGACTTTAACGTATCGGGGTTTATATTTTGTATTAATGGGTCGCCTTTCACCTTTAGATGGTTTGGGCCCCAATGAAATTCATTTGGATCGATTGATTCAGCGAGTGGAACAAAGTAAAGAGCCAGTTAGAGAAGTCGTTTTGGCAACGAATTTCACCAGTGAAGGGGAAGCAACAGCCCATTACATTGGTGAGATGATGAAGGTGAGAGGTATTAAAGTTTCTCGGATTGCTAGGGGTGTGCCAGTCGGCGGAGAGTTGGAATATGTCGATGCAAGTACTTTGGCGAGAGCGATGATGGATCGTCGCGCAGTTAGTTAACATAGAAGCATATTTTGTATAGGGCTGAATGAAATGAAAAATCCTTGGTTAAAGCAGTTATTGATTGGCTTAGCTTTATTTTTAGCGGGTTACTTTATGTTTGGTGGTGGTGACATTGGTAAGAAAGAGCCAGAGCAAAAAGTATCTTTAGTTAAAGCGGTCATTGCTTAATGCATATTCTGGTTGCTAATGACGACGGGTATTTAGCCCCCGGCTTATTAGCCTTAGTTGAGGCACTACGTCCCTTAGGGCGTGTCACTGTGATTGGTCCTGAACAAAATCACAGTGGCGCCTCTAACTCTCTTACCTTGTCTCGCCCATTGAGCGTTCATCGCGTGAGTGGTGGGGAGAGAGACGGTTTCATTTACATCAATGGCACGCCAACCGATTGTGTGCACATAGCGTTAACGGGTTTGCTTGACTCAAAGCCTGATATGGTTGTTTCAGGCATCAATCAAGGTGAAAACATGGGTGAAGATGTTCTTTACTCAGGTACTGTTGCAGCTGCCATTGAGGGTGTGATGTTTGGGATACCAGCGATTGCATTTTCGCAAGTGGATAAGGGTTGGGATCGCATCGAGGATGCCGCTTTGCTGGCTCGAGATATCGTGTTGCAGCAAATGAATCATCCGGTTGATGGTCTTTTGAAGTCTGGGTCTAAACCTACACTTTTAAACGTCAATATTCCCAATCTACCTTATGAGCAATTGCAATCTTGGAGAGTGACGCGTTTAGGTAATCGTCATCATTCTCAGGATGTGATTGTTCAAAATAATCCTAGAGGTGAGCCTATCTATTGGATTGGTCCTCCTGGTATTGCTAAAGATGCCACTGAAGGCACTGATTTTCATGCGATTCAGAACGGGCAGGTATCAATTACGCCATTGCAATTAGATCTTTCACATCTAGCCATGCGTGAGCAAATGATGTCCTCTAATTGGCAAAAGAATTGATTGATTAATTATTAGTTTTACGGAATTTTTGTGCAGAAGAAAGATCTAGGATTCGATAAAGCAAGGCTGCAGTTGGCTGAAAAGGTGGCGGCTGCAGGTGTGCGTCATCGTCAAGTGTTAGAGGCGATTGCGACTGTTCCTAGACATGCTTTTATTGATCATGCACTCGATGCAAGAGCTTATGAAGATTCTGCCTTGCCCATTGGTCACCAACAAACCATCTCTAAACCATCTGTAGTTGCTAGGATGGTTGAGTTGTTGTTTAAGCCTAAAAAAGAGTTGGGCAAAGTCCTGGAGATTGGCACGGGCTGTGGTTATCAGGCGGCAGTATTAAGTCTGGTTGCTTCAGAGGTTTATTCCATTGAGCGCATTAGACCTTTGCATGATCAAGCTCGAGCTAAGTTAAGACCTTTCAGGATCCCTAATTTACGCTTGGTGTATGGCGATGGAATTCGTGGCTTACCTCAAGCAGCGCCATTTGATGGGATTATTTTGGCTGCTGCTGGTTTGGGGATTCCAGACCCATTGTTAGATCAGTTGGCTATTGGCGGTCGTTTAGTAGCTCCTGTGGCTAGAAACGAAGAAGAACAGCAATTGGTAGTTGTTGAGCGCGTGAGCTCACAACGTTACCAACGCACAGTGCTTGAAGAGGTATTTTTTGTGCCTCTTCAGTCAGGCACTGTATAACCATTATTACTATAATAAGTTCATGAATTTAACTCGCATCAGCTTATCAGCACTTCTTATTAGCGTTGCCATCGCCCAGTTTGGTTGTGCAACGCGATCATCTCCTGCACCGGTTGTGGATCGTTCTTCCGGAGCAAGTTATGAACCAGTTGCCCCTGGGTACTATCGTATTAAGCGCGGCGACACTCTGTTAAGGATTGCTCTTGATCATGGTCAATCACATCGTGAGATTGCAGAGTGGAACAATATTCCTGATGCGAATCAGATTGAAGTGGGTCAAGTGATACGTATTGAACCTCCTAAAGGTTCTAAAGCCACTGTTAGCAAGATGGAAGTGAAGAAGGATCCTGCTCCAACACCTAAGGCTTCAACGGTTGCTAAACAAGAAAAAATCGAAAAACCTGAAAAACTTGAATCGAAGCCGATCGAAAAGGCTAAACCAGATGCTGTAGCAGAGTCTGGAATCCGTCTAACTT
Source organism: Polynucleobacter sp. (assembly GCA_008015455.1). Lineage (GTDB taxonomy): Bacteria > Pseudomonadota > Gammaproteobacteria > Burkholderiales > Burkholderiaceae > Polynucleobacter. The sequence goes on along the minus strand of SSFP01000024.1, from coordinate 1,094 downwards.
GGCCATCTAAGGGCGAAGTGATTGAGCGCTTTGATGAAGGTAAGAATAAAGGCATCAGTATTGCTGGTAAATCCGGGGATCCTGTTCAATCAGCGGCTGATGGCAAAGTTGTCTACGCGGGTAATAGTTTGCGAGGTTATGGCAATTTAGTGATTGTTAAGCATGACAACACTTATTTAACTGCGTATGCCCACAACAAAACTCTTTTAGTCAAGGAGGGTGATGTTGTTAAGAAATCTCAAAAAATCGCTGAGATGGGGAATACCGATGCTGATCGTGTGAAGCTTCACTTTGAACTTCGCAAGAACGGTAAACCAGTTGATCCTAGCGCTTATCTACCTTAACTCATGAAATCGTTAGATTCAGATAAGCATTCTTCTAATGAGTTTTCTGATCTAAGTGAGTCAAATGATCAGGAGATGAGTCCTGAAGAATTAAAAGAGGTCCTAGCTTCTGAATTAAGTGCGGATCTTGTTCAGCGATATCTGCAGCAAATTGCTAGCAAACCACTTTTTACACCTGAGCAAGAATTAGAGGTTGCCACCAATGCTAAGTCTGGTGACTTTATGGCTCGTCAAGCCATGATTGAGCACAACCTTCGTTTGGTCGTGAGTATTGCTAAATCCTATATGAACCGTGGGCTACCTTTTCCCGACTTGATTGAAGAGGGTAACTTAGGGTTGATGCATGCCTTGGATAAGTTTGAGCCAGCTCGAGGTTTTCGATTTTCGACTTACGCCACATGGTGGATTAGGCAAAGTATTGAAAAAGCCTTGATGAGTCAGGTCAGAACCGTGCGTTTACCTGTTCATGTGATTCGTGAGATTAATCAAGTGTTGCGTGCTCGTCGATATCTTGAGCAGGTCTTAGCTGTTGAAGCACGGACACCGCAAATCGAAGATATTGCGAGTTTGACAGGTAAGTCTATCGAGGATGTAGCGGATGCCTTAGCGATGGCTGAGCATACAACTTCTCTTGATGCTCCAAGAGACTTGGATCCCGGTTCTAGCTTGTTAGACCTGATCTCTGATGAGCGTTCTGCAGGCCCTCACGAGACGATTGAAAAATCTCAGCGTGATGACATGCTTTATAGC
>SSFP01000144.1 GCA_008015455.1 Polynucleobacter sp. | reverse complement strand
TCTTTGTTCCGGGGCTGCCCACCACGGTATTCATCTTGCTAGCTGCCTGGGCCGCCGCAAAGAGCTCCCCGCCTCTTTACCGATGGTTGTGGAATCATCGGCTGTTCGGCCCAATGCTTCAAAACTGGGCCAGTGGCGGTTGCGTCAGCCGCAAGGCCAAGTGGACAGCTTCAGCGGTGATGTCGTCGAGCGTGGTCATCCTGTTGTTCAGCAACGCACCTCGCTGGGCAACTGCTACAGCCATTGCGTGCATGGCCATTGTCTTGGCTTGGTTGTGGCGCCGCCCTGAGCCTTGAAGACAGAGTCTTCAAACAAAACAAGAGAATGTTGAGGAACACATAATTTTGTGTATATAATCTAAGTCTTGTTCCTCGATAGCTCAGTCGGTAGAGCGCCGGACTGTTAATCCGTAGGTCCCTGGTTCGAGCCCAGGTCGAGGAGCCAAACAAAAGCCCCAGAAATTTTCTGGGGCTTTTTCTTTGCCCTTTTCTTTTCATCTTCATTTATTGGCTGTTTTTGATCTTTTGGTGCAAATCTTCACATAACCATGACTAGTTTGTGCTAGTATTTTTATAAATATTAGATGTATTTTTTATATTATTTAGCCAACCTTAAGGTTCAACGTGAAAAAGCTCATCGGCATTACCCTTCTTGCTATTGCAACTAACTCATGGGCAGCGGATCCAACGCCTGGTGATGTTGATTTGTTCTGTAGCGGTATGCTCATCAGAGCCTCTGGTTTGATTAACCAAAATATTGGTTCATACTCAGGAGAAGCTAGAGCCTCCCTATTGCAGATTTCTAAACATTTAGAAAATAACGGCAATATCCTGATGCAAAAAGGCATGGTCAAAGGTGGCACGACTGAAAGCCTCAACTTAGGCACCTCATTTGCCACCAAGAATATTGGCAATAATGTGATCGCTATTATTCAAAAAGGCAGCAACCCCAATCAATCCATCATGGGTTGCTTGAAGAGAAATTAAATCAATTTAGAAATTATTAATCATCCGTAGTTAATCTTTGTAACTTGGATCTGCGCGATCTAAGTATCTTAATAGTGCAGGCCATTCCATCACACCATATGGACGTCTCGTACCAGGCTGGTAATTCATATAAGTTTCTTGCAAGATTTCATCTGAAACTTTTTGCAGCGGCGTTCCACATGCCATGGCAGCTAATTGAGCTTCACAAGATTTTTCCATGCGATGCATCCAATTAAATGCCTCTTCTACGGTGCGACCACAAGTCAGCAAGCCATGGTTTCTCAAAACCATAGCATCGGTATTACCGAGATCTCTTACCAATACCTCTTGCTCAGCCATATTGAGCACAACTCCCATATAGTCGTGATAACTGACCTTCAGAAAACGCATAGATGTCTGATTAATGGGCAATAATCCACATGCAAGAGATGAAACAGCCATACCAGCTGCCGTATGCGTATGAATCACGCAATTGATTTCTGGGCGAGCTCTATGAATCGCACTATGCAAAATGTATCCAGGTTTGTTTAAGCCATAATTGAGCTCTCCAAAATCTGGTTTTAGCAGCACATCCCCATCATGATTAATTTTGATAAGACATGATGCCGTCATTTCTTCATACATCATGCCGTAAGGATTGGTTAGAAAAGCATCCTCCTCGCCAGGAACTCTCAATGTGATGTGATTAGCCATCATATCCGACATTCCATAAGCAGCGATGAGTCGATAACAAGCAGCTAAATCAATTCGGGCTTGCCACTCTTCTGGGCTAACCTGATCTTTCAAAGATGCTAATTGCAAGCGTCCATTTACAACATTTACCATGATCCCTCCTGACTAAATTGACTAATAATTATCCTTAAAATGACACCTGATTCATCATGGGTTGACCATGAATATATTTTTCGAAGTTATGAATAAATATTTGCTCAACAGCTGAGTTATGTCCAGAAAAGTGCCCTGCGGTATGAGGCGAAATAATTACATTGGGCAAGTCCCATAAAACTGAATTTGGGTCTAAGGGCTCTACTTGAAAAACATCTAAAAAAGCCCCAAAAATTTTCTTTGTTTGTAAAGCTTCAATCAATGCTAACTGATCAACCACTTCCCCCCTAGAGACGTTAATCAAATAACTATCAGTCTTCATAATGCTAAAAATATTTGCATCAATTAATGAGCGGGTTTGATCAGTGAGAGGGCAAGCCAAAACCAAATAGTCCATATCTGAAACATGAGATTTCAAATCTTCAAAACCAATCATCTCAATATGACTTAATGTATCTTGATATTTGGAAGGTGAACGAGTTACCACTAAAACATCCATATCCATAGCGCGCAGGCACTTAGACAACTCTTGCCCAATTGGACCCCAACCAATAATCATTACTTTTTTGTTTTTAAAAGAATGAACATGTGGATTATTTAAAACAGGTGTCCACTGTCTTTTTTGTTGAGATTCAAAGAGAGATTTAAACTGCCGACCAAGCGCTAAAATGGCCCCTAAAGCAGTATGCGCTACGGCATCAGCATTAGCACCTGAAGATGTTGTCACCTTAACGCCTTTAGCCATTAGCTCAGGATAAATGGGACGATCCGCTCCTGCAGAATGCGCATGAACCCATTTCAAATCAGGTGAATTCCGCAAAATGTCATAAAAACGCAATAGCGGTTCTTTTAGGTCATTCTTTGTAGATTGCCCTGTCACATCACGACTGATAAATGCCAAATTAATTGGATAAGTACCCGATGAGCTTGGCGCAACCTCAGGTGTTAATAAAGTTATCTGCTGTTGAGACTTTGCCGCCAAATTCTCTAAGGCACTGCCAATCTTATTTTTCAATGCCTCAGAAAGCAAAACACTAATTGAAGTAGATGACGAATAAAGCATTCAATGCACCACTCCAGATACTACTTAAATTTTTGACTTGAACTCTGTCTGACATCATCACTTGATTTGCCAAGTTCTTTGATCGATCTTCTCCTAGTCTAGGCATAACAAGTTCGTAGAATTTATCCAAAAGTTCTTGATCAGTTAATGGGTCATCTGGATCACCATGCCGAGTAACTTGATGATGATGAAAAACCGCCCCATCTATGAGCTCAATTTCAACTTTAGCTGTTCTATTTTTGGGGAACTTACTAGCGCATTCAGAGTCAAGCACAAGGCTCACTTTGTCTTCAACTGCTCTTATATCTGGATGATTTAAAGCTTCTGGCAAAAATGCTTTTTCTCGCACACGTCCTAATACTGCACGCGCCGCAACGGTATAAGACAAACTGAACTTTGCCTCAAATGGAGTTTTAGGTTGGCGGTAAGCGCAAACCTCAACAGTTGGCTTATAGCCACCAACTCGAATCGCTTTAATCTGAGAAAAATGAATATTGTGCTTTTCAAGCAAATAACCCACAGCATCAATTGCTGGAAAAGTATGACCACAACAACCGTAGTTCTTAAAAGTCATTCGTGTGACATTAAATTCTTCGCCAAAACCATCAAATATATTTTCCCATCTAGCGCCTTTGGTCATTGCTGCTCCAAAACCTGCAGCCCCCTCCAATAAATCAGGCGTGCCTAACATCCCCGCTTGAGCAGTTAAAGCAGCACTTAAGCCGACTTCTGCAGCATGTCCAGCATGCATGGGCTTAGTCATAGAGTCAGAACGAAATGCTTGTTGCAATCCGCTTGCAAAAGTTCCTGCAGTAGACATCGCATCACAGGCTTGATCTGCATTTAAGCCCAGCAAATAAGAACAGGCAGCTGAAGATCCGAAAACACCCACAGTTCCCGTGGTATGAAAGAATTCATAGTGACTAGGTTGAATAACTTCAGCAATCCTAGTAGAAACCTCATAGCCCACAACGATTGATTCCAAAAGCTTTTGGACTGGTAGGTTTTTAAATTCAGCCAAGGCAAAAGCTGCTGAAATAGTTGGACATGCTGGATGATATGCACCGTCGCGGTAGATATCATCATACTCAGCAATATGCGAAATAGTGCCGTTGATGAAAGCAGCCATTCTTGCAGAAGCTTTTTTGGAAGATCCAAATATGGAGCAAGCCCCCTCACCTAGTTCATCATCGAATGCTTGCCTCAGTTTGATTGCCGCATCAGATGTTGAGCCAGCAAGAGAAGCCGCATGCCAGTCTAACAGCGCTCTTTGTGCATGATGGATCACATCGGAAGAAAATGAAGTAGATTGGGCAGATTCAATAAACTGCCCAAATTTATTTAACAAAGTCATTACTATTCCGCTTTAGCTCCTGATTCCTTAACAACTGGAGTCCAAGTATCATAATCAGCCTTTAAAAACTTGGTAAATTCAGCAACATTCATTGGAATAGGCTCTGCACCTTGAGCGACTAATCGTTGTTTAAGTTGTGGCTCTTCTAAAATACTCACCACTGTTTCGTTAAGTTTTTTTACGATATCTGGTGGTGTACTTTTTGGCACAAACATACCAAACCATGAGCCAGTTGCCATATCAACACCTAGCTCTTGCAATGTTGGTAAATCAGGTAATGCTCTTGAGCGACCTTTAGTTGAAACAGCCAAAGGCTTTAGTTGCCCACCTTTAATTAGAGGCACCACTGAGGGTACTGTTGCAAACATGTAATCAAGACGTCCTGCAACCAAATCACGTGTAGCCTCAGCCCCCTTATAAGGAATATGAGTTGCACCTAATTTTGCTTGCTTACTGAATAAAAAACCCGTCATGTGGGCAGCGGTTCCAATCCCTGTTGAACCATAATTAATCTTGTCACCTCTTGACTTAGCATAAGCTTCAAACTCTTTAAAGTTGTTAACGCCAATGCTTGAAGGTACAACCAATACAGTTGGGACGTCTGCTAGTAATGCAACTGGTTGTAAATCTCTTTGAGGGATAACGGGGAGGTTTTTAAATAGAGTTGGATTAATAGTGATTGGACCGAATGAATTGACCAAGATCGTATATCCATCACCCGGTGACTTGCCTACCATTTCAGTACCAAGATTACCAGAGGCACCTGGCTTATTTTCAACAATGACCGGCACTTTCCAACGAACTGTCATTTGCTGAGCCACTTCTCGAGCCAAGATATCTGTTGTACCTCCAGCAGTAAATGAAACAACAAACTTAATGGGCTTATTGGGGTAACTAGCTGCTGATTGAGCTAATACAGAACCCGCCGAAAAACATACGGATGAAACAACGAGAGTACTCAATACTTTTTTAAACATTTTTGTCTCCTTTTTTATTTCAAGCTCTTTGATTAAACTTTGTTTCAAAAACTTCTTCTGCAATCCTATTTTTCAAAATTTCTAAAGATCCACCAGCAATCATCCAACCTCGAGTTCTTCTTAAACAGTACTCCACTAATGTTTCTTGGGTGTACCCAGTTGCACCCATTACTTGAAGAGATTCATTGGCAACTTCAAAGCCCGTGGTGTTGCAAATATACTTAGCTACAGTTGTTTCATAAGCTGAAGGCAAACCACTATCAGCATTTACTGCCGCTTTATATAACAACAACTGTGCCGCATCTAACTTGACCGCCATTTCTGCAAACTTCCATTGAATACCCTGAAAATCCCGAATCTTTTTACCAAATTGCTCTCTAACAGATGCATATTCCCTTGCCTGGTTAAATGCATATCGCCCTAAAGCTAAAGCACGGGATGAATTTCCAATACGTTCAATATTGAATCCACTAATTTGTTTCTTAAAACCTCCAGGCCCCAGCAAAACATCAGATTCAGAAATTTCACAATTCTCAAAATATAGTTGTGACCATTGCTCACCACTCATGAAACTAGAAGGCTGACCTACTGTCAATCCAGGTGTTCCCCTATCAACTAGAACCGATCCAATTCCATCCAAACCTGGACCAAACCTCACATAAACCAAGAAAACTTGAGCCTCAGGGCTATGAGTTGAAAAAACCTTAGAGCCATTAATGACATAGCCCTTTTCAGTTTTTTTCGCACTTGTTTGGAGTTCAGTGACAGCTGAACCTGCTCCCGGTTCACTCATTCCTAAAGCGATCACTTTTTTCCCAGCCAAAAGATCAGGAAGATATTTTTCTTTTTGAGCAGGTGTTGCGTACTCAGCAAATGTGCGGATTGCTCCAAAATTACCAGCCTGAACAACATCAGCTGACTTGGGGCAATAAAGAGCCACTTGTTGAATTGCAATCACGGCATCCATGAGAGTACCGCCCATCCCACCATCTTCTTCAGATAAAGTAATCCCCAACAATCCTTGCTCACTTAGCATGGCTGCGATTTCCCATGGATAGTCAGGTTGGTGAGCTCTCTCAAGGGCACCAGGAGCTAGTTTTTCTCGAGCAAATCGTGCGACTGAATCAGCAAAAGCTACTTGCTCGGAGGTAAGATTAAAATTCATGCCTAATGACCTTTTATTGGTACGACTTTATATTTAAGAAAAATAAATTAAGTGAAATAATTTTGTTTATTTTTATATAGTTATTGTCATTTTAGATATGCTCTTTTATCATGTTATCATGATAAAAAATCATGCCACATAGGCGCATCTACGATGAGTAACTTACCCCCACTAAACAATCTTAGAATCTTTGAGTGTGTTGCCGAACATGGTAATTTCACAAAGGCTGGGGATGAACTCCACCTCACGCAATCAGCTGTTAGCAGACAAATTTCGAACCTTGAAAATTATTACCAAACAAAACTTTTTCATAGAGAACGTGTTGGAGTGCGACTAACCAACCAAGGAAAAGCCCTTTATCAAGAGATTAGCAAAGCACTTGATCTGATTCGGGCAAGCTCAGAAAAACTCTCTAATCCGAGTGTAAGTCAAAGCATCAGAATTAGAACCTATACAACATTCATCGCTAAATGGCTCATTCAGCGCATTCCACAGTTTCAAGATAGACACCCTGAAATCGAAGTTTTATTGAGCGGTGGTTTGCAACCGGAAGACTTTGAAGAAGAAACTGATTTTTCAATCCAATTCGGCACTGGTAAAGAAAAGTGGGCTGGAAATACCAATTGGTTCTTATTTAACGATGAAATCGATGCGGTTTGTAGCCCCTCACTTCTTGAACAAGTTCAACTTAAAAATATTCAAGACCTTTTAAACCACAAACTACTCCACTCAAAATACAGAAAAGATGATTGGAAAGTGTGGCTTAAGCAATTTAATCGTCAAGATATTTTAGACAGCACCAAGGAAATGACTTTTTCAAGCTCACTACTAAACTACCAAGCTGCAGTTGATGGCTTAGGGGTTGCTATTGGACAAATTCACTTACTGCAAAATGAATTAAGCAAGGGCTTATTAATAAGACCATTCAACAAAACAGTCAGACGAGAATTTGGATATTATTTAGTGCAACACTCTAAAAAAGTTGATGGGAATTTTCGACTTTTCAAAAATTGGCTTTTTGACGAAATTCAAAAAATGCAAAGGTTTTAAATATGAAAATAGTTATTCAGGATGACTACCAAAATTGCATTCGATCTCTAGATTGTTTTGAAAAAATCAAACATCATGATGTCACTATTTATAACGACTCCGTCAAGGACATAGATAGCCTAGTTAATCGCTTTATGGATGCCGAAGCGATTGTATTAATACGTGAGAGAACCATCATCAACTCTGCCTTATTGGATAAATTACCTCGCCTCAAAGTCATCTCTCAAACTGGCAAAGTAGCTCCGCATATTGACCTAGAAGCATGCAAAGCAAGGGGCATTACTGTCATGGACGGACGAGGTAGTGGCGCAGCAACTGCTGAGTTGACTATGCTATTAATTCTGGCGGGCTTAAGAAATTTAGTACAGGAATGTAACCGGATGCAACAAGGACTATGGCAAGGCACCCTTGGGCGACAACTGAAAGGCAAGACTTTAGGAATTTATGGCTATGGGCGTATTGGAGAACAAGTAGCTCATATCAGCAAAGCTTTTGGCGCTAATGTGGTCATTTGGGGAAGAGACAACAGTCTTCAAAAAGCTATGAAAGATGGATTTCAAACGGCACAAAATAAAAAAGATTTTTTTTCAACTTGTGATGTTATTTCTCTGCAGTTAAGACTGACAAAAGATACTCAAGGCATCGTTTCACTTGAGGACCTATCGTTGATGAAACCAACTGCACTGCTCGTTAATACTAGCCGGGCAGAACTCATTGCACCTAATGCTCTAGTTCAAGCACTTAAGATGGGACGACCCGGCTTTGCAGCAGTCGACGTTTACGAGGATGAGCCTGTTTTAAATCACAGCAACCCCTTAACCCAACTACCCAATTGCTTATGCTCGCCCCATATTGGCTTTGTCGAGAAAGATAATTACGAAGCTTATTTTGGGATTGCTTTTGACAATATCAATTATTACTGCAACGGCAATCCGCAAAACCTTGTAGCCTAGAAATCTTTAAACACGCTCAATAACCACAGCTATTCCCTGCCCCACGCCTATGCACATCGTGCATAAAGCATATTGACCTTTAATGCGATGCAACTGATTAATGGCAGTGGTAATTAATCTGGCGCCAGAAGCCCCCAGTGGATGACCTAAAGCGATAGCTCCACCATTGGGGTTGACCCTTGGGTCATCATCTTGCAATCCAAGTTCCCTTAAGACAGCTATTCCTTGAGCGGCAAAAGCCTCATTAAGTTCAATAACATCCATTTGAGCTAACTGAAGCCCCACTAGAGAGAGTACTTTCTTCACAGCGGGCGCAGGTCCAATCCCCATAATACGGGGCTCAACACCTGCTACTGCCATTCCGACCACTCTGGCACGCGGTGTTAACTGATGCAGTTGGATAGCCTCCTCACTGGCAAGTAATAATGCGCAAGCCCCATCATTAACTCCTGACGCATTCCCAGCAGTAACAGTGCCATCCGGGCGAACAATCCCTTTTAATTGAGATAAGACCTCTAGCGTAGTGGCGCGAGGATGCTCATCTTTTGTAAAAATAACTGGATCACCCTTACGCTGCTGAATGGTCACAGGTATTAATTCTGCATCAAAAAAACCAGATGCTTGCGCTGCAATAGCTTTAGCTTGTGATGCGAATGCCATTTGATCTTGTGCTGATCGCTCAATCTTGAATTGCTCTGCCACATTTTCAGCAGTCTCTGGCATAGCATCTACGCCATACATTTTTTTCATCAGCGGATTAATAAAACGCCAACCGATCGTTGTGTCATAGATAGCATTACTTCTTGAGAAGGCCGAATCTGCTTTAGGCATCACAAATGGGGCGCGACTCATACTCTCAACACCACCCGCGATTAGCAATTGCGTCTCGCCCGATTTAATCGACCTTGCGGCTGAGCCAACAGCATCCATGCCTGAACCACAAAGACGATTCACTGTAGTACCTGTGGTATTGAGCGGCAAGCCTGCTAATAAACCACTCATTCTTGCAACGTTTCTATTGTCCTCACCAGCCTGATTGGCACACCCATACACAATATCATCCAAAGCAGACCAATCCACCTGAGGATGACGAGACATGAGAGCCTTAATCGGTAAAGATCCTAAATCATCAGCTCGGATACTTGATAAGGATCCACCATAGCGACCAAAGGGGGTTCGAATAGCATCACAAATGAAAGCATCTATAACTGTCATAACTCATCCTCTATTATTTGATTGATTAGATGACTCAAATAAAAATTCTGGATTTGATCGAACAAACCCAGGCCCACTCACATCAGCTAACCAATCTAAATCTTTTTGAACACTTTGAATGGCTTGTTGCAAAGCCCAAAATATAACCCCTCCACGCCAACGAGGGAAACCATATCCATTGACTAAAACCACATCGCAATCACTTGGCTCACTCACTACTTTTTCACTTAAAAGCAATACAGCTTCATTAAACATTGCCAAGAGCACTCGTTTTTGAATTTCTTCAGTACTTAGTGCCCTACGAGTTATTCCTTTATGAAGACTAGCTTGCTCGATCACATTGATGACAAGAGGATCCTCGTGATTAATAGCGCCATCATTAGAGTATGTGTAATATCCAGCTCCCGTCTTTTTGCCTAAACGACCAGCCTCACATAAATGGTCAGGGATATGCACATATCGATGTGCTGGATTTCTTTGGCTAACCTGACTTTGCCTCATTCGCCAAGCAATGTCTAAACCAGACATATCAGCGACCTGAAAGGGTCCCATCGCAAAACCAAAATCTTCTAAAGCCTTATCAATTTGACGAGGTAGAGCACCCTCTTCCAACATAAATTCACACTGCTTACGATATGCAGCATAAATGCGATTACCTACAAACCCAAAAGAATTATTGGCAATCACTGGCAACTTTCCAAGCTTTTTTGCATATGCAAGCCCACTAGCCAATGCATGATTTGAAGTTTGTCGGGCACGAATAACTTCTAATAATTTCATAACATTTGCTGGGCTAAAAAAATGCAACCCTAATAATCTTGAAGGAGATTTCAGAACAGAAGCAATTTGATCAAGATCTAAGTAAGAGGTGTTGCTTGCAAGAACAGCATTTGGATTAACTATTAAATCAATTTGCTTAAAGACTTCTTGTTTAACTTCCAAATCTTCAAATACAGCCTCAACTACCAAATCAACTTGAGCAATATCAATCCATTTAGAAGTTAAATGTAGCCTTGATAGAGCTGATGTTTTCTTCAATTCATCAAGCTTTTTTGCCTGAACTTGTTTGTTATAGTGATCTTCAATTCGTACTCCCCCTGCATCTAATGCCTTAGGATTTTGATCTAGAAGGATTACTTCATAACCTGCATTTAGAGATGCAATTGCAATCCCTGAGCCCATCGTTCCAGAACCGATAACCGCCACTGTTTTGATAGATTTCGGAACTTCTTTTATTTCAGAAATTTGTTTAAAAACTTTTCTTTCTGAAAAAAATTGATAACGCAAAGCTGCCGCTTCTTCTGACACTCTTAGCTCTTGGAACACAGCACGTTCAATTTTTAAGCCCTCATCAATAGATATCTGTGTAGCATTCAATACAGACTCAATAGCTTTTTGAACAGCTGGTCTATTTTTTCCAAGCTTTAAAAATTTAGCCTTTTGTTGATCGAATAGAGCTTGATCTAAAACTGGTGCCTGCAAATCACGGATACGCCTTTTAACAGACACTAAAGATTTTGCATATTTAATAGATTCTTCTAGGAGATTTTGCTCAACAAGCTTATCGACAATACCCAAGCTAAGAGCCACTTGAGCATCAATTCTCTTTCCAGTGCAAACCATCTCAAGAGCTGGTATTAATCCAGCGATTCGAGGTAAGCGTTGAGTGCCACCGGCTCCGGGAATAATGCCTAAAGTAACTTCAGGCAACCCAAGTTGAGTACCCGCAAGCGCAATACGTGCGTCACATCCTAAGGACAATTCGAAACCACCGCCAAGAGCTGAGCCGTGCAACGCACAAACAATGGGCTTCGTACAATTTTCTATGGCGGCAATAACAGTTGGCAATTGAGGCTCTTGCAAAGGAGCCGAAAACTCCTTGATATCAGACCCAGCAATAAATGTTGACCCCGAGCCGACAATGACTGCTGCAGAACTGTTTTGATCAGCATCAAAATTTCTAATCGCTTCCAGCAAACCCGCTCTTACTTCAGTTGAGCCCGCATTAATAGGCGGATTATTAATTTCAATGACTGTGACTTGATCGATGATGTTGACAATTATTTTTGATGTCATATTAATGAGATAACCATTCAATAAGTATTGAATTAACTTCTGAAGCAGCTTCGTACTGCACCCAATGTCCAGCATCAGGGATAATTTTGATCAATGCCTGAGGGCATAGATGAGAAAGTTCTTTTGAGATAAGCTCAGGAAATGAGGTGACATCATGCTCGCCCCAAATAAATAGTAAATCCCCTTTATATTGACTCAACTGATCTTGCATACCACCAGCTCGTGAGATATCCCGACTTCTAAAACGAGTGGCAATACACGCATCCGTATGAATTTTTAATGCCAAGTCATCAATGCGCTCATCCATACTCAGCATATGTAAAGCTAAATTAGCTCGCATAATACGATTCAACTCAGCTTGATCACCTGATTTATAAGCGGGTTTCCAGTTAATAATTTCACCTTTAGGCCGCCTAACACCCCCATGACCAACAGGTCCTAAAAGAGCCATTTTCTTGACCGATTGATTGGCATTAGCTAAGTGAACAGCAATTAACGATCCAAAAGAAAAGCCAATCAAATAAAAAGGAATATTTTGGCCAATTAAATTTTCTAAGCTACTTTTTAATGGCGCCAGGAGATCTTCAATGGTGTTACTTCCCCATACACCTGACTGGCCAAAACCAGGCATGTCAGGAACAAGAACACGATACTGCTTAGCTAATTCTTGAGAATTTTTAATCCAATGATCAGCACTACCATGTCCGCCATGAAGCAGCACTAAGGGCTGCCCCTGTCCCCACTCTTGCCAATGAACAACACCATCCAAATAAGGAATGAAGTGATGCTGAGGTGAAGAATGACTGATAAGGTTCAATTAGTTTCTAACAACAACACCATCGGCAGCTTTAACACCAATACCTTTAGGGAAAATAAAAATGTGCTTAATTTCAGCCGCTTCTAGAGCGTCACC
>SSFP01000114.1 GCA_008015455.1 Polynucleobacter sp. | reverse complement strand
TCTTATTATATATTATTAATTGGTAATTTGTCAAACAATTTGTAAGAAATACCATAGCTAGGGTTATGGGAAACACTAATAACTAGGTATAGTGAATAGTGTTATTGTTTCATGGCCTTAACAAGAAACTCTTATGAAAAAAATCGTCGATGTATTTAAAAGAAAAGACCACAGCCTAGTCTGGACTTATGTCATTTCGCTTGATCGCCAAAGACTGCAGTCTGGCATTATTGAGTTTGAACATGAGGCTCTACGCCTAGCTGAAAGCCAGCATGGCGGAAAAGATTTCTTAACCGCCAAGGTACGATTATCTTAAGATCAATATAGATCTATTTAAATCTATAAGTCACACCCACACCAATTTGTCGATCAGTTTCTGTTGAATTAAGAGACTTCTTGTAGCCTACATCAAGATCTAGATCATCGTTCACATGATGAATAAGACCTAACAGCATAAAGCGCGGATCTTTTTTCTCAGCCTTTGTTTCATGAGAGCTGATGCCAGTATCCACAACAGCATGCCACTGTTCATTGATTTCATACATCAAAGCAACTGATGATTTATTGATATAACGGCGTGATTCATCTTGAGCTGCAGGATCTGAAAAACGATGGCGCTCAGAACCCACATTAAATAACCAAGTCCAAGCCCCCACTCATACTGAGCAATCAAGCTTAATGCTTCACCAGATCGACCATCACCCAAACCTTTTTCTTGATCTCCAGAGGCTAAACGGAATTCAGGCTTTAAACCCAGTGAAAAACCATCCGCCTCTAAGAATCGCCACTTAAGACCAATACTCACATCATTAAAACCATTCGGCTCTGAAAGTGCATAAGGCATATTGAGGTAAATATCTAAATTCTCCAGAACACCTTTTGTGAGTGTTGCCGTTGCCGTACGGCTCTTAACACCCTCGTCCTTTAACCAATCCGTATTAACTTCAACCTGATAACCTCCAACCCCTTGAGTACCTGTATCTTCAGACACCAATGGATGAGCAGCATAGGCTGATACTGAAAGACCTAAACAAGTTACATAAGAAATATGTTGAATAGCTTTAGTGATACGCTTTGAAGCATTTTTTACAATCATTTTTACTGTCTCTTTTCTGAACTTTAATTAATTAACTTTAAAAGTTTCAGCTGAGCCTTTGCTTTTTGGTATTCAGGGTTTGCTTGCAACTCCTTCCAATTAGGAGCTTTGGAAGTTGGCATGAGTTTTTGCACGCGATCTCTAGAGGTGCTGTACGCTTTTTCATCATATTCAAGATCACTTAATAGCTGATCAGCTAAATCAGGGCGATTACAGATTAATACCTGATCACAACCTGCTTTTAAAGCCATTTCAGCCCCTTTCACCACACTACCCGCTACCGATGCACCCTCCATCGATAAGTCATCACTAAAAATGACTCCCGTGAATTGCAGCTGCTTTCTTAAAATCTCTTGTAGCCAAACTTTAGAAAAGCCTGCTGGATGCTTATCAACTTGCGGATAGATAACATGCGCCGGCATCACTGAAGCCAAACCCAAACCAAGATACTCGTAAGGTTTAGCATCATCATTCATGATTTTCTTCAAAGGTCTCTCATCCACCGGAATGGCAATATGAGAATCAGCCTCTGCCCAACCGTGACCCGGGAAGTGCTTACCGCAATTAGCCATGCCAGCCAATTGCAGACCATGATTCAAACTCTTAGCTAAAGTAGCAGCGATTTGTGGATCACGATTAAACGAACGATCACCAATCACCCCACTTCTACCAAAATCTAAATCCAATACAGGTGTAAAACTAAAGTCAACACCACAAGCTCTTAACTCGCTAGCAAGAACATAACCCACTGATGTAGCCGCATTCATAGCCAACAATGCATGTTCAGCATTAGCTTTCTTACCATGGTTAGTCCATATATCACCCAAGCGTTTCATAGCCGGCAAATGAGTGAAGCCATCCGTGCGACAACGTTGCACTCTGCCACCCTCATGATCAATACTAATTAAGACATCAGGTCGAATTTCTTTAATTGCTTGAGTCAAAGCACAGAGTTGTTGGCGGTCTTGATAATTACGTCCAAATAGAATCACACCACCAGTTTTAGGGTGTGCAATGCGACGCACATCGTCTTTCGTTAATGTTTTACCCACCACATCAAGAACGATGGGACCTGCATTGAATGGAGTTTTTTTTGCCATGATAAGTAGTGACGATTAAAGTTAATGGTGGGGGAAATCAATCTTGATGGACTGACAGAATAACAAATGCAATAACCATATTGACCTCATCACTAATGCTTACTTGAGCTACTAGCTGACGTTCTTGCACATATTTTTCTAATAAACCTGAACACTTGATCACTGGTTTGCCAGATGCATCATTGAGTGTTTGCACAGCTTTCCAAGACATCGGGCTACGCATACCCAAACCAATCGCCTTAGAGAATGCTTCCTTGGCAGCAAAGCGTGTTGCAAGATAAGCCATGCCTCTTGATTCATTGCGCGCTAAACGCGCCTGAAAGACTTGCATTTCTTCTGAACCCAAGATTCTGTGAGCTAATCGACCATTGGTTCGCTGATAACTCGTAACCAAACGATCTAACTTAAGAATATCGGTACCCACACCATAAATCATGAATGAGCCTTCATAGCACTTGCTCGTGCAGCGATCATGAGTGATTTCATATCTTGAATAGCTGCTTTCCAACCTTTAAAAATAGCCTCAGCGACGATGGCGTGACCAATATTCAATTCAGCAATTTCTAATATTTTTGCAATAGCTTGAACGTTACCTTCGTGCAAGCCATGACCAGCATTCACTTTCAAACCAATCGATTGACCATATTTTGCCGCTTCACGAATACGCTCTAACTCAGTTGCTTGCTCAGCCCCAGTGGTATCCGCATACTTACCCGTATGCAACTCAATCACGGTTGCACCCACCTCTTTGGCTTTTGCAATTTGATCCCGATCTGGATCAATAAAAATAGACACCGTGATGCCCGCCTGAATTAATTGTTGAGTGGCATCTTTCACTGCGTCAAAGTGCCCAATAACATCCAGACCACCTTCAGTTGTGACTTCTTGACGCTTCTCCGGCACTAAACATACATCATGAGGTTTTACTTGACAGGCAATCGCCACCATTTCAGGGGTCACTGCACACTCAAGATTCATTCGAGTTTTAATCAAAGGTCGCATATTAATTAAATCTGCATCTTTAATGTGGCGACGATCCTCTCTTAAGTGAAGCGTGATTAAATCAGCACCAAACTCCTCAGCTAACTGAGCTGCTTTCAATGGATCAGGATAAATAGTTCCTCTGGCATTTCTCAATGTAGCCACATGGTCAATATTGATACCTAGATCGATGATGTTTTTGGGCTTTAAAGACATATTAGATAAGTGGTAAAAATTTTATTTAAATCTTTTTTAAATCAATCAAAATCTGACGCGTCATCATCGCCTGATCTTGCAAATGTAATCCTAAGATGAAACGAGTTAAAGACTTGCTTTGTAACAAGGTATCGCGATCACTATAGTCTTCTGCATTCATGCAACGTAGATGTTTACCAGTCATCACTGGCCAATGCCCAGGGTCATCAGCCTGCAACTTTCGAATACCTCGCTCTGGCTGGTAAACATAGTGCTCATCATCATCAAAATCATCAAGACTATCGACACATCGATCCAGTGCCGCAGCAAATCCAGTTTGCTTTAATAGGGAAATCTCAAAGGGTCGCAAAATAGGTTCTAAATCTGTAGGATCCTGACCTAACAAATGAACTGTTTTCGCATACTCATCGAATAAGTTTTCATGAGAATCTTCTCTTGCAGTGAACTTCACCAGTAACTCATTCAAATAAAAGCCACATAACAAAGCATCCCCTACCAATGGTGGCACACCACCGATCCACTCCGCTTTTGTCATCGTACGAAGCTCACTCTTACCACTCCAAGAAACTGTTAATGGCTGGAAACGTTGCAAGACGGGACGTAAAACAGAATGTGGGCGTTTAGCACCTTTAGCAATTAATGCCATACGTCCATGAGAACGGGTAAAGACATCCAAAATTAAACTAGTTTCCTTATAAGGAATACTATGCAGTACAAAGGCTGGCTCGTCAGTGATACGGGTCGCCATAACAGTTGCTAGCCCTCTTTACTCAATCCCCTGCTCACGCAGGATCACTCGATCATCAGCCCAACCACCTTTAACCTTGACCCAAGTCTCAAGAAAGACTTTGCCGTCAAATAGCTTTTCCATATCCAAGCGAGCTTCTGTCGAAATCTTTTTAAGCTTGGCGCCTTTTTCACCAATGACCATAGCTTTGTGACTTTCGCGATCCACCAAAATAGTGGCTGCAATACGGCGCATCTTGCCGTCCATTTTGAACTGATCGATCACCACAGCACTGGCATAAGGCAACTCATCACCTGTGTACCTGAAGACTTTTTCACGCAGGATTTCAGCTGCCAAGAACTTCTCACTTCGATCAGTGAGCATCTCAGGATCATAGATAGCTTCTTGCTCAGGCAAATAGGGCTCTAAAAAGCCCAGAAGGCGCTTCACATCGTCTGCATTTTTAGCAGCCATAGGAATGATTTCAGCAAAATCAAATTTTTCACTCATTTCACGCATGAAGGTGAATAGTTTTTGATCTCGATCCTCAGGTGCGTCAGCTCTTGAGGCAAATACATCTAACTTATTAGCAATTAATACGACTGGGATATTTTTTGGCAACAATTCCAAAACTTGTTCATCAGCCTTACTCCAGTAGCCAGACTCAACAACAAAACAAATGACATCCACATCAGCCATCGTTGTTTTGACTGTGCGATTCATCACTTTGTTCATCGCATTGTTATATTTCGTCTGAAAACCTGGGGTGTCAACCAAAATAAACTGGGCAGTCTCAGTCGTCTGCACACCCAAAATACGATGACGTGTGGTTTGCGCTTTACGAGAAGTGATACTGACCTTCTGCCCCACAAGAGCATTCAAAAGCGTCGATTTGCCCACATTAGGACGACCTACCAAGGCAACTGTTCCGCATCTAAATGTCATGTGTATCTTTTCTCTCTTATTTTTATTCAGCTTTAAGCTTAAGGTTCAATTGATCATCCGAGGGATTTGTCGCAGTGACCAAGGATGCTTTTTTCTTGGTAGCTTTTGTTTTCTTAGGCTTGCGACCACTCTGAGATATCACTTTTTGAGCAGAATCCAGGGCTAACTTAGCAGCAGCCTGCTCAGCAGCTCGGCGAGATGCACCTTTGCCGTTTAAAGTAATTTTTAAACTTGGGATAGAACACTCAACTTCAAACTGCTGATTGTGTGCAACACCGGTGGTAGCTACTACACTATAAATCGGTAGAGGCAATTGGTGACCTTGAAGATACTCTTGTAACAAAGTCTTGTCGTCCTTACCTAATGTCCCAGGATCAACATGCTCCAAGATCTGTGAGTACCACTTCCTTAACACTTTCTTCGATGCTTCAAAACCAGAATCCAAAAAGATAGCGCCAACGATCGCTTCAAAAGTGTCGGCAAGGATCGATGGTCTTTTGAAGCCACCACTCTTTAGCTCGCCCTCGCCCAACCTTAAACAATCGGATAACTGCAATGCCTGAGCGATCTCATAAAGCGCTTGTTGCTTGACTAAATTAGCTCGAACACGAGAAAGATCACCCTCATCAAGGTCGTTGTATCGTTCATACAATATTTCAGCCACCGTACAGTTCAAGACTGAATCGCCTAAAAACTCTAAACGTTCATTATTCTTTTTGCTATGACTGCGATGAGTCAAAGCTTGCGTTAATAACTCAGGCTTTTGAAAGGTATAGCCCAAACGCTCTTGCAAGAGTCTGGTGTCAACTGGTGCGCGGGGAGTCATATCAGCCTTTAATGCCTTACTCACTCAAAACGTCCAATACGTTGAAAATCGCCTAAATTCATCCAAACAAAGAAAGCTTTACCGACTAAATTTTTCTCAGGAACAAAGCCCCAGTAACGAGAATCTGCAGAGTTATCACGGTTATCACCCATCACGAAATAATGACCTGGCGGCACTGTGCAAGTGACACCAGCTGAGCTGTAATGGCAGTTTTCTGAATGAGGAAAACGATCTTGAGTAAAGATGCCACCTGATCTTTCTGGGTGATTCAAAATATTGTGGGCATAAGCACCAAACTCTTTAGGGAAAGTCTCTCGATAATATTTTGCGTACATCATGGACTCAGGATCTAAAAAATCCGGCTTCGCTTCATATGTAAATGGCTGCCCATTGAGTGATAAACGCTTATCTTGGTAAGAGACCACATCACCTGGCAAAGCAACGACCCGCTTAATGTAATCTACTGATTCATCTTTAGGATAGCGAAACACGACGACATCACCACGTTGCGGCGTATTCATATCCACAATTTTTTTATTGATGACAGGCAAACGAATGCCATAAGTGTATTTATTAACCAAAATGAAATCACCAATCATCAAGGATGGGATCATGGATCCTGATGGGATCTTAAATGGCTCAAATAAAAACGAACGCAAAAAGAATACTGCAAAAATAACTGGGAAAAAGCTAGCGGTGTACTCCAACCACAAAGGCATACGCTCAATACCTGCAGCTTTTCTTTGTGGTGCAAAAATGAGCTTATCAGCCACCCAAGCAATACCGGTGATAACTACTAAGATAAATAGAATTAATGCAAAGTTCATTATTTATCCTCCACCTGCAAGATGGCTAAGAATGCTTCCTGAGGGATCTCCACACTACCCACTTGCTTCATGCGGCGCTTACCTTCTTTTTGCTTCTCTAATAATTTCTTCTTACGCGTAATGTCACCACCGTAACATTTCGCCAAAACGTTTTTACGCAAAGCTTTGACGTTCTCGCGCGCAATAATGCCACTACCAATCGCTGCTTGAATCGCAACATCAAACATCTGACGAGGAATAATTTCGCGCATCTTCGCCACCACTTCACGACCACGGTATTGACTATTACTGCGGTGAACAATGATCGATAAAGCATCGACTTTTTCGCTATTAATCAAGATGTCGACTTTCACCACATCAGAAGCGCGATATTCCTTGAATTCATAATCCATCGACGCATAGCCACGAGAAATCGACTTTAAGCGATCAAAGAAATCGAGAACAATCTCAGCCATTGGCATTTCGTACGTTAGCTTGACTTGGCGCCCAACGTATTGCATATCCATTTGAATGCCGCGCTTACCAGTACACAAGGTAATCACAGATCCCACATATTCTTGCGGCATGAATAAATTCACCACCACAATAGGTTCCATGATCATTTCAATACGACTAGGGTCTGGCATCTTCGATGGGTTATCAACAACAATAGTTGAACCATCTTTGAGTTGAACTTCATAAACAACTGTTGGTGCAGTTGTAATCAACTCCATATTGAATTCACGTTCTAAACGCTCTTGCACAATCTCCATGTGCAATAAACCTAAGAAACCACAACGGAAACCAAAGCCCAAAGCTTGAGACACCTCAGGCTCATACATCAAGGCTGCGTCATTTAACTTCAGCTTCTCTAAGGATTCACGTAAAGCATCGTATTGATTGGATTCAACTGGATACAAACCAGCAAATACCTGTGGCTGAACTTCTTTAAAACCTGGAAGAGGTTCAGCAGATGGTGTGCGGTTTTGCTGACCTGGTGCATGGGTGACGGTATCGCCCACTTTGGCAGCTTTCAATTCTTTAATGCCCGCAATAATGAAGCCTACTTGTCCTGCAGATAACTCCGTACGATCCACTGACTTGGGCGTAAAAACACCCACATGTTCCACGAGGTGTTGAGTGCCTGAAGCCATCAACAAAACTTTATCTTTAGGTTTTAATGTGCCATTGATCACACGTACCAACATCACAACGCCCACATAATTATCAAACCATGAGTCAACAATCAAAGCTTGTAATGGTGCGCTTGAGTCACCCTTGGGTGGCGGCACTTTTTTGATGAGGTCCTCAAGAACATCTTGAACGCCCATCCCTGTTTTCGCTGAACATGCCACTGCATCAGTTGCATCAATACCAATCACATCTTCAATCTCTTGTTTGGCGCGATCAGGGTCTGCCTGAGGTAAATCTATCTTATTGAGAACAGGGACTACCTCAACACCTAATTCAATAGCGGTGTAGCAGTTAGCAACAGTTTGAGCCTCAACGCCTTGACTAGCATCCACCACCAGCAAGGCGCCCTCACAAGCTGATAGCGAACGACTCACTTCATAGGAGAAGTCGACGTGACCTGGGGTATCAATGAGGTTGAGGTTATAAATCTTGCCGTCACGGGCTTTGTAGTTCAATGCCGCCGTTTGAGCCTTAATCGTGATCCCGCGCTCTTTCTCAATGTCCATAGAATCAAGGACTTGCGCTTCCATTTCACGATCTGAGAGCCCCCCACAAAGCTGAATAATTCGGTCAGCTAACGTCGACTTACCGTGGTCGATATGGGCAATGATAGAAAAATTACGTATGTGATCCATGGATTCCTTAAAACGGCTTGCCGCAATGCAACACCATATTGCACTGCAATAAGACGCCTCTTTTGTATATTGTAGTCGGAACGGGCAAAAAGCCCGAAATTCCGACTAGAGTGATTTTAATAGGTATTTCTGGGGATTGGAGCTTAAGACGCTGGGCGAACAGGAACTACAATGGTGCTATCAGCTCTTCTGATAAATACTGCTACTGGTCTATTTTTAGGTAATGCTTTGAGAGCGATATCAAACTGTTTAGCGGTGATGATGTCCACATCCCCCACTCGCACAATCACATCCCCCACTCGACCACCGGCTCGAGACAATGGACCCTCTCCTAAACCTTGAACTTCAACACCAGCTTTGACGCCAAGCTCACGCTTTTTAGCATCCGTTAAATCAGCCACTGCAACGCCAAAAACGTTATTGCTTGTTGGTGTTGAATCAGAATCGGCCTTCTTAGCTACCGTCTTTTCAGCAGGCTCTAAATCAGCCACCACCACCGCTAACTCCTTCTGGTTGCCCTTGCGCCACACCATGATCGGTGCCTTAGTGCCTGGACGAGTATCCCCAACAATTCTTGGCAGATCTGATGACTTATCGATCGCACGTTCATTAAAACTTAAGATCACATCACCGGCTTCTAAACCAGCTTTATCTGCAGGCGCGCCAGGTTCCACATTACGCACCAATGCGCCACGCGCTTTACTTAACCCTAAGCTTTCAGCAACTTCTTTACTGACCTCAGCAATGGCAACACCAATGCGTCCGCGACTCACTTTACCGCTTGCTTTGAGCTGGTTAGAAACGCGCATGGCTTCGTCCATAGGGATCGCAAATGAGATACCCATATAGCCACCAGAGCGAGAAAAGATTTGAGAGTTAATACCTATCACTTCACCTCGTGTATTTAACAAAGGACCACCTGAGTTACCAGGGTTCACTGCCACGTCTGTTTGAATGAAAGGCAGGTACTCGCCTGTATCACGGCTCTTCGCTGAAACAATACCCGCAGTCACTGTGTTTTCCAAACCAAATGGTGAACCAATCGCTAACACCCACTCACCGACACGAACTCTTGAAGAGTCGCCAATTTGCAAACGGGGTAAACCAACAGCATCAATCTTCACCAATGCCACATCCGTTCTTTTATCCGCACCAATTAATTTGGCTTTGAATTCGCGCTTATCAGGCAGCGTGACATAAATCGTTGTTGCGCCATCCACCACATGAGCATTAGTCAAAATATAACCATTACTCTCAATAATGAATCCAGAACCTACACCACGATTTTGTTCCTCTTGCTGTGGCTTTCTATTATTAGGCGCTTGTTTAGGAGTTGGCATCGGAATACCAAAAAAGCGGCGGAAAAATTCAGCCTGCTCTTCATCTAGACCTGGCAAACCAGGGATGCCTTGCGCTTGACGCACATTGACCTTTTCTGTTGTACGAATATTAACTACAGCAGGATTAGCCTTTTCAACTAAATCAGCAAAGTCTGTGTAAGACCTAGCAACCACTGGTGCAGGTACTGCACTCGGAGTAGCACTTTGAGCTTGAGCAGGTAGATTGAATCCCAAAACGGTCAAACCAAGCATCCAGATGCTCAATGAGCTGTAGGGGCGAAGTAGAGAATATTGTTTTTTCATCATAGTCATTACTTTAGAG
>SSFP01000034.1 GCA_008015455.1 Polynucleobacter sp. | reverse complement strand
GTACCTGAGTGTTGAGCAATCTTGTTGTACATCAAAGGTTGTGTCAATGCAGGTGTATCTTGTTCGTTGTGACCTAACTTACGGAAACAGAGGATGTCGATTGCCACATCTTTCTTGAATGTGTTGCGATACTCAACAGCCCACTGAGTCGCCAATACAACAGCTTCAGGATCATCACCGTTAACGTGTAATACAGGCGCCTCGATTGTTTTCAAGATATCTGTACAGTAAAGCGTTGAACGCAAGTCACGTGGATCTGATGTTGTGAAACCAATTTGGTTGTTAATCACGATATGGATCGTGCCACCTGTGTAGTAACCACGCACCTCAGCCATCGCTAAAGTTTCTTGAACCACACCTTGACCAGCTACCGCTGCGTCACCGTGAACCAAAATCGGCATCACTTGATCACCCGTTGCGTCACCGCGGCGATCCATACGTGCACGTACAGAACCTTCTACCACTGGGTTCACAATTTCTAAGTGAGATGGGTTAAATGCTAATGACAAGTGAACCGGACCGCCAGGGGTTGTCACATCGCTTGAGAAACCTTGGTGATACTTCACGTCACCAGCAGGTAAATCTTCTGGTGCTGTGTGATCAAACTCAGCAAACAAGTCTTTAGGCATCTTGCCTAATGTGTTCACCAATACGTTTAAACGTCCACGGTGAGCCATACCGATAACGATCTCTTGAACGCCAGCAGTACCCGCCACACGAATCACTTCATCCATAGAAGCGATAAAGCTCTCGCCGCCTTCTAAAGAGAAGCGCTTTTGACCCACATACTTAGTATGCAAGTAACGCTCTAAACCTTCAGCAGCTGTTAATCGATCTAAAACTTGTTTCTTTTTCTCTGGTGAGAAAGCTGGCGTCGCACGAGAGGACTCTAACTTCTCTTGCCACCAACGCTTCAAGTTTTGATCTGTGATGTACATGAACTCAGCACCAATCGTGCTTGAGTATGTCTGACGCAAGTTTTGCAACAACTCACGCAAAGTCATCTTGTCTTTGCCAAAGAATGTGTTGCTTGTATTGAATACGATATCCATATCAGCATCACCCAAACCATAGAAGGCTGGATCAAGCTCAGGAATATTAGGGCGCTCAGTGCGCTTGAGTGGGTCTAAATCAGCCCAACGGTTACCAACGTTTCGGTGAGCAGCAATTAATTGCTGAACAGCCACTCGCTTACGGCCTAACTCAGAGTCTGCTGAATCGTTAATGACACGGATTGGACCTTGCTTTGCACGCTCAGCAAAAGCGCTGATCACAGGTGCATGAGGCACATCGTGTTTAGTTGAACCATCAACGGCTGGAACTAATTGAACGTTATCAAAATACTCACGCCAATAGTCAGAAACAGAAGCTGGGTTTTCAAGATAGGCTTCGTAGAGTTCTTCTACGTAAGGGGCGTTTCCGCCAAAGAGATAAGAACTACCTCTGTAGGACTGCATCATATTGCTCACCTTTCATCGGGTATCCCGAATTTGTAGTGGGTTAAGACCTTCCGCGACACGGCTTGACCGGTTAGCGGATTGCGAACTAGTTGTAACTGCAACGGAAGGATTTTCCGCAGATGAGAGCTTAACACGCTTAAGCCCTTATCCGCCTTACTTTTTTACTCGATAACACTGTAAACCTAAGGCTTAGGGGAAACAGTTAGGTCTTTCCCCTAAGAAAATAAGGGCTTTTAGCAAGTGTCTTGTAAGAAATTTCCTACAACAAAATCAGAAATGTCTGATATTCAAAGCAAAAAATCCTATTTACGATTGAATCTCCTTGAATTGTTTATTAGGAAATAATGATGAAAATCAAAAATATAGAAAATCCCAAGGACTACTTGAGTACCCGTCAAAGCGCACGGCACCTTCAAGTATCACTGGGTACCGTCCAAAAGATGGTTGAAACAGGAGAATTGCTAGCCTGGAAGACCCAAGGCGGTCATCGCCGTATCTTGATGTCCTCTTTAGAGCAACTACTCAAAAGAAGACGCCTTGGCATCAGGCAAAGATGTGGGGATCAATTCCTATTGCTAGCGATTCTAAGAAGAAGTGATACTTTTGAAGAGTTTAAGAGCTTCACTTCCCCTTGGAAATCTGAGCTTGATTTGCATTTATGCGCTGATACATTAGAGGCATTAATGCAATCAGTATCCTTAGCACCTGATGTGATTTATCTAGATTCAGCGATATCACCCGTTGAACAGGTTCATTTATTGCATTATCTCAGCCGAAATACTCATACCAAACATATCCCCGTATTGGTAGAGGAAGCATTTTTGAAAATACACCCTCAAGTATTAAAAATGACACCTGAAACGGGTAGTGATGGCAGATTGAAAGCAGGTCGTAAACCTACTCATAATCCGATGATTAGATCCTATCAAAAGGACCATCTATTATTGGAGGATGGTAGTGTTAATCTTAAATTCTCTGAAAAGATGGAGAATTTAATTCTTGATTGCATGGCTAAGAAATGCGAAAGGACCTGATTAACAGGTCCTTTTACTAATAAGTCAACGACTGATTAGATTGCAAATCGGCTACGATCTTGCCCTTCAATCCATTTTGGGGCTTTACCGCGACCTGTCCAGGTTTCACCTGTATTTGGGTTGCGGTATTTAGCAGCTACTTTGCCACCACGAGAACCTGCTGCACCTTTACGACTAAAAATATCAGAAGCGCTCAAGTTGTATTGCTCAATAATCGCTTTTGCCTTAGCAATACCTTCTGCTTTTTCACGGGCTTTGGCTTCAATAATTTGTTTTTCTAAAGCTTCTTTTTGTGCCAATAACTCTAGATAAGTAGCCATTTCTTCTCCGTATTATGAATGTGTTAATCGTTATAAATAATTTTAGCTTACGAGGCTAGATTATATACACATATTAACTTTTTAAATAACTTATTTAATATAGGTTAATGTTACTTATAATATATATAACATTTATTCAATATAAATAGATTAATTAATATTCACAATATACTAATTTTATTTAGATTTAATAAAAACAAAAATCATCTAAATTGGTTAATTAGCAGGAGTTGCCGGCACTACCTTCCAACCCTCCTGGCAGCTTTGCACATAAGGGTAATAAGTCTGGCTAGATGAGCAGAAATACCAAACTGGGGGCAGATTTTGCGCCAACAATGGCTGAGGTGGCGGTGGTGCAATCACTACAGGCGCCCTTTGAACATAGACAGGCTCACTGTAAACAACTCGAGGTTGTGTCACTGAATAGACCACTAAGCCACCTACTACTGCTGGCAAGATCCAGTCACTAGAGTGTCGATGATAAGAATGATGTGGCGAATAGTGTCGACCGCCCGCTTGTGCCCAGCCTGAACTTAGCAAACCAGTTAAAAGAGCAACAGCCATTAACTTTTGGAACTTAGTCATACCAACTCCTTTTCATTTCCCCTTTAACGAGGGATTGGCAGAGCAAGTTGACAGGTGATGAAGGTATTTCTAATGCCACCAATAGCCTCCAAGCCATTCATGGGGCAACTTACCAAATAAGAACATTAAATATTGACAAATATACCTATATCAATAAATATAGTTAAACTTTAATAAGATATTGTTTAATATGTATTTTTTTACTTAATGTATCTACAAAAATAGGACATTAAAGTCATATTTTTGTGTACAATAAATGCACGATTAAGAACGGAAGACAATATGGCTAAAGCCACCACCAAAGATCGCATCCTAGCAAGCTTAAGAGCATCTAAGAGCAAGGTCTTCTTGCGCGAAGAATTCAATCGTTTTGGCAACTATCGCCAGGTGTGCCGTGTGGTTAAAGAACTGACCGCTGAGGGTCGTTTAGTACGTGTTGGGTATGGCACCTACGCTAAAGCTCGCCCCTCCACCATTTCAGGCAAACCAGTACCTGAAGATAGTTTGGTCAATATTGCTATTGAAGCCATGAAAAAACTTGGCATCAACGTCGAAGCCGGAAAAGATATGCAAGCTCTTGTAAGTGGTGCAAGTACTCAAGTTCCCATGCTACCCATTGTTAACATCGGCAACGCTAGAGTCTGCCGCAAATTATCTTTAGGCAATCGCCGCTTGGTCTATGAAAAAAATTAACGAGCTCGAAAAGCTTCAAGTTATTGACGTCATCAACGAGCAAGATCTTGGCATCTCGGAGTTTGCGCTTGAAAAAGATTACATGGTGACCGATGCCTTGGTCGCGATTAGCAAAATCAAGAATCCAGACTTTGAACTAGTGTTCTGCGGGGGCACCTGTCTTTCCAAAGCTTATGGCTTACTTCAGAGAGTTTCAGAAGATGTTGATATCAAAGCGAACCCCAAAGCCAAGTCTCGGCTATCAAAGAGCCTTTTAAGATCAAAGATGAGTCTTCTTAAAAAAGACATTGAGATAGCTTTGAATGAAGCGGGATTTAAATCTGAGTTCATCGCAAAAGATGGCAGAGATGGCAATCAATTTCTTGAATTTGTGATTCAATACAGTACGTATTTTGAGGTTAGCCCTGGTATGCGCGCTCAGCTAAAACTAGAAATTAGCTATAGTCCCCTACGCTTACCCAAACAAGATAAAACACTCACGCTTCTTTTTGATACTCTAACAAAAAAGAATTCAATCCCAAGCATTAGCATGGCTTGCGTTGATTTAAGAGAAGCATTGGCAGAAAAATTAATTACATTTCCACGCAGGCTTGCTTTATCTATGAGTAAAAGTGATGAAAAGCCTGATAGCGCACTTGTTCGTCATTTGTATGATGTTTACCAGATCACTGAAAAGAATTCAGATATCCTTAATCGCGATCTATCTGTGCTCACCAGTCTAGCAATGCAAGTGATCGATCAGGATAGCAAGGACTTTGCATCGCAACATCCAGCTTTTGTTGATGATGCATTTCGTGAAATCAATAAAGCCATGCAGCTCGCTTTAAATAATAACGATATAAAGAGAACTTACGAAAAATTTATCGAGGTGATGGTGTATGAAAAGAATGCGCCCTCTTTTGAGGTTGCATTCTCAAGATTCTCCGACACTCTCAAAAAAGTGCTCCCTCAGCTCAATTGTTAGTACTTCTGACACTTCAAGTGGAGCAGTTCATTGTACGACCTGAGACATACTTTACAGTTTATACCG
>SSFP01000045.1 GCA_008015455.1 Polynucleobacter sp. | reverse complement strand
CCCTCAAGAAAAATGCCAAAGCAAATGAAAAATCAATCGCCAAAAATAAACCATTGCGCTGATACATTTGCCCCATCGCTTGAGGCCATGCGTAATCTATATAGGTTGTTTTTCTGAGAGCCGCCATTCCCTTAGGGATGTTGACTGCGAATTCATGTGGTGGCGCGTATTGGCAAGCATGCAAACAAGCACCGCAGTTATGGCAAAGATTCGCCAAGTAATGAAGATCAGCTTGATTAAATTCCAAGCGTCTTGTCATCGCTGGGAAAACAGCACAAAAGCCTTCGCAATAACGACAACCATTACAGATATGTAACATGCGAGAAACTTCTGTCTCGTTTTGCCCTAAGTTCATAATTGAAAAACTAGACGCTTGCACCTAACAACTCCTTAGCAGCAGACTCACCTGCAACAAGACCAAAAACTGTACCAATAGACATACCAATACCTGCTAGGTAACCTTTACCTAAAACATTGCCAGCCATTACCTCACCAGCAGCAAACAAATTTTGGCTAGGCTTGCCGCCAAATAAAATGCGAGCCTCTTCATCAATTTGCACACCTAAATAAGTAAAGGTAATGCCCGGTCTTAGGGTGTAACCGTAATAAGGCGGATGGTTAATAGGTTGAGCCCAGTTAGTTTTAGCAGGCTCAATACCTTTTGTTTGGCAACCATCTAATACAGAGTGATCAAATTGACCAACTGTACAAGCCTGGTTGTAATCAGTCACTGTTTTTACAAACGCCTGAACATCTAAGCCTAAGCCCTCTGCTAATTCTTCGAGTGTATCGGCAACAACGCCAGGGAACACAGGAGGCATAAAGCGCCCAATGGCTTTTTGGTCAATGATCGAATGCGCAATTTGATCTGGTTGACCCGCCACTAAACGACCCCAAATAGCGTAACGCTTAGGCCAAAAATCTTCACCTTCATCATAAAAACGCTGTGCGTTTTTATTAACAACAATACCTAAAGATACACAATCAATACGGGTGCAGATGCCGCCATCATATTCTGGCGCGCGCGCATCAATAGCAACAGCATGACCCTGGGTAGGGTCTCCAATTTGATCAGCCCCCTTGGCTAATAAATCTTTGAGAACAACTCCCATGTTGTAGCGTGTACCACGGATTAAAAAATTATCAGCAACTGGTCCCCAAGCTTCTTTTAACCAGGCTTTATTAGACTCAAAACCGCCACTAGCAACTACACATGATTTAGCTTCGATATATTCATCACCAACATAAGCGCCATAAAAGGTACCATCTTTGACATTCAAAGATGTCACATTGGTGTTATATCGAATTTCAATACCTAGTTTTTCAGCACTTCTAAAGTAGGCATTCACTAAAGCTTTACCACCGCCTAAAAAGAAGGCGTTAGTTCGACTTAAATGAAGAGTGCCTGATAAAGAACCTTGGAAGCGAACACCATGTTTCATCATCCAAGGTCTGCATCTCGATGATTCTCTAATAACTAATTTAGCTAATCTCTCGTTAGTGAGACCACCCGTTACCTTCAGTAAGTCTTGCCAATATTCTTCTTCTGGATAAGCCTCTGTGAGCACATCCTGAGGAGCGTCATGCATACAGCGCAAGTTGCGTGTATGAATAGAGTTACCCCCACGCCATTCGCGTGGGGCTGACTCTAATAACAAAACTGATAATCCGGCTTCACGAGCTTTGATGGCGGCGCACAATGCTGCGTTACCGCCACCAATCACCAACAAGTCATACATATTTAGTCTGCCTGAATCTTCGCTTTAGCAACAATATCTTTCCAAATACGTTGCTCTCTAGCAATAAAGTTAGCGAAATCTTTACTTGGAGCACCGCCACTAACTGCCTCATCAGCAGCAAAGCGCTCTGTTACAGCGTTAGAACGGAGAGCTTTTTGGGCTTCTTCTTGGATTTTCTTAACGATGGCTGGTGGCGTTCCTGCTGGAGCCATGATGCCGTACCACTGTGAAGTTTCAAAATCTTTAAAGCCCATCTCAGCAACTGTTGGAACATCTGGCATTGATTTCAAGCGGTGAGGTGCACCTACAGCAATTGCTCTTAATTTACCTGAGCGGATGTGCGGGGCTAACGCTGGTAAACCAGCTGATGATGCTTGTGTACGCCCGGCGATCAAGTCAGTTAATTGAGGACCAGTGCCACGATATGGGATATGAGTAATAAACATACCAGTCACTAATTTCAAATACTCCATCGCTAAGTGACCCGCACTCGCATTACCGGCAGAGCCATAACTTAACTTACCTGGGTTCTTCTTCACATAAGCCACAAACTCTTTGAAGTTCTTGGCTGGTACATCTGGGTGAATCACGAACATATTAGGAACTTTTGCCAACAAAGTAACAGGCACAAAATCCTTGTTCACATCATAAGGCTGGTTAGCCAACATGTATGGGTTCACAGCTAGTGTACCGACGTGACCCAAGATAATAGTGTGACCATCTGGCGCAGCTTTAGAAACTTCTTGCATAGCTACAACACCTGCACCACCTGGTTTGTTTTCAATGAAAACACTCTGACCTAGAGCCTTTGTCATTTCAGCAGCAACAGAACGTGCAACAATTTCTGAAGTTCCGCCTGGTGCAAATGGCACCACAAATCTAACCGGTTTAGTCGGCCATGCTGCATCCTGCGCAACAGCTGGCGCACCATAAGCAGCCGCTAAAGCTAAGCCACCTGTCTGGATTAAAAAGTCACGTCTTTTGTTGTTGATATCGCTCATTACTTTGCTCCTTTTTGCATTGTTAATAATTTAGTTACACAAATAATTTTTGCCTAGTTATCTCGCGCTATTGCACTATCATTATTTGTGATACCCGCCTAACAGACTACTACCATTCCATACTCCAGAGATAGCTAGGGATTCCACGCATTCTTTCACTAAAACCCTTGCCGCAAGGGCAGATGGCGACAGTTCATCGTCGGACAAACTACATAAAAGACTAGGTCTAAAGATCGATTGATCTTTGATTTCAGAAACAATGAGCCGCTCTGCGTAATCTGGGATCTTTACAACCGCTCCCCAGGGCTGAATAGTGTGTCCAATACCAGCCTCTACGGCTGCCATTAATAAATCTAGAGAATCAATTTCGGCGGCTAATTTGGGCTTTATTTTTGCAGTAGCAAAGGCTAAATCAATCGCCTGACGTAATCCATGGCCTGGCGTTGGCAAAATTAGTGGCAAGTCCTTCAATGTTTGCAGATTGACCTTTTCTGGGACTTTTTTATTTGATTCTGTGCGACTACCAATTACAAACAATTTCTCTTGGACAAGAGGAGTGACACTCCAACGCTTTGCATCCTTATCGTTAAATAAAATCGCCAAATCAATTTGGCGAGTATTGAGCATTTGAGTCAAATGACCGGACATACCCTCCACAATATGCAAACGAACATCGGGATACTTTTCTTTCATGGCTAGCATGAGTGGCAAGCCCACTAATGTACAAATCGAAGGAGACAAGCCAATACTCACAGATCCAGTTAAACGTGCTTGTTTAGCTACTCTTGCAGCCTCGTCTGCGTGACGTAAAGCTAATACAGCCTCTCGGTAAAAAGCGACGCCTGGCTCAGTCAAACTAATACCTCGATTGCTTCTATTTAATAAGCGGGTTGATAACTCATTTTCCAACCTAGAAATTTGCTGACTAAGTGCTGGCTGAACCATATTCAACTGAACCGCGGCTTGGCTCATCGTGCCGCAATCTACAACTGCCACAAAATATTTAAGTTGTTTTAGTTCCATATTTTTTAAAAAGTAGTTATCGTTAAGACAATAACTCAAAAATTGCTTCAGGACGACATTTTGGATACTCAACGCCCACAATCTTTACAAGAAATTTTTTGGAGATTTTCTTGGTTGGCATTACAAGGTTTTGGTGGCGTATTTCCTGTAGCTCAAAGAGAACTGGTAGAAAAACACCGCTGGCTAACCAAACAAGAATTTGTTGAAGACTGGGCGGTAGCCCAAGTGATGCCAGGACCCAATGTTGTTAACTTAGGTCTCATCATTGGCAATCGTTATTTTGGCTTAAAGGGTGGAGTAGTTGCCCTGCTTGGGCTGATCACTTTCCCATTGATGTTAGTTATTACATTGATATTCTTTTATTCCAATGTTAGCGACAACCCTTATGTCATTGGTGCCTTGAAAGGCATGGCGGCGGTTGCAGCCGGCTTAATTGCCGGCACTTCTTTAAATCTAGCAAGCACCTTTAAAACACATCCTCTCAAACGTCCTTTGTGCTGGTTGATTGTGGGGCTCTGTTTTGTTGCTGTGGCTTACTTCAAATTATCTTTGGTCTATGCTTTACTGATCTTTGGTACTAGTTCTATGTTTCTTACCTACAGAAAATTGCCATGATCACAATGAGCACTCTAGACTGGTTGAGCTTATTTCTTAACATGGCATCTTTGTCATTGATGGCAGTGGGTGGCGCCATCACGCTTGCACCAGAAATGCAAAAATTCTTAGTACAAGAAAAAGGATGGATCACTGATTTGCAATTTAATGCTTCGATTGCCATTGCCCAATCTTCACCGGGGCCGAACTTATTATTCGTTGCTCTCTTTGGCTGGCATGTTGGCATCAATGCCACCAGCGATGTTTATTT
The DNA here is from genome assembly GCA_008015455.1 of Polynucleobacter sp. Lineage (GTDB taxonomy): Bacteria > Pseudomonadota > Gammaproteobacteria > Burkholderiales > Burkholderiaceae > Polynucleobacter. The sequence goes on along the minus strand of SSFP01000045.1, from coordinate 2,457 downwards.
ACAAACAGCACTCGGATTAATGGGGGCTTTGATTTCACTATTAGGTTTATTAATTCCCAGCACCACTCTTACCTTCTTTGCTGCACAGTGGGCACAAAAAAATAAAGAACTTAAAGTAGTCCGAGCCTTTAAGCAAGGTATGGCGCCGATTGTGATTAGCATGCTACTTGCAACATGCTGGCTACTCACGAGCCCTCATCGAGACATCACGCAAGACTGGCCACTACTTTTACTGGCGAGCTTTATTGCGCTACTTACTTTAAAAACAAAACTGCATATTCTATGGATGCTAGCCTTAGGCGCCTTACTTGGCGCCTTTGGCTTGGTTTAATCCAGAGACTATCTTCCAATTATCTGCCCATGTAAGAGCTTAAAGTTTGCTGAGCTACTTTTTGTAAATGAGCAGCTACATCTGCTGGCAATCCAGCGCTGTATTTAAGACCTACTGGGCTTACTTTGAATAAAGCACCATAAGTAACTAAACCGGCAAGGTATGTACCTGCCAGACTAGGGTGGCGTTTATCAGCGGCATATAAGTTGATGTCTGGTCTTTGAGCAATAGACTCTGCAAAGGCTAAACCTGCAGGTATCACCATCGCTTTGTGAGTGTTACCCATTTTTGTGTAAGCATCAGCCAATTGCTGAGTCATTTCTGGTTTATCTTGATATGCCCATGACATGAAGAAAACAGGTTCTGCTTTATTTTTACGAACTGTATCTACATGCTTTTTAGCATACTCTGCAAAAGTGATTTTCAATTGATCATGGATAGGGCACTGACTGCAATCCATCATCACTGCCACATCAAATACTTTCCCTGCTGGTAGATTAAAAATAATTTCGTTCTTAGCTGTAAAAGAATAGCGTCCAATACCATCAGGTCTGAAATAAGAAGCCACATCATGCCAATCTAAGCCAGAACCACTGATCGTGACAGATACCCCGTTATATTTCTGACCTTTCATGCCTTCGAGCACCATCTCACGAATATGTCCGTGCATGCTGTTGTTGTAATAGAAAAAACTATTACCGATATAAATAACCTTGCCAGGAACTTCGGGAAGTTGTTTGGTTTGTAACTTTTCAGCAGAAGCAAAAGAAACAAATAAACCCAAACTAAGTGCAATGATTGTTTTTAGTAATTTCATGAGGTCTCCTTTAATAAGAAACCCATCCTACTCTTATTCAAAGAAGCTATTAGCCAGGATTAACCACTAAGGAGACAAAAGAACAAAGAAAAACAAATAAATAAGAAAATTAAAAAGAAGAAATAAAAAACCCACTCCGAAGAGTGGGTCTATTTTTACAGCTTAGTACTCACGTACTAACTAATTTCAAACTGGCTAAGCCAGCGAGGAATTAGAAAGTGTGAACTACACCAGCGTAGTAACCTTTAGCTTCTTTAGAAGCAGCAGCTGAGCTATTGCTATCTGAAGTTGAGTAAGCTACGTAACCAGTTGTACGCTTGCTAAATGCCTTTGTTAAAGCAAATTTAGTTGTATCTAGGTCTGTGTTAGCCGCAACATCATTCTCGCTTGTTGAATATGCAACGTGAGCTGTTACACCAGAACCCAACATTGCTACTGGAGCTGATACTGAGAAAATTGTTTGTTTACGATCATCTGCTGTGTTTGAAGCAGCATCTCTAACTGATTGATAAGCACCAACTTTAGCAATACCAAAGTCGTAGCTCAAACCATAAGTTGTTTCTTTTTGATCGTAACTAGCATCAATTGTTTTAGAAGTTTGACCAGCTAAAACAACTAATTTACCAGCTTCATATTTAACAGCAGCAGAAGTGTAACGCTTACCAGCTGTTGTTTCGCCTGCTGCAGTTGTTGAGTCATTTGCGTATGCAACTTGAGCTGTTAAGCCAGCAAATGTTGGTGTTGTGTACTGAATTGTGCTTGACTGGTCTGAACCTAAGTTACCAGAAGCATTAGTCAAGTTACCCATTTGACCAACTGTTGAATCAAGACCTTCAGCGTAAGTCATGTCCATCTTACCCATCTTGATAGAACCCAATGTCTTTGATGTCAAACCAACCCAAGCAGCACGGCTGAATACTAGACCAGTAGCATTACCATCTGTTGTTGTCAAAGGAGCTTCCAAAGCAAACTCAGCTTTCAAACCACCACCTAAGTCTTCTGTACCTTTGAAACCAATACGTGATGAATATAGTGCGCTGTCACCTTGTGTTGTGCTTGCACCAGCATTGTTTGTATCTACTGAAGAGTAGCTAACATCCAAACCACCGTAAACAGTCACTGATGATTGAGCTTGTGCACCAGCAACAACAGCCATTGCAGCAGTAGCGATTAATAATTTTTTCATTCGTAAATCTCCAAAAATGTGAAATAAACGTACCTAGTTCTTCTAGGGACCTATGCATATTGCTCCTTTGGTATGGCTCCAATGAGGGGGTTGTGGGTCTAAGTTGGTTTGTTTCTGTCGATT
>SSFP01000119.1 GCA_008015455.1 Polynucleobacter sp. | reverse complement strand
GATTTCATTATTCTAAGAAGAAAAGGAAATTCATACATGTAGATTTAAAAATATATTCGTATTTCAATAATGTGAATGTATTTTTAAATAAGTATGTATTTAAATTAAGTAAGCTATACGGAAGTTGTGTTAAGCAGTGCGAGACACTGCGGCATCCTTCGGATATGGCTACTATGTAAATGGCCTTGCCATTTATATTGCAAAAAAAAATGTGTATTGTAAAAACGTATCAATGATCATAGGAATAGACTTTGATGGAACTTGTGTTACCCATGAATTTCCATACATCGGAAATGAAATCGGCGCCGGCCCCGTTCTCAAAAAACTTGTTGACAATAATCACAAGCTTATTTTGTTCACAATGCGATCTGATATTGTAGATCCAAGGTCAGAAAACCCGGCCATAACGCTTCAGCCAGGGGACTACCTTTCAGAAGCCGTAAAGTGGTTTGAGAAAAAAGGCATTCCCCTTTACGGAGTAAACGTCAATCCAACTCAGCACACATGGACAAAAAGCCCAAAGGCGTATTGCGAACTATACATTGACGACGCCGCACTGGGCATCCCCCTTAAACACGACATTGCATTTTCTTCAAGGCCGTTTGTCGATTGGGAAAAAGTTTCTTTTATGCTAATGCAAAAAAGATTAATTTAGTACTTTGTTTGTACTCTAAATTATTGATAATGCGTAAAAAGAAAAAATCCAAAGGGAAGAAAGGCAAAAAATGCTAATCCAATCGATACCGCTTCGGCGGTATTTTTTTTCAAAAAACATTATAAAATAATAAAATATTATTTACCTTTGTGCAAAACAACAAACATGTACTCTCAAAAATTCCTAATGGCCGCCATAGAACTTTCCGGGTGTGCAAATCTTTATGATTTTTCAGTCAAGTCCAACCAAAACTATTCAGGTCTCAGCCTGATTAAAAACGGGAAAAGAGTGCCGCTTTTTAATTCCATGATTGATATGTGTTTGAAAACCGGCATTGATCCAGTACAGGTAATGAAAAGAGCGCAGGAGCTATGAAAATTTATTCTACCATAGTGGGGCCTGCTTTGTGGGGTATTCCAGAAATAACCTATTTCAATAAAATAGATGTTGTTTTGGAGCCTATCGAAGATATTATTTTGGACTGCGCTTTTGGATTGGAACAAAATGGAGTCAATTTAAGGTATTCTACCAAGTCATATTGCGACTATTTGATGGCAGGTCAAATACAAGCCGTTGAAGCTTTATTTGTTGAACAAAGAACGGCAATGCACATGGCTCAGGAGTTTCAGGCGCTTAGAAGCAAAAGAGAGTTTCTTGTTTCCAGGTCTTATGCAAAAAACGTTATTGATGCAATAAAAGAAGCTCAGGAAATGGCAGACAAAATATCTTTTAATGTTCCGGATCTTTCAGAAGAAGCATCCAAGGCGCTGTTCAAAGAAAAAACAAAATACAAATTCATTATTGTTTGCCTGATAAGTTCTTTTTTATCCATACAAGATAATAAGGACACGGGTACCCAGATTTACTTTGATCCACGAAATATTGTAGACGAGCATGTTTACAACGATTTTGTTCAAAGCGGAATTGAAAAAATCAATTCTTTTGAATCAAAAATGACTATGAGTAGAATTGAGATTTTGTCATTACTTCGCATTGATTATATGAAAAAAATTGTATCGTTATGATGAAAAAAGAAGATCAAGATGTTTTAATAGCGCTAATGGAAAGAGGCCAAAAAGTGTCTTTGGTTTTGGTGCAGGAAGAAATATTTTTAGAATGCATTAAAAGATTAAACTATGATCAACTTTTTGCACTAAAAGAAATTACCGATTTTTACAACAGCCCAAGGTTTTCCGAAAAAAGAAAAAAATACTGTATAGATTTTGAAAAAAGAGGAATGGCCATCCAAAATAGAATGGACCTTGTAAAGCAGGCAGGAAACGTATTACATAACATAAACTACAATTAACCATGTTTCAAGAAAAGTGGTGCATAGAAATACTGTTGCACAAAAACGGAAAAAGAGGGTATTATTCCGGGTATCATGACGGAGAAACAAAGCTTTCTGCAACCCACTCAGACGCTGTTTATTTTGATACAGACAAACAGGCTCTGGATGAAATGGAATTGAACGGACACGAAGTTGTTCAATTTTGTATTCGGAAATTTTTTCACAACTTAAATAGATAGCAATGGCAGAAATTAACATCCCGGAGTTTATCGATCCGCAGGTCTTAAAAGATAGTCACGATAAAAAAACTACTCAAGACGTAAAACGGCACCTTAGTGGCCGAGATATTGTCCAGGCAAAAATTGAAAGAAGCGACCTGGAGGTTCAGCTTGCTTTCAGAAACGAAGCAGCCGCTCTTTTTAAGAGCAGAATAATGAGCGGTGAATTTGATCCAGAGTCTTTGCATGAATTGGTAGACATGCTGAATACCGAAAATTTTGGTAATCCAGAAATTCCTGCAAAAGAAATGGATAAAACCGTTACCGAATTAAAACAAAAGATAAAGGACGGATTTTACATTGAAAAAGAAGTGACCTGTTATGGCTTAATTGACGAAGCAAATAGCCAAATGCACTGGTACGATTCAAACGGGAACTACCTGAACTCTGAACGATATAAAAGAGCACAGTCAACAATTTTTACAAACATAAACAACAAATCAAAAGAAAATGAGCAAGAACAACCGTTCGGAGGAACTGGATCAGACAATGCCGTTAACGAATAACGGAAATTTCTACCCCGGTGAGTATGTAATTTTAACCGGAGAAGCTCCGCCCAGGATAGAGCCGGCAAGTTATAAATTTCAAGGGGCCATTACTGCACCGTGGGATTATTTCAACTCAAAAAACACCTTAATCCCATTCACGGAACAAGAAAAGCAAAAAATGATTGTAGAGGTGCATAATGGAGAAAAGCCTGTAATTGTGTTTTATCAAAACACAGCAGAGAGCACCAATGCCTTTAATAGGCACGAGGTAAAAGGCTCTTTGGTTGTAGATCAGGTGTTATCTTCTTTTGGCATTTTGGAAGAAAAACCATGGAAGCAAATCGATTTATACAGACACATGAGAAAGTATCCACAGCTCTTTGTCGAAAAAGAACAGTTTGACCTTCTTTGCAAGGTGCTTCCCAATATGAAAGTTGAAACCCAGGCTACAAACGAAACTGCAAACGACAATCGGGGGAACAATCTTCTTTTGAAGGAAAAGAAAACGAAAACGGGATTGCCGGAAAGAATTAAAATGTGTTCTGAAATTTTTCCTGGCACAAGTTTCGGAATAAAAAGCTTTTGGGTAAAAATTGAATGCGAAGCATCGGACAGCGGAGCGCTGAGCATTTCTTTTTTCTCCGAAGAACTTATTGATTTGATTTCCCAGGGAACAAAAAAATTATTGGGAGAACAAATTGGTTTGTTCAAAGGAGCCAAAGTTCCTGTAGTTGAAAAGTAATCTATTTGCGGCAATTATTATAGTGGGCTTGTTGTTTATTTACTTCAAGCCCACTCAATGTAATGAAAGTCCAAAAAGAAAACCAAAACTGCAGCACATAGATGTTACAGCCACCTACTACACGGACGGAGAAATTAACGCATGTGGATCAAAACCGGAATTTGGTCAGATAGCGCTTTCAAGAGACATATCCAATGGCTTTAATTGTGGAGACACTGTTTTGGTTATTTGCGAAAATTGCCCCTTTTCCGGTCAATACATTTATTCTGATAAAACACACAAAAGAAAATTGAAAACAGTGGACATATACTTGCCTTTGTCTAGGTTTTTAAAAATAAAGTCTGGATTAAAAAAAGGCAAGTGGAACTCAAAAATTTATTACATTGGAAACAGCAACTAAACAGGAGACATTAAAAGATAGGTTTATAAGTGCCTTCATCAAATTTTCAAAAATAGTCACATCTACAATGGGGCCGTATGGCCGAAATGTTTTGATCAGAAAATCAAACGGGATGCACCATTCAACAAAAGATGGGGTAACTGTTGCCAATGATCTTTCATCTGAAGACGAAATCGAGCAAATGGCTTGTGATATGATCAAAGAAGTGGCAAATCTTACAGCTGAGCAGGTTGGAGACGGAACTACAACTTCCATTTGCCTGGCATCTTCTTTGCTTGAAAGCATTCAGCGATTGGACGAAGATTCTTACAACGTGCATGAACTTCGAGAGGAAATAATCAATGAGTCAGAAATTGTAATCAAAAACCTTATTAATAATTCTCATAAAGAAATAAACGAGTTTGCGATAAAAAGCGTAGCCGGAATTGCTTCGAACGGGAATAAAGAAATTGTTACAATCCTGAGCGACATTTTTTCTCAAACCAACGGAGACGCTACGGTTAATGTTAAAAAGTGGATAGGAGACAAAATTAAATACGAAGTCATTGATGGCTATAAAATGAACTCCGGTTATGCTCACCCGGCGATGATAACAGACAAGTTGAAAAATGAAGTTTATTATCAGGACTCTGTATTGTTCTCAACCAACCTTTTAATTGGATCTGCCCATAATTTAAAATCGATCCTTGATGCTGCCTCTACGTTCCATTCGTCGATTGAAAGCCTTGTCATTGTTTGTGATGTAATAGAGGATTCTGCAATAGGTTTTGCCGTTGATTTAATTCAGAAAACGAACCTTAAAATAACCATAATAAAAGCTCCGGAAATGGGCGTACATCGAAAAAACATAATTGAAGATGTGGCACTGCTGTCTGGCGCAAAAAAAATTGCCATGATTGAAAACGGATCCACTCTGTCAAATTTAACAAAAGACCATTTTGGAAAATGTAAGTCCTTTCTTGCTACAAAAAACACTTCTGTTTTTTCAATAGAACAAAGAACAGAGGATGTTGAAAACAAGATAAGGCAGCTTGAAATTGACAAAGAAAATTCAGCAAACGATATTTTAAGGCAACAAATTTCAAATCGGATTAACTCCCTAAAAGGGAAAATAGCCAACATCTTTGTAGGCAAGCCCTCTGAGGTCGAAACAAAAGAACTTAAGGACCGAATGGACGATGCGGTTGCGAGTGTAAAATCGCTGTATGTTCATGGATACACAATAGGATGTGGTTTTTCCTTTTTTAATGCGATAACCCATTCTGCCGACAGCAACGGAAGAATTATTTTGAATAATGCATTAATGTCGGTAACCCAACAAATATTTGAAAACAGAGGTTTTTATGGCATAGAACTTGCTTTTCGCGATGGCGCTAAAAGCTCTTACAGAGACTTAAAAGACACCGAAAAAATTCATAGCGAAAAATCATTGCTATCCCATGGGATTATAGATTCCACCGAAGTTCTTGTCCGGGCGATCAGAAATGCGGTATCTGTAGTTGGAACTATTCTTGTTACAAAACACATAATAAAAGGCTATGTTGAAGATGATTTGTTCAAGCAGCGTTAACTCAAAATCCAGGGGAAGCGACTACTATCGACAAAAGCTTGAAATGCTCATAAGCAAAAGAAACAAGCCGCTTGCTCTACACAAAATGTATCCTAAAAATGGAGCAAAAATATTTCCAGAGTATTCAAAGAAAAAAAGACCGGTAAGCACTGATTTAAAAAAGGCAATCACGTCAGTTGGGCCCAATCTTCAAAAAATTTCTGAAATATTCAGGGTTAATAAAAGCGTTGTTGATTATTGGATTTCTACCGACAAAGACATGTATGCGTTTTTTGTAAGCCAAAATCCAAATCGATCAGGATACATTAGATCGGCATCCAGGTTGGTATCAATTTATGATGCAAATTATATTTTCATCAATCACAACGAAATTGACGAATGGAGTTTTTGTGTTGAAAGAACAGGACTTAACCCATTTGAAATACTTATGATGAATAAGTGTAGGTTCTGGGACGCAGAAGAAGAACTTCGATACAGGCTTTATTCTTTTGCTTACGTGAAAAAATACCAAGACCAAATGACCATATCTTTTGCTGTAAAAAGGATTAACTCAACAATTAATGAGCTGAGCCTTTATAGAAAATCAAAGAAGGAAAAAATACTTTCGCATTTTGAGGAAATTTACGGCATTTCGTATTTTGAAATGCTACAAACGGAAAGGCGCTAATTGGCGCCTTTTTTCATTTATTGATCTTTAAAATAGGCTCCCGGAATTGCCTTCAAATCCGGGAAGCCTTCCAACCTGAAGATTGATAATAGAACCGGGAACAAATATATTAATTTTTTTTCATATTTGAGCAAAGCTCTGTATTACTTCAATGTGAAGTCTTTTTTTTGTGATCTCGCAGTATTTTACAATTGCATCCAGGTCCTTGTTTTCATCAAAATCCCAGAACAAAACCACCATGTCTGATCTTTTGCAAATTTCCTGGGCTTTTAATATTCCTGCATTGTTGTTTGTCCAATCCGGCTTTTCCTCTTTGGCTTCAATGTAGTTTTCTCTGGCATATCTTCTGGCCATTTTTTCAACCCCTCTATACCCCCTTAATAAAAACCGTGGGGTTATTTTTTCGTCAAGCTCAGCAATGATTTTTGTCATAGCCGCTTCAAAAAGGTAGTAGTTTGAGTAGTATGTATTTCCGCTGATAAAAATGGTTCTTTTCATACGCCAAATATATGCAACCAGACAAACAAAACACCAATGAAAGCAGGCAAAAATTCAATAGATGTTAACTATTTTGAAGCAATAACAATAAAATATTTTTTTACTCAAAACGGGTATTATAATAAAATATTATTTACATTTGCGTAAACATATCTTAGTGACAAATACCATTGACATATATCTTGGTGATTGCAATGAAATTGTGCCGGCATTGGACCGAAAATATGATTTTGCTTGTTGTGATGTTCAATATGGCATTGGGGCGTCAAACCCTTCTAAAAAGAATAAATCGATTGTCCAAAAAAACGGTAACAGGCTTCCGGTTGCCCAGGCAAATTATCCATCCAAAGAATGGGATAATGAAATTTGCAACAACGACTACTTTCAAATGCTTGAGCACCATTGTTCCAGGCAGCTTATTTTTGGAGGCAATTATTACGGACTGGCCGGCGGTTATCTTGTATGGGATAAATTAAACAGCGAAAGCGATCAATACGGATGCGAGTTAGCGTGGCTTTCATTCACAAAAAGAACAGATGTCGTTTATTGTCTTTGGTCCGGAATGATGCAGGGGAGCTATTGTGGCAAAGATATTCGAAAGGCTTTGCGTCAGATCGGAAACAAAAAATTAAATCAATCCAGGATACACCAATGCGAGAAACCGATCATTTTGTATGATTACATTTATCAAACATACTTGCCCGAAGGCGGAACAGTTCTGGATACTCATGGAGGTAGTATGAGCAATGTATTCTCAATGGTAAAACAGGGCAACATTTCAGCTGTAGTGATTGAAAAAGATATTGATCACTACAACGATGCAAAAAAGCGATTGCTTTTATTCGAAAAACAAGCAGACGCATTTAGAAATACAAAAATTATTTTTCATCACTAAATTCATTATTATGATAGACGAAGCAGGGGCAATAGATCCCGGCCCAGAAACACAAAGGCCGCCAACAATTGGAGAACAAATTGTTGGAATTGATTTTAATCCAGGAGGTGATCCAAGTGTCTCCAAAATCAAGCAATTAGCGGCGCAAATGGTAGACATTGTTGAAAGCGAAAGAGAAAGCAGAGCGTTTCCTGCTTCTACGCTAAAACAAAAGCTGATTGATGCTGCCGTATTTGCTATTCTGCAGGCACAAATGATGGCCGTAAAGGTTGTCACATTTAAGTATTAAACAATTGCGCCAGGCTTTATGGTTTGGCGCAATTGTTATTTATTATGGAAGATCGATTCAGGAGAATGAAATTTGAAAAAATAGACTCCAAATTTATGCCTACCTGGGTCAAATATTATACTCCTTTTGTAAAGCTTACTGTTTGTCAAATTTATGATGAAAGATTTTTGATCGACATTGTTTTTATGGGATTCAAGATAACACTTCCGGGGTTTTATGACATAGATTACATTATTCAGCTCGACAAATTAAACCTAAAATGAAAACAGAAAAGATAGACGAAGCTATTGAAATGCTTACAAAGCTTAGGATTGAGTGCGTTAAGGGCAACTTAAATCACATGGACCAAAAGCTTTATGAAATTGAAACCAAATTGTTTAAATTTTATGACGATAATTTGAGTTCTGATTTTGACCGAGGCATTACAATAACAAGAGAAAAACCTCCGCTGCGTGAATTGGCATACTTAAAACCTGAATTTCGAAGCGAACTAAGGAGAAGAAGAATAGCTCTTGGGTTGTCTCCAAACAAAGTTTATTCGCAGTGTGGAATACACCCGGCTACGCTATTAAATATTGAAAATCCAATAATATCAGTAAGGGCGCTGTCGGTTAAAAAACTTGACGATTTTTACACCATAAAAGAAAAAGAATTTTTTGATCAAAAAAAATAATATCATGAAATACGTTTTAAAAAAAACAGAAAAAAGGTTTTTGGAGTCCAGAAGAAGTAAGTGCTTACGATAAGCAATCTGTAAGAACTTACTTTAAGGCTGGTCATTTCTTGGCATCCATTCGCAGGACTACTCGTTTTGACAATACAGTTGAAACCGACATTTCAATTAAACAACCAAATGACTCTAAAGAACAAACATGCCAAGGGCTGTTTATTTCCTTTGAATTGGCAAAAGAAATGATTGAATCTACTTTTCAAAACCTGTTTAAAAAATCGTATAGAATAGATCCATTTGATACATCAGAACAAGTCCTTGACATTGATTTTTCTTCTTATAGAAACACTCAAGACACTTATGATAATTCCTGTATTTTGT
>SSFP01000004.1 GCA_008015455.1 Polynucleobacter sp. | reverse complement strand
AGGGGAGTCGCCAAGCTGGTTAAGGCACCGGATTTTGATTCCGGCATGCGAAGGTTCGAATCCTTCTTCCCCTGCCAAACTTCAGATCGCGCATAATCTAACTACTCATCCAATTTATCAAATATGACACGAGGCACCATGCATCCTGAAACCATGATGGTTTTTACTGGTAACGCTAATCCAGCATTAGCTCAAGCAGTTGCAGATCACTTAAAACTCCCTCTTGGCAAAGCTGAAGTGGGTCGTTTTTCTGACGGTGAGATTCAAGTAGAAATCCAAGAAAACGTCCGTGGCAAACACGTCGTTGTTTTGCAATCTACTTGCGCACCAGCGAATGACAACCTCATGGAACTCATGATCATGGTTGATGCTCTTAAGCGTGCATCTGCAGGCAGAATCACCGCAGTGATCCCTTACTTTGGTTATGCCCGCCAAGATAGAAGACCTAGATCTGCTCGTGTAGCGATTTCAGCCCGTCTAGTAGCCAATATGTTGCAACAAGTTGCTGGCGTTGACCGCGTGCTGACCATGGATCTACATGCTGATCAAATTCAAGGATTCTTCGATATCCCTGTAGACAATATTTACGCTTCACCGATTTTGTTAAGCGATCTTCAATCGAAAAAAGGTCCTGATCTACTAGTTGTTTCACCAGACGTTGGTGGCGTTGTGAGAGCTAGAGCTCTTGCCAAACAACTTGGTTGCGATCTTGCCATCATCGATAAACGTCGTCCTAAAGCCAACGTTTCTGAAGTAATGCATGTGATTGGTGAAGTTGAAGGTCGTCACTGCGTGATTATGGATGACATGATCGACACAGGCGGCACCCTATGTAAGGCAGCTCAAGTTCTTAAAGAGCGTGGCGCCAAGAGCGTGGTGGCTTACTGTACACACCCTGTTCTATCAGGTGGCGCCGTTGGACGCATTGCTGAATCTGCCCTTGATGAGGTGGTGGTTACTGACACTATCCCGCTCAATGACGAGGCTAAAAAACTTAAGAAAATCAGAGTGTTATCTACAGCACCATTGCTAGCCGAGACGCTTTCACGTATCAGCACAGGTGATTCTGTGATGTCATTGTTCGCAGATTCCTGATTTATTACAGTTAACTCCGCTTTTAAGCTAAAATAGAAGGCTTTCCTGGTTGGTCGCGATCAGGAAAGCTTTTAACTTATTAAGGAGTTGTTATGAAAGTTGTCGCTTACGAACGTAGCGTACAGGGAACTGGTGCGAGCCGCCGCCTGCGCAATGCCGGCAAAACGCCTGGTGTTATTTATGGTGGTACTGAAGCCCCTCAAGCTATTGAGCTAGATCACAATGCACTCTTCCACGCTTTGCGTAAAGAAGCATTCCACTCATCTATTTTGGATATTGAAATTGCTGGCAAGAGCCAAAAAGCTCTTCTACGTGATTTCCAAATGCACCCATTTAAGCCATTAGTTCTTCACATTGATTTCCAACGTGTTGATGCTAAGCAAAAGATTCACGTGAAAGTGCCATTGCACTTCGTTAACGCTGAAACAGCACCTGCTGTTAAGCTTGGCGGCGCCTTGATTAGCCACATCGCTACTGAAATCGAAGTGAGCTGCTTACCAGCAGACTTGCCAGAGTTCATCACAGTTGATTTGGGCAAGATCGAAGTGGGTCACTCAGTTCACGTTAAAGACATTCCATTACCAAAAGGTTTGTCATTAGTACCACATCTTGAGCACGAGAATCCAGTTGTTGCTAACGCTCGCGTTCCTTCTGTTAAAGCAGAAGCAACTGAAGCTGCTCCTGCAGCTGCAGCAGAAGCTCCTAAGGAAGAAAAGAAGTAATTCTTTAGCGCTCAGAAGAACCCGCGCTTGCGCGGGTTTTTTTTCGAGTCTAAATTAGACTAAAGTAACGGTATGTTTAAATTAATCGTCGGCTTAGGTAACCCGGGCACCAAGCATGAAAAAGATCGTCATAACGCCGGTTTTTGGCTGCTAGATGAATTAGCTCGCCTATACCAAGGGCAATGGCACGAAGAAAGTAAATTTCACGGGGATCTAGCCAAGATTAAATTGGGATCAGAAGATGTTTATCTTCTCAAACCCAACACCTTCATGAATCGAAGTGGGCAAGCTGTTGGAGCTCTTTGCAAATTCCACAAAATTGAATCTAAAGCCATCCTCGTTGTTCATGATGAACTTGATTTAAAACCCGGCGTTGCAAGGCTAAAGTTCTCAGGTGGTTTAGGCGGACACAATGGTTTGAAAGATATCAGCGCTCATCTTGGTAATCATGATTACTGGCGTTTACGCTTAGGGATTGGTCATCCACGAGATAGCGAAGAAGGTAAAAAGAATCTTGATGTCGCTGACTATGTTTTAAAAAAACCTAGATTAGAAGAGCAAATCGATATTGATCGAGCTATTTCCGTATTCTTAAAACAGATGCCTAAGGTAGCAGCGGGTGATATAGCCAATGCGACGATGGAGCTTCACAGCAATACTTAATCAGCAGCGACTTTACCAGTCAGTTTTTGGTATTTGGCTTTTAGTTGATCTTTAGTCTCAATGTGTTCAGGGTGCAATGGAATGCAATCGACAGGGCACACCTGACGACATTGAGGCACATCGTAATGCCCTACACACTCAGTACATAGGTCGGGGTTAATGATGTAAATATCCGGCCCCATATGAATCGCATCATTGGGGCACTCTGGTTCACAAACATCACAATTGATGCACTCATCAGTAATCATCAATGCCATGATTAACTTCCTAAATCCATTAAAGCTTCTTCGCCAACCATTTTTCAACAGAAGGGAAAACAAACTTGCTAACGTCTCCGCCAAGCAAAGCAATTTCTCTGACAAATGTGCCAGAAATAAATTGATATTGATCTGAAGGCGTTAAAAATAAGGTCTCAACATCAGGCAACAGATATCGATTCATTCCAGCCATTTGGAACTCATATTCAAAGTCGGATACCGCACGCAAACCACGCACAATGACCCGAGAATTATTTTTTCTCACAAAGTCCTTGAGAAGACCACTAAAACCCTCTACGCGAACATTGCTGTAATGACCAAGAACTTCCTTGGCAATCTCAATACGCTCTGCCAAATCAAAGATAGGCTTTTTATTGCGGCTATCAGCAACGCCAACCACCACCTCATCAAAAATAGAAGATGCGCGACGCACTAAATCTTCATGACCACGAGTAAACGGGTCAAATGTACCTGGGTATACCGCTACAACCATATTCCTCCCTTAGCCTTTTATAAGTGCTTTTAGCCAGTTTATCGCGCTTTAGGCACCATTAGGCTACCTATTGCTACTCCGGAGCGTATGGTACGCTGAATTTCCCAAAAATCACCAAATTCAGGGATAACTTTTAACAATTCTTCAGGATGAACTGTTTTAGGGTGCTCCATATAAATAAAAGCACCTTTTTCTTTTTTAGTGATTCGAGTGGCTTCTTTTAGAGCTTTTAAAAATAAAACCTCTTCTGCAAATGGGGGATCTATAAACGTCACATCCACTGACTGCGCTGGCAATCGAGCGCTATGAGCAATCGCATCAGTTTTTATGATCTCCATCAACCCCAGTTCAGGAGCTTGTCCTAAATGATCACGATTCTTTTTAAGGACTTCATAAGCTTTGGGTGATAGTTCGAGCATTTGTACGGATTGAGCCCCTCGAGAAAGTGCCTCAAAACCCAAAGCACCTGTGCCAGCAAACATATCAAGACAAGTTAAACCGTCTAGACGTTGCCCCAAACAATTAAAAAGAGTTTCTCGAGTTCTATCGGCTGTAGGTCGCAAGCCTGGCACATCAGCGACTTGAATATACCGCCCGCGCCAGTAACCCCCAATAATTCTGACCTTGCCAGTGCTCATGGCGCCCCAACAATCACAGTCACGAGCTTATCCATATCAAGATGCTTCTTGTAAGCAGCCATAATTTGCTCTTTAGTCACCGACTGAACCTGAGCTGTCCAAGTGTCCAAGGTATCTAAAGGTAAATCATTCCAAGCAACACTTGCAACGTTATCTAATATTTTGCGATTGCTATCAATCCGCAAAGGGAAGCCATTGATCAAATTACTTTTTGCAATGGCCAGCTCTGCATCTGTTGGACCAGATGCAATAAATTGAGAAATCGTTTGCTTCATAACATCCACAGCTAAATCAGCTTGGTCTTTTTTAGTTTGCATGCCAGCAACATAGGGACCTACCTGACGGCCAGGAGAGATATAGCTATAGACGCTATAAGCCAAGCCTCTCTTTTCTCGAACCTCTTTCATTAAGCGCGAAACAAATCCACCGCCGCCTAAAACATAATTACCCACCAACATAGGGAAATAGTCTGGATCTTTTCTAGCAATGGTTGGCATGCCCATTGAAATATGCGCTTGTTGAGCAGCATGAGGAATTTTGATAACTGAACCGCCAGACACTTTTTTATCAAATAACTCAACAGGTGGCGCAACCGTCACTACTTTTGCCTTCGCTGGCAACGTTGCCATCAATTGCGCAACCAAACGATCAGCCTCTGTTTTTGTGATGTCGCCAACGATAGTAATTTTTGCATCTTTGACAGCGTAACGAGACGCATAGAAACTTTTGATGTCATTGATATGAATAGCTTGGATAGTGGCTACTGTGATTGCTTGTCCATAAGGGTGTTGACCATAGATTTGACGGTCAAACTCTTTACTAAGAATCACTTCAGGCTTTAAATCAGCTTCTTTGATAGATGCAATGATTCTAGCCTTTTCTCTTTCAAGAATTTTTGCATCAAATAAAGGCGCCTTTAAAACCTCTGCAGCCAATTGCACCAACGCATCCCTTCTTGATGGGTCACTCAAAGTTCTCAAACGCATACTGGCTTTTTCTGCAGCAGAGCTAAAACTGAGGCTAGCTCCCAAATCAGCCAATCGATCTGAAATCTCAGACTCAAGAACAACTCGACCCTGTAACTTAGACCCCTTATCAATCATCCCTGCAGTCAATGATGCCAAACCCAATTTATTAGCGGGGTCCCCCACAGAGCCTGCCATCCAATCAACCTGCACATCTAACATGGGAATAGTCTTAGCTTCCACCAAATAAACTTGTGCTCCATTAGCATGCGTCCAATGCTGAATCGGAATACCCGCCCAAGCCAACGCTGGCAAAAATGAAAGTAAAAATATGAGAAATTTATTTTTCATATCAATGCCTCATCCCTGTCATTGCAGATTTTTTAGCAGATAATTTTTTATCTAAAGGCTGAGGATCCAAAATAGCCATCGTTAATTGCTCATCAATGAAATACTTGTTAATGACTGCTTGAATATCTTTGCTGGTCACTTTTTGAACATTCGCAATGATCTTATCTAATTGCTTCCAAGAGATTCCATCCATTTCAGACATGCCAATCTCCATCGCTTGGGCAAAGACAGAATCTCTTTTGTAAATTTGAGAGGCTAATAATTGAGACTTCACTCGGAAAAGCTCAGAATCAGTCACACCCTTATTTTTAACTTCCAATAACAGAGCTCGAATATTTTTTTCCAACACTTCAACGCTTGATTTTTTTGTTGGGCTAGCACTAATGACAAATAGTTGAGGACCCCTTCCTGTCATGTCATACGAAGCATCGGCAGTATTCGCGATACGAAGGTCTCTAACGAGTTGGCGATTAAGTCTTGCGTTGGCGTGGCCATCTAAGACTGCTGATAAAACACTTAGCGCATACGGCTCCATATCATCTAGCGATTGAGGCTCAAGCTTAGGCACCTTCCATGTCATATGAATATCCGCATTTTCTGCAGGCACCTTGACATAAATTTTCTTCATGCCTTTTTGGCTAATTTCAACTTGAGATTTTCTCTGAGGCAATTTTTTCTCTGGAATAGAGCCGTAATATTTTTCTGCTAGAGCTAACACTTCTTTGGGCTGCACATCACCAACCACCACTAAAACAGCGTTATTAGGGGCATACCAAGTTTGATACCAATCAAGAGCATCTTGATAGGTCATATTTTGTAAATCATCCATCCAGCCAATAATTGGATTTCTGTATGGCGAGTTGGCAAAGGCTGCCGCCATTAATTGCTCGTAAACAACTGCTTGAGAATTATCATCAGTTCTCAAGCGACGCTCCTCCATCACCACCTGAATCTCTTTAGCAAACTCATCAGCGGAGATTCTTAAATTAGCCATACGATCAGCTTCGAGCGCCATCATTTTCGGTAAATGTGATTTTTCTACTTGCTGAAAGTAAGCGGTGTAGTCTTTACTAGTGAAGGCGTTATCTCGACCACCTACTTCAGCGACTTTTCTAGAAAAGTCGCCAGGCTTTAAATATTTTGTCTCTTTGAACATCATGTGCTCTAAGACATGTGCAACCCCAGTCTTTCCAGTGACCTCATCAATAGAGCCGGCTTTATACCAAACCATATGGGCTACCGTTGGTGCGCGATGATCCTCTTTAACAATCACCCTTAAACCATTTTTCAAAACATACTCATGAGTATCTTGGGTCGAAGTTGATTGCGCCCATACTGGTGTGCTGAAGTAAATCAGACTACCAATTGCAAAAATTAGCCAGCGAGTGGCGAGGGTTGTTAATATGCTCATATTATTAAATTGTATCGGTCATGTTCGGATTACGTAAAACCCTATCAAGCTTATTCTCAAGACAAAAAGTTGATGAAGAATGGTATGAATCTCTAGAAGAAGCGCTTCTTCTAGGTGATGTTGGTATGCACGCCACTCAAAAACTCATCAAACAGTTGCGTCTAGAAGCCAAACAACAAAAAACAGAATCAGTTGATGATCTTAAGGCAATTTTGGCAAAGCTGGTTGAGCAGCTCTTAAGCAAGCTAGAACGGGCTGAAAACCCTTTCCTAAAATCCCTGTTATCAAGTCAACAACCTCAAGTTTGGCTCATTGTTGGGGTCAATGGTGCCGGCAAAACAACCTCTATTGGCAAGCTCTGCCACCACTTCCAAGCCCAAGGTAAAAAAGTTCTCCTTGGTGCAGGCGATACTTTTAGAGCAGCGGCTAGAGAACAGCTGATGGCTTGGGGAGAGAAAAACCAAGTGGCTGTTATTACCCAACAAAGCGGTGATGCAGCAGCAGTTGCCCACGATGCAGTCCAAGCAGGCCAATCCCGTCAAATGGATCTAGTGATCTTAGACACAGCAGGTCGCCTTTCTACACAAGCTCACCTCATGGATGAGCTCAAGAAAGTTAAAAGAGTCATTACAAAATCACAGGCAGATGCGCCCCACGAAACCATCCTTGTGATCGACGGCAATACCGGTCAAAACGGCTTATCTCAAGTTAAAGCCTTTCATGAAGCTTTAGGTTTAACAGCCATCATCGTTACCAAGCTTGATGGCACAGCCAAGGGTGGCATCCTTTGCGCTATTGCAGAAGAAATTCCAGACAATACCCCCAGCGTTCTAGCCATTGGGCTGGGTGAAAAGCTTGAAGATCTCAAACCATTCAAAGCCGCAGATTTCTCTAAATCCTTGATTCCTTAAGATATTTTATCTATAGAAATCATAGGGTTATAGCCAAATTAGCACTCTTTCATGAGGAGTGCTAATATATACCTATGACAAATATGAATGCACTCATTCCGATGCAATTGAATGTGGGTAGCTTAGACGCCTACATCTCAAGTGTGAACCGTTTGCCGATGCTTAGCGCGGCAGAAGAGGTGCGCCTTGCTCGCGAGTTCCGCGATCACGAGAACCTTGAGGCAGCGCGTACTCTAGTCATGTCACATTTAAGATTGGTTGTATCTATTGCTCGTCAATACCTAGGATATGGTCTACCTCATGCAGACCTGATTCAAGAAGGCAATATCGGCTTAATGAAAGCGGTAAAGCGTTATGATCCCGAGCAAGGGACTCGCTTGGTAACTTACTCTATTCATTGGATCAAAGCAGAAATTCATGAATACATTCTCAGAAACTGGAGAATGGTGAAGATCGCCACCACGAAGGCGCACAGAAAATTATTCTTTAATTTGCGTAGCAACAAACCTAGTTTGAATGCACTCTCACCCAATGAGATTGAACATCTAGCGCAAGCCTTAGATGTTCGTCAGGAAGATGTACGTGAGATGGAAAAGCGTTTGTCTGGAGGAGATGTTGCCATGGAGGCTAACGACTCATCTGAAGATGAAAACTTTGCACCAATTACCTGGTTATCAGATGACCGTTATGAGCCTACTCAAGTTTTAGCGCAAAACGAACAACGTGCTTTGCAAGGTCCCGGTATTGAAAGAGCCCTAGCAAGCCTGGATGATCGCAGTAGAAAAATTGTGACTGCTCGCTGGCTCAATGTTGAAGATGATGGCACAGGTGCTAGCACGCTTCATGAGTTGGCTGAAGAATTCAATATCTCCGCTGAACGTGTTCGACAAATCGAAACTGCCGCTCTTAAGAAAATGAAGTTGGCACTAAGCAACTAATTAATTCAATAAGATCTAGCAGTTAATAAGAAGCCTGACCTAATCTTAGTTCAGGCTTTTTTATTTTTTACTTGAGCAACTTGGCTAAATCTTCGGCAATTGGTTTCGCACCTTGCTGATGCTTTAAAAATAATCTCAAGGTACCCTTGGTATCAAAAACATAACTACCTGCTGTATGGTCAATCGTATAGCTTGTAGGCGACTTACCAGGCACTTTGTTATAAAAAACCTTAAAGTCTTTGGTGACCTTCTCTAGATCAGCAGGGCTTGCTGGGCGAAGCCCTAAGAATCTCGAATCAAAAGAAGGTACATATTCTGATAACAATTGTTGCGTATCTCGATCAGGATCTACAGAAACAAAGAGTACTTGAACACGATCAGCATCAGCACCCAATAAAGTCATCACACCCTGCATCTCAGTTAAGGTAGTTGGGCACACATCAGGACACTGTGTGTAACCAAAAAACATGACGACCACTTTATCTTTGAAATCACCTAATTGTCTTTGCTTGCCATGATGATCAATTAATGAGAAATCTTTACCAAAAGCTTTGCTACCAGTGATATCCACATTATTAAATTTAATCGCTTCTTGAGAGCAAGCGATTAACAAAGAAGCGAACAAGCCGGCTAATAAAATTTGAACGAAGCGTAAATTGAAAATTGTATTCATATTTATAAATAGTGATCAATCAATAATGCTGCAAATAGCAAAGATAAATAAATGATAGAAAACCTAAAAGTTTTCTTAGCCAACTCATCACTGTACTGACGGTAAAGCGCAATCGCATACCCCAAGAACATTAAACCCAAGACCAAAGCGCTGATGAGATAGAAGTAGCCACTCATTTGATAAATGAAAGGCAAAATCGTCGCCGCTATCAAAATCAATGTGTACAAAAGAATGTGCAGCAATGTGAATCTCTCGCCATGAGTCACTGGCAACATGGGTAAACCAGATTGCTTATAGTCTTCACGACGATAGAGTGCTAACGCCCAAAAGTGCGGAGGCGTCCAAGTAAAAATAATCAGCACTAGCAACCAAGCCTCTGCCGTGAAACTATTGGCAACAGCCGCCCAACCCAAAGCAGGCGGCATCGCGCCTGATAAGCCACCAATCACAATATTTTGTGGTGTTGCAGGCTTTAGTAAAAGGGTATAGATAATGGCATAGCCAATGAAAGTTGCGGCAGTTGCCCACATGGTCAGCGGGTTAGCAAAGTGCCACAGCAAAGCCATACCAATCGCGCCAATAATGACTGCAAAAGTAATAATTTGCAGATCAGTTAAAGCACCTGTGGCTGATGGACGCCATGCGGTTCTGCGCATCTTGGCATCCACTTTTTGCTCGACCAAACAATTAACGGCAAAAGCGGCGCCCGCTAGCAACCAAATACCCAAGGAACCACCAATTAATACTGGCCAAGGAACCATCCCCGGTGTTGCTAAAAACATTCCAATAATGGCGCAGAAAACCGCCAGTTGAGTCACTCTTGGCTTTGTGAGCGCCCAGTACTGTCTCCACTTAGGCATGACATTGAGTTCTTGTTTAGACACGTTTGAACTCCTCATACCTCAACGTTAACAATCTCACTAAAACAACAATTAATCCTGCTGCGCCACCGGTATGCAATAAAGCAGCCACAAGAGGCCAATCCAAAATAATATTGCTCATGCCGGTGATGAGCTGCAATAAAGACAAGCCCAACAAGGCAAATGACCAACGCCTTAAAGGTGGGCTTGCAACAATCATTGCCATTTTTAAATTTTTAAATCCCACATAAATCAAAAGGCTCAATGCAAACAGAGCGCCTAAGCGATGAGTCCAATGAATGGCTCGTAATGCCTCAATCCCTAGATGATGTCCTGCGGCAGTCATACCAAGCTCGCGCCACAAAGTAAATCCATCACGAAAGTTCATGGCAGGTACCAACTCACCATGACATAAAGGGAAGTCATCACAAGCCAATACAGCGTAATTAGTGCTCACCCAAGCACCTAAAAATATTTGTACGATCAGAACTATTAACGCTGCCCACACCCATGCACGACCTGGTTGCGTATTTTTAACCAAGTACTGAGACTCATCTAAAGCCTGTCCAACTCGTGCACTTAAATTTGATAAATAAGCTAATGATGCTAATAAAGTTAAGCCCAAGATCAAATGAATCGTAACAATCAAAGGTTGCAGTTTAAGAGTCACCGTCCAAGCACCAAATGCACCTTGAACACAAACAAGAACCAAAATAAAGCTAGAGACAGAAGCGATCTTTGATCCCAGCACCTGCCTCCTTAACCAAGACCAGATGACGATCACGATGATGAGAAAACCAACCCCCATCGCAAAATAGCGATGTAGCATCTCTATCCAGGCTTTACTCACTGTGACAGGCCCCGTTGGCATTAAAGCTTCTGCTTCACGAATATGCTGCAGAGCCGCTAAAGGATTCGATAAGCCATAGCAACCAGGCCAATCAGGACAACCCAAACCTGAATCAGTTAAACGGGTGAAGGCGCCAAAAAGAATTAAATCAAATGTAAAAAATAATGTGAGTAACACCAAGCGATGGAATGTAAACGAGCGATGACGCCACCACAATATGAGCAGTAATAAACCACCCACAGCCCAGCCAATTAAAAATAGTTGAATCCAAGCAATTAATGTCATTCTTAATTAGCCTTACCGATTGGATTCCACTTAAGAAGCTTCTCTAAATCCTTAGAAAATTTCTTAAAGTCAGGCGTACCTTGACTGGTGTCAAATCGCATCATGCGATCTGCGCGAGGGTCTAACAAATGGATAGCTGAAGAAGCGCCGTCTAAATTCAACCATTGCGTTACCTGTTCGCGCTCTTCCTTATTATCTGGCATTCGAATAATCTTAAATCCAGCAACCTCTTTGTCATAAGCAGCTTCAATGGCTGGCTGAATCGGTGCGTTATCAGTGACTAACCATACCAACTGAACTCTTTGACTCTCTTTGCCCATCGCCACACGAACTTGACGCATCAAATACAAAATAGATACGCACTCGTCGTTACCAACTTGGCATTGCGCCGCAGGTCTTGCGACCAAAAGAGTCCACTTGCCTTGTAAAGATGATTGAATCGTGTTGGCTGGAAAACTCTGTACGGGAGTCACCAACTGACCTAAATTAGTTTTTCCACCTTGAGGCTTAATCACATAAAAAGTGAAATAGGATGCAATCACTGGTGATGCGCAGATAAGTAACAACAAAATCATTTGTATACGACCACGCTTAGTCGCCGCATCAATTTTTTGACTTCCCGCTGCTGGAATCAAGGGATCATCTTGTTTGTTATCTATCAAAGCTTTTTCCTTAGTACACCACTTAAAAACCAAAATATAACCGCTAGCGTTGCCAGAGCAAACCACTGGAATGCATAACCCTGATGTTTTTCAGCACCGGTCGCCAATGGCGCCCAATCTCTTGATAAACCATCTTTTGAAGCAGATACCTCACGCAAAATGAAAGGCAAATGCTCAACGCCTAAATAAGACTCTTGTAACTTAAGATCAAGATTTTGCTGAATTTTTCGTTTTTCTGCATCAAGCTCTTGATTACCCACACTCATCACACGGGCAGGGTGCTCAAAGACGACTCCCTCTACCTCGATCAAGCCCTGAGAAGTCATTAACTCAGGCAATTTCTCACGATCCATCCCGTCACGCGGCACCCAACCTCGATTCACCCACAAGACTTTCTTAGAGTGTTCCAAGAGCAATGGGGTCATCACATAAAAACCGACTGTGATGCCTGTTTGAGGGTCTCTTCCCATAGGATGAGGTCTATTTTCCAACCAAATCGTTTTATCGGCGAGATAAGTGCCTTTGGCGATCATGCGATGATGCAAGGCCTCCTCAAGTGTCCACGACTTTGCATTGGCATACAAAGGCGCACTACTTTCTTTTTTAGCCACTTCTGCTGCTAATGCTAATTTTTGCTCCATCCTCCCTACTTGCCAAAAACCAAGCGCAATACCAATGGCACAAACGATAACTGTAGCAATAGTGGCAATAGGTCGGGATAAAACTAATTGTCTAAACATAAAGCAATGATACGATGCATACCTATGAATTGGATTATCCCTATAGCTTTTTTATTTATTTTAGGCAGCTTAGCCTCAGCCCTCTTTTACATGATGAGAGATAAAGGCAAAAGCTCTAAAACCGTTTACTCGCTGATGTTTAGAATTGGCTTATCAATTGCCTTATTTATTGGCATTTGGATTGCCCATTCTTTAGGTTATATTCAAAGTACCGGCATTAGAGTGGCTGGCTAATTAATTGAGTTGAGATTTTAGGCATTAAAAAACGCCGCAGAAGCGGCGTTTTTTACTTGTTGCTGATTTACATCCAGTAAACAACAACGTACAAACCTAGCCACACCACATCCACAAAGTGCCAGTACCAAGCTGCACCTTCAAATGCAAAGTGATTTTCTGGTGTGAAGTGACCTTTCATGACGCGGAAAAGTACAACCGCTAACATGATTGCACCCATCGTGACGTGGAAACCGTGGAAACCAGTCAACATATAGAATGTTGAGCCGTAAATACCAGAGCTAAGTTTCAAGTTAAGGTCGCTGTACGCATGCATATATTCATATACTTGGAAGCACATGAAAATAGCGCCCAATAAAACAGTGGCTGCTAAACCTTGAATAACTTGCTTACGATGACCTTCACGCATCGCGTGGTGAGCCCAAGTGACTGTTAAACCAGAAGTTAATAGTAGAGCTGTATTAATCGTTGGAATAGGCCAAGGTCCCATTGTTTTGAAACCTTCAACCAAACCAGCTGGACCAGCATTAGGCCATGTAGCAGCAAAATCAGGCCAAAGTAGTTTGTTATCAATATCACCTAACCAAGGCATAGCAATACTTCTTGCATAAAAGAGGGCAGAGAAGAAAGCACCAAAGAACATGATTTCTGAGAAGATGAACCAAGCCATAGACCATCTATAAGAAACGTCTACGTTCACGCTGTTCATACCACTTTCAGATTCACTGATGGCATCACCAAACCATGTGTATAGAGATGCAATCGTCCAAGCAATACCTGCTAGACATAGAATCATGCCAAAAGTGCTACCGTTAACCCACATAGAAGCACCCCAGCCAAATCCTAACAAGCCTAAGCTTGTAACGATTGGATGACGTGTTGGAGCCGGCACATAGTAGTAAGGGGCTTTAGTCACACTGGAAGACATTCTCTCTCTCCTAAAAAATCAATTCGATACAACTGCTTTGACAATCATTAACAAAATTGCCATAAAAATAACTGCGCCCAAAATTCCTGCAAGCACAATATGAACAAAACTCACAGATGCCATATCAGCATCTTGGCCTTCGCGTTTGCGAACGCCTAAAAAACCCCACATCACAGCACGCATAGAAATCAAAAACATCAACAAGGAATTGGTCTTTTGCTTTTCCATATCAAATCTTTGACGGCTTGCTGTTATGTTCACCAGTAATCACCTTTTGTCCGCTACCTACTTCAAAGAAGGTGTATGACAAGGTGATGTTCTTCACATCCTTTGGTAAAGCTGGATCAATCACAAAAACCACGGGCATTTCACGAGACTCATTAGGTTTAAGCGTTTGCTGCTCAAAACAAAAACACTCTAGTTTTGTGAAATGCTGAGTAGCTTGTTTAGGCGCGTAACTTGGTATCGCTTGCGCTGACACAGGACGACCTTGAACATTAACGACTTCATAAACAACTTGAACCATCTCACCAGGATGAACTTGCATAGAGTTCTTCACTGAACGAAAACGGAATGGTCCTTGCGTATTAGAGTCAAACTCAACTGTAATTAAACGACTCTCATCAACTTGCGTATTCTTATTAACTGCATTAATAGCTCTTGTACCGTAGTCATTCTTGCTGGTGACCACATTAATTCCAGTTACTTCACAAAGTACTTTGTACATTGGAATCAATGCATAGCCAAACGCAAACATCGCAGAGCTAATCACAATTAGCTTAAGCAACATCTGTCGATTGTATTTAGCAAGATTAAATGCCATGCTTAACCAAAAATAACTTTCTTAGCAAAAATTCCGATAAAGAAAACTAATGCTACAGTCAACAAGATAAGACCCAAGCGGCGATTGCTCGCCCTTGGGTTGGTTGATGGTTGTTGAAGTTGGGTCATGAATACCGCTTTAATTACTTAACTGTTGGCGGTGTTTCAAATGTGTGGAATGGTGCTGGTGATGGAACAGTCCACTCAAGACCTTGAGCATTTTCCCAAGCTTGAGCTTCTGCTTTCTTACCACCACGATAAGTTGGCAATACCACCCATAACAAGAAGTAAACCTGCATCAAACCAAAACCTAAACCACCAATGGAAGCTACTGCATTGAAGTCAGCAAATTGAACTGGGTAGTCAGCGTAACGACGTGGCATACCTGCCAAGCCTAAGAAGTGCATTGGGAAGAATGTGAGGTTGAAGAAAATCATTGAACCCCAGAAATGAACCTTACCACGGAACTCGTTCACCATAAAACCAGTCCACTTTGGAGCCCAGTAGTAGAAACCAGCAAACAAGGCAAACAAAGAACCAGCAACAAGCACATAGTGGAAGTGAGCCACTACGTAGTATGTATCTTGAATCATGATGTCAATCGGAGCCATCGCACACATCAAACCAGTGAAACCACCGATTGTGAAAACGAAGATGAAACCAATAGACCACAACATGGGTGTTTCAAAAGTCATAGACCCTTTCCACATTGTTGCAACCCAGTTAAAAATCTTCACGCCAGTTGGAACAGCAATCAACATCGTGGCGTACATGAAGAACAATTGACCAGTTACTGGCATACCAGTTGCAAACATGTGGTGCGCCCAAACGATGAATGACAAGATCGCGATTGAACCTGTTGCATAAACCATTGAGCTATAGCCAAACAATCTTTTACGAGCAAATGTTGGGATCACTTCACTGATGATGCCAAACGCTGGCAAGATCATGATGTAAACCTCTGGGTGACCAAAGAACCAGAAAATATGTTGATACATCACAGGGTCACCACCACCAGCTGCGGAGAAGAAGCTAGTACCGAAATGACGATCTGTCAGAACCATGGTGATCGCACCAGCCAAAACAGGCATCACAGCGATCAATAAGTAAGCAGTAATTAACCATGTCCAGCAGAACATTGGCATCTTCATCAACGTCATGCCAGGAGCACGCATATTAAGAATGGTCACGATGATGTTGATAGAACCCATGATAGATGAAGCACCCATCAAGTGAACTGCAAAAATGGCCATGTCCATACCAGGACCCATTTGCACTGATAAAGGCGCATATAAAGTCCAACCAGCAGCAGTTGCGCCACCAGGAACAAAGAATGAAGACAACAATAATGAAGCAGCAACAGGCATGATCCAGAAGCTGAAGTTGTTCATACGGGCAAATGCCATATCAGATGCGCCGATTTGCAAAGGCACCATCCAGTTAGCAAAACCAACGAAGGCCGGCATAATCGCACCGAACACCATCACCAAACCGTGCATGGT
>SSFP01000087.1 GCA_008015455.1 Polynucleobacter sp. | reverse complement strand
TGGCTACGTGTTGGGTTCAATAAATATTGACCATCTTTATAACCAACGCGCGCCGCACCTACTGGACCATTAAATGGAATACCTGAAACAGCCAAAGCAGCAGAAGCACCAATCAATGCTGGGATATCAGCAGGCACATCTGGATTAATAGAAACCACGTGAACCACTACCTGAACTTCGTTGTAGAAACCTTCTGGGAATAATGGGCGCAATGGACGATCGATCAAACGAGAAATCAATGTCTCGCCTTCAGATGGGCGACCTTCACGACGGAAAAAACCGCCAGGGATCTTACCTGCAGCGTATGTTTTTTCTAAGTAATCAACAGTTAAAGGGAAAAAATCTTGACCAGGTTTTGCATTCTTAGCACCTACAACAGTTGCCAAAATCACTGTGTCATCAACATCTACTAATACAGCACCGCTAGCTTGACGGGCAATCTCACCAGTTTCCATACGAACAGTGTGTGAGCCCCACTGAAAACTTTTTACTACTTTATTAAACATCGTCATTTATGTATATCTCCAATCAACATTTGCCATAGAAAAGCAGCGCTATGGCAGCACTGGAGCATTGGGGGCTTTTTGAGAAAGGATGCCATTCCAAAGAAAGGCTAGAGAGGACATTAACCCGTCTTTGGAATGACACGGTTCCTGACGTCGAACAGCCACCGACTGCTCTAAACGATAATGCCTGCCAAAGTCATACTTGGGCAGGCATTATCGGTATTACTTACGTAGACCGAGCTTTTCAATCAAAGCGCGGTAACGATCTAAATCTTTACCCTTCAAATAGTCGAGTAGACGACGGCGACGGCTAACCATCTTTAACAAGCCACGACGGCTGTGATGATCTTTAGCGTTTGCTTTGAAGTGAGGTGTTAAGTCATTGATACGTGCGGTCAATAAAGCTACTTGAACTTCAGGGCTGCCTGTATCGTTTGCTGAGCGGGCGTTATCTTTAACGATTTCCGCAACTTTAGCTGTAACAATAGCCATGTTAATTACTCCATACTTGCGAACATTCGAGCTGGAACTGATTTTTAATCTGGTTCTTACCCAAGATGTCGTGCGAATTGTTGAAAAAATACCATTTAAAACAAATGGTCTCTTTTTAGGAAATCCCTAAGAAGAGACCAAGATTATAGCCTAAACAGTCATTTGGGCGTTCAATTTGTGCTGACTAGGATCATGAAGCTTATTTAAAGCAGCTAAATAAGCCTTGGCTGAAGCAGCCACAATATCCGGGTCCGTTCCGACGCCATTCACAATTCTGCCGCCTTTTGAGAGACGAACCGTGACTTCACCCTGCGACTCTGTCCCCGTAGTAATGGCATTAACTGAATATAAAAGCTGCTCTGCACCACTTTTAACCTTCGATTCAATGGCATTCAAGGTGGCGTCCACTGGACCATTGCCTTCAGCTTCAGAAATCAACTCTTCGCCCCCAGACTTGAAAACAACCTTTGAAAAAGGACGCTCGCCAGTCTCGGACCTTTGTGACATTGAGACAAAACGATAGTAGTCACTAGCTTCTTCAGCATTATTGCCCACGATAGCAATAATATCTTCGTCAAAAATCTCTGCTTTTTGGTCTGCCAAAGTCTTAAATCGAGCAAAAGCGTCATTCATGTCAGCTTCCGTTTCTAACTCGATCCCTAATTCTTGTAAACGTTGTTTAAAAGCATTGCGACCGGACAACTTACCCAAAACGATCTTGTTGGCTGCCCAACCCACATCTTCAGCGCGCATGATTTCATAGGTATCACGAGCTTTTAAAACACCATCCTGATGAATCCCTGAAGCATGGGCAAATGCATTGGCACCCACCACCGCTTTATTGGGTTGCACCACAAAACCAGTGATTTGAGAAACCATCTTGGAGGCTGGTACGATTTGGCTCGTATCAATACCTACTGATAAATCGAAGTAGTCCTTACGAGTTTTCACAGCCATCACCACTTCTTCTAAAGAGGTATTACCAGCACGCTCACCCAAACCATTGATCGTGCACTCAATTTGACGAGCGCCACCGATCTTAACCCCAGCTAAGGAGTTAGCCACACCCATACCTAAGTCGTTATGGCAATGAACGGACCAAACCGCTTTATCGGAGTTAGGAATCCGCTCACGCAAAGTCTTAATGAAGTTGCCATAAAGTTCAGGCACCGCATAACCAACGGTGTCGGGCACGTTAATGGTTGTTGCACCCTCAGCAATCACAGCTTCAAGCACACGGCATAAGAAATCAACATCTGAGCGATAACCATCCTCTGGTGAGAACTCAATGTCATTTGTATGATTTCTGGCAAAACGCACAGCTGCCTTGGCTTGCTCAAATACTTGATCAGGCGTCATGCGTAACTTCTTCTCCATATGCAATGGTGAAGTCGCAATGAATGTATGAATACGCTTAGAGTTAGCTGCCTTAAGAGCTTCGGCTGCACGACCAATATCGCGGTCGTTAGCTCTCGCCAAAGAACACACGGTTGAGTCTTTAATGACTTGGGCAATTGCTGAAATAGCTGCAAAGTCACCATCCGAGCTAGCAGCAAAGCCCGCTTCAATGACGTCTACCTTTAATCTCTCAAGTTGACGAGCAATACGGACCTTTTCGTCCTTAGTCATTGACGCACCAGGTGACTGCTCACCGTCTCTTAATGTGGTATCAAAAATGATCAATTTGTCTGTCATAACCAACTCCCAACTCACTTCATTTCAAAAATAAAAAACCCCAGTTTGACTGGGGTTCGTGTTCTGTACTTGAATAAAAATTTAAGCGTGCACTGACCCCAGGTTTGGACCTAGTTCAAGTAGTAGTAGCAGTGACAAGCTGTAATTCATAAACTCTAATATACACAAAATTGATTTAATTGTCAGAAAGCATATCTGAGGCTTTCTTCTTACGCAAGAAAATCTTTTGCCAGAGCCAAAAAACGTAGCCAGATAAGGCATAAGCCACAAATAAGCCAAACAAAGCCACTGGTGGATCGCTAGAAATCAATACAAAGCCCAAAATAACCAAAATCATCACGCCAAATGGGGCGCGATAACGAACATCCAAAGCTTTACCGCTGTAGAACAAAGCGTTTGAAACCATCGTAATACCAGCGTAAATGGTCAGAACAAACATGACCCAAGGAAGGGCTAACTCTTGAACTTGTAGTTTGTTGTCGACGGCTAGCCACACAAAACCAGCAATCAAAGAGGCTGCGGCTGGGCTGGGCAAACCCTGGAAGAAACGTTTATCAACAATACCAATATTGGTATTAAAGCGCGCCAAACGCAAAGCTGCACCTGCGCAATAGATAAATGCGGCTAACCAGCCCCACTTACCTAGATCCTTGAGTACCCACTCATAAGCGATCAAGGCAGGCGCTACGCCAAAAGAAACCATGTCGGTCAGGGAATCATATTGCTCACCAAACGCACTTTGCGTATTGGTCATTCTTGCAACACGACCATCCATACCATCCATCACCAAGGCGAAGAAAATGGCAATCGCAGCCATTTCAAAGCGTTGGTTCATCGATTGCACAATAGCAAAGAAACCGCAAAATAAATTAGCGGTTGTGAAAGCATTAGGTAACAAATAGATACCGCGATTACGAGGTCTTGATGGCTCGCTAGCTTCATGAGCCACCCAATCAGACTTGCGTAAAGGCGTGACGTTACTAGATAACGTCTTAGAAGATCTTAGTTTTCTGCGTCTAAATGTAGTCATAGACTAGTTTTTAGTCTAATCCTGGCAATTTGGCTAGTACTGTTGTTGTGGCAGATACTTTATCGCCAACACTGACCAAAGGTTCAGCATCTAGTGGCAAGTAAACGTCCACCCTAGAGCCAAAGCGAATAAAACCATAACGCTCACCCTTCTTCAACTGGTCGCCCAAATGAGCGTAGCAAAGAATTCGGCGCGCAATTAAACCAGCTACTTGAACCAAAGTCACGGTATGACCATTGGCATCTATAACGACTGCATTACGTTCATTTTCGATGGATGCTTTATCTAAATCAGCATTCACAAACTTACCAGGGAAGTATTCAATTTTCTTAATCGTGCCATTCACTGCTGCACGATTAGAGTGAACATTGAACACATTCATAAAGACACTAATTTTTAATGCTTCACGACTGGCGTAAGGATCAAATGATTTTTCAACAATGATGATGCGACCATCTGCTGGAGATAAAACCGCATCTTTCATTAAAGGCACTAAACGACCTGGGTCGCGGAAAAACTGTAAAACAAAAACAAAAATAATCCAGAAAGGCCAAGACCAAACCCATCCGCCTGTTGAGTGAACCACAAACAAGATGAAACCCGCAATCGCTACATGCGGCCAACCTTCTTTAGCAATGATCGGGTGCGGGTAATGTATCGCCATGAGTATCTTTCTGGATATTTTGTTTTTATCTAAATTGCCATTAATTAGTTTTTGCTTTGATCAACTAATTTGTTTTTAGCAATCCAAGGCATCATGGCACGCAACTTACCACCCACCTCTTCAATTTGATGCTCTGCAGTCAAACGACGACGTGAAATCAATGTTGGAGCACCAGCCTTGTTTTCCAAAATGAAGCTCTTTGCATATTCACCAGTTTGAATATCTTTCAAACATTGACGCATTGCATTCTTCGTATCTTCTGTCACAACTCGTGGGCCAGTTACGTACTCACCGTACTCAGCGTTGTTGGAAATAGAGTAGTTCATGTTGGCAATACCGCCTTCGTAGATCAAGTCAACGATCAACTTCAACTCGTGCAAGCACTCGAAGTAAGCCATCTCAGGCGCATAACCAGCTTCAACCAAAGTCTCGAAACCAGCTTTAATCAATTCAACTGTACCGCCACACAAAACAGCTTGCTCACCGAACAAGTCAGTTTCTGTTTCTTCACGGAAGTTTGTTTCAATGATGCCAGCACGACCACCGCCGTTAGCTGCAGCATATGACAAAGCTACATCGCGAGCTGAACCAGTTTTATCTTGATGAACAGCGATCAAATGAGGCACACCACCACCTCGACCGTATGTACCGCGTACTGTATGACCAGGTGCTTTTGGAGCAATCATGATCACATCAACGTCAGCGCGTGGAATCACTTGACCGTAGTGAACGTTAAAACCGTGGGCAAATGCTAAAGCTGCGCCTGCCTTGATGTTAGGAGCAACTTCTTTGTTGTAAACGTCAGCGATTTGCTCGTCCGGCAACAACATCATCACAACGTCAGCACCTTTAACAGCTTCAGCCACTTCTTTCACTTGCAAACCAGCATTCGCTGCTTTAGCCCATGAAGAACCATTCTTACGTAAACCAACAGTCACCTTTACACCAGAATCATTTAAGTTCTGTGCGTGTGCGTGACCTTGTGAACCGTAACCAATAATGGTGACTTGTTTACCTTTAATGAGAGATAAGTCTGCGTCTTTATCGTAAAAAACTTTCATGCTATTTCCTATTTATTCAGTTTGTTATTGGTTAAAAATTGAAATCTATATGTACTTACTAAAACTCTTTACACCTTCAGAATGCGCTCACCACGACCTAGACCTGAAGTACCAGTTCGGACAGTTTCCAAAATAGCACTGCGATCAATAGCCTCAATGAATGCATCCAATTTGCCGCTATCACCAGTTAACTCGATGGTGTAAGACTTATCAGTGACATCAATGATATGTCCACGGAAAATATCGGCTAAACGCTTCATTTCTTCGCGCTCTTTACCTACTGCTCTGATCTTAATCAACATGAGCTCACGCTCAATATGAGGACCATCGCTTAAATCAATGAGCTTCACAACATCCACTAAACGATTTAAATGCTTAGTAATTTGCTCGATGACATCATCAGAACCAATCGACACAATTGTCATGCGTGACAAAGATGGATCTTCAGTCGGCGCGACAGTCAAAGTCTCGATGTTGTAACCACGTGCTGAGAATAAACCAACCACACGTGACAAAGCACCTGGCTCGTTCTCTAATAAAACAGAAATAATATGGCGCATTACAGATCCTCACTTCCTAAAAGCATTTCAGTAATGCCCTTACCAGCTTGAACCATTGGCCAAACGTTTTCTGTTGGGTCAGTTTGGAAGTCCATAAATACAGTTCTATCTTTTAATTTGAAGGCTTCACGCAATGCTGGCTCCACATCAGATTTTTTCTCGATGCGCATACCAACGTGACCATAAGATTCAGCCAACTTCACAAAATCTGGCAATGAATCCATGTAAGAGCTGGAATAACGTTTGTTATACGTTAACTCTTGCCACTGACGAACCATACCTAAGTAACGGTTATTCAATGAAACAACTTTCACAGGTGTGTCGTACTGTTTACAAGTAGAGAGCTCTTGAATACACATCTGGATAGAACCTTCACCGGTAATCGTCACAACCTCAGACTCAGGGAAAGCTTTTTTAATACCCATCGCATAAGGCAAACCAACACCCATGGTGCCTAAACCACCTGAGTTGATCCAACGACGTGGCTTATCAAATTTATAGAATTGCGC
Organism: Polynucleobacter sp.; assembly: GCA_008015455.1. Taxonomy (GTDB): domain Bacteria; phylum Pseudomonadota; class Gammaproteobacteria; order Burkholderiales; family Burkholderiaceae; genus Polynucleobacter. The sequence goes on along the minus strand of SSFP01000087.1, from coordinate 15,236 downwards.
TGCCCACATTTGATGCTGACCAACGTCAGAACAAATGAATGCATCACCTTTGGTTAATTCCCAAATCTTTTCAACGACGTACTGAGGCTTAACGATTTCAGTATCACGATCAAAGCTAAGGCAATCCTTCTTACGCCACTCATTGATCTGTGACCACCAAGCATCTACCTTCGCTTGGTTTTTACGTGGACCTGCTGCCTTTAACATCTCAGTCATCTCAACCAATACTTCTTTGAGATCACCAACGATAGGCACATCTACTTTCACACGCTTTGAAATCACTGAAGGATCAATATCGATGTGAATAATTTTTCTTGGAACACTTGAAAAATGTCCTGGGTTACCAATCACACGGTCATCAAAACGAGCACCAATCGCAATCAATACATCGCAATGCTGCATGGTCATATTGGCTTCGTAAGTACCGTGCATACCCAACATACCCAAGAAACGAGGATCCGTTCCCGGGAAGCCACCAAGACCCATCAAGGTATTGGTCACTGGGTAGCCGAGTAAATCAGCAAATGCTTTTAATTCTGGAGCAGCATCAGAAAGAATCACACCACCACCTGTGTAGATGTATGGGCGCTCTGCTTCCATCAACATCGACACTGCCTTGCGTACTTGACCGCTATGACCTTTGATCACAGGGTTATAAGAGCGCATCGATAGCTCTGTTGGGTAATTAAAGTGTGCTTTTTGGAATGACACATCTTTAGGAATATCCACTACCACTGGACCAGGACGTCCTGTTCTAGCAATATGAAAAGCCTTTTTCAATGTCAAAGCCAAGTCAGCAGGATCTTTAACTAAGAAATTATGTTTAACGATCGGGCGTGTAATACCCACGGTGTCACACTCTTGGAAAGCGTCTTCACCAATAGCAGCTGTCGGAACGTTACCTGTAATGATCACCATTGGAATGGAGTCCATATAGGCTGTCGCAATACCTGTCACAGCATTAGTCACACCTGGACCTGAGGTCACAAGAGCCACACCGACTTTTCCTGTTGCACGCGCATAACCGTCTGCAGCATGGACCGCAGCTTGTTCATGGCGAACAAGAATATGTTCAAACTTATCTTGTTTGAAAATTTCGTCGTAAATAAATAAAACTGAACCGCCTGGGTAACCCCAGACATATTCCACGCCTTCAGCATGAAGAGCATGGACCAAAATTTCGGCACCAATCATCTCTGGTCCGTTTTGGCTTTGATTTTTATTAGCAGGGTTCAAAAGTTCCGCGCTGGTATTTGCATTCATTTGTATTAGTCCTTTGCAATTTTCGGCAAAAAATTGTTTGGGCTACTCTGGCACCGTGCTTGTGGCTCGGGTTCGAGTGGCGGTCGCTTAATCCGGAGAAAAACCATCTTATGAAAGGTCCGGTAAGTCGAACTGAGTATTTTAGACCATAACGCCCTATTAGGGGTAGGTTTATAAGTCGATGTTTAATAGAGGGTATGGCGTCAAGAAAAGAACTATCTGACTTTCTCCAAGGAATTCAGGCGAAATCCTTCAAACGTACCGTGTTTGCTACTCGGGACGAGGAAGCTGCCTTGGATATTGTGCAAGATAGCATGATGAAATTAGCTGAAAAATACAGCGATCATGATGTTTCTGAGCTGCCGCTTCTATTTACAAGAATCCTGCAAAACACCACCTTAGACTGGTTTAGGCGTCAAAAAACCCAAAATACCTGGGTTAGCCTGTTTTCTGCCTTGAAAGGTGGCTCCAAGGACCATTCTGATGATTCAGAGCTGTCAGATCCACTGGAATTCATTGAATCTAAAGAAGAAAATTCAGGATCTGAGGGTGGCGAAAGCCAGTTAGAGCGCAAACAATTGATTGAAATGTTAGAAATAGCCGTATCTAAACTACCCGCACGTCAACGCGAAGCCTTCCTCATGCGTTATTGGGATGATTTAGATATTTCTGAAACCGCCAAATTGATGGGTTGCTCTGAAGGTAGTGTTAAAACACATTGCTCTAGAGCAGCTTCCTCTTTGGCAGAAACCCTTAAGAAACAAGGATTTAAGTTGTGAGTACCCCATATAACCATCACGCACAAGCCAATTCCGTAGAAGAACGGATGGGTTTACTTGCCCGCGATCTATTGGATGATGGGGTAGAGCAACTCCCTGCAAATATCATTGCACGCTTAAATCAAGCGCGTGACTTAGCACTATCTCAAATTCCCCAACAAAAAGAATGGGCGACAGAAGCAGTTTGGGCTTCTTCAGGTTACGGTCACAGCAAAGAATCCCGCAACTGGGCATCCAAAATGTGGGGCGCACTTGGGGCGGCGCCGATTGTTGCCTTAGCACTTGGCTTATTTGCTATTGCTAGCTGGCAGCAGGATGAGCGCATTAAAGATATTGCTACGGTTGACTCTGCACTTTTGACTGATGTCATCCCTCCAGAAGCCTATAAAGATGATGGCTATGTACGTTTTCTGATGACCAATGGCAAAGATTTAGCTGTTGAAGAAGATGATGAGGAAGAGAAAATCTAATCATGACTGTAGAAAAAGATCAGATGATTGGAAACCAGAAATGCCAAAATAGATTTATCTATTTAAATCAGCTTTCTGCTTTCTTAAAGTCTGGTTTTTTTACGCTCGGTCTAGCTGTCTTGATTTCAATCGCTAGCACCTCTTTGGCTTTTGCTCAATCATGGCAAAAGCTCAATGAAGATCAACGCTCTGTCCTTGCGCCTCTTCAAGAAGATTGGTCAAGCCTGACACCAAGTCGCCAAAAGAAATGGGTAGAGGTGGCTAATCGCTACCCACAAATGTCAGAAGCAGAAAGAATTGCTTTGCAATCAAGAATGGCTGAGTGGGCTGGTTTATCTAATAAACAGCGCCAAAGTGCGCGTGATAATTATTTACGCACCCTTAAGTTTTCTCCTGAAAAGAAAGCAGCCGCTTGGGAAAGCTACCAACAATTATCTGAAGAAGATAAAAAACGCTTAGCTGAAAAGAAAGCGTCTTCCACCAAACCCACCACAGTGACATCACCAACGCTAAAATAGCGCTTGTGAACTCACCTGAAAAATTTATCCCCCTACCGGCTGACTATCTCAGCTCTTTGCCTGCACCAACTATCAAGCGCAGGATTGCACTTAATCTTTACGAGATGCTGGTGCTATTAGGGGTTGCAGCGCTTACTTTTTTAGTTCCACATCTGCTCATAGGTGTCTTCTTCCAAGTAACAGCTCCTGCCTGGCTCTTAATGGCGCATATTTATTTGGTGCTCGCGTTTTACTTCAATTGGTATTGGACTAAAACCGGTCAAACCTTAGCGATGCAAACCTGGAAAATTCAGATGGTGAGTATTGATGGAAAAATCTTAAAACAATCGCAAGCGCTCAAACGTTATGCCTTAGGTTCGCTATGGCTCGTCCCTGCAGCCATTATCTTATTCGTATCGATTAAGTTAGGTGGCTCAGATAAGATGGGCACATACTTCTCCATTATCTTTTTTTCTGTCACTTTATTTTTCTGGCCACTGACGGCTCTCCTCGATCGCAAAGATAGGCAAACACTTGCTGATCGTTGGTCAGGTACACGTTTAGTTCAACTACCCCGCCTGATTCCTCATCCAATCAGCAGTGGTAAAGAATGATTGCATTAAGCGTTCAAACAATAAGCCGGTAATACCAACATCCTTCATCGCTTGGCGCATACATTGCAACCATTGGTCACGCTCTGAAATCCCAATAGGGAAAGGTAAATGACGAGCTTTTAAGCGCGGATGCCCATACTTCTCAACGAATAAATCAGGACCACCTGTCCAACCACTTAAAAACATGAATAATTTATCCCCTGAGATATTTAAATCTTGTGGGTGCATCGCTCGAATACCAGCATAAGCTGGCTCTAGTGCCATGAGGTCGTAGAACCTGTCGACCAACTCACGCAATTTCTCTGCGCCGCCGATCAGTTCATAAGTAGTTTTTTGATGTGACATAAATGCAATAAGTGACTTAAGTAGATTATTTTAATGGAGCTTGCGATCTACACTTCTCTTAAGATTTCATTGGCTGAAGTATTCGCCATTTTTCTTTGAAGCCAAATACCGCCTAGAACACACACAAGACCACCTATAGTTGCGCCATAAAACAAAATCATCCAAGATGGTTTTAATGGGATATCAAAAACAAATTGAGCCAAAGCCCAGCCAATACCTAGAGCACCTAAAGATGCTAGCAATCCAGCCGTTAAACCAATCGCCAAAAGTTCTGTATAAAAAGCTCGACTCATCTGCGACTGACTAGCGCCTAATGTTTTTAAAAGTCCAGCATCTTTTAAACGCTGATCTTGAGTGGATGCTAAAGATGCGCCTAAGACCAAAGCCCCAGCAAAAATAGTTAAGACAAATAGGAGTTCAATGGCTGCAGATAGTTTATTGAGAACATCTTGAACTTGATCAAGCGCTGACTCCACATCAACGACTGTGATATTGGGGAACTTAGCTACTAATGCCATATCGATAGGTAAGCGTTGTTCTGGCGTAGGAGCTTGACGATATGCCGTAATCCAAGTTTGAGGCATATCTTGCATCATGGCAGGCGGCAAGATGGCAAAAAAGTTAACACGCATACTGCCCCAATCAAGCTGACGAATAGAACTAATCTTTGCTTGAAGAGGAATACCCGCAATATCAAATTGCAAAATATCACCTAGCGATAAACCCAAGGTTTTAACAATTCCCTGCTCCATAGAAATTTCAGGGATGCCTGAGTTACCATGCCACCGACCCGCCACAACCTTATTTCTTTCTGGCAACTCAGAGGTGTACGAGAGATTGAATTCACGATCAACCAAGCGTTGCGCACGATCATCTTGAAACTGCGAGGGCATCACAGCTCGCTGGTTAATATGCGTTAACCTGCCTCGAATCATCGGATACAAAATAACTTGATCGACTTCTGCCGCTTGAAGATCTTTTTCAATAAAGGGTTTTTGATCAGGCTGAATGTTGATTAAAAAACGATTGGGTGCATCAGGTGGTGCACCATTTTTCCAAGCGCTTAGCAAATCTTGTCTGACGACTGCTAGTAATAACAAAGCCATGATGGCAATCGCTAACGAGGCAATCTGCAAACCCGTAAATAAACTTCGACGTGACAGCGATTGCCACGCAAACCGTTGCACCACATCTCGCCCAAATGATGAATGCTCAGCTAGTCTTGCAAAAAGCAGAATAACTAACCAAGCAACCCCCACAAAGAGAATGGCTGCTGCGGAAAAACCGCCAAGAGTAATCAAAGCTAATTTGAAGTCTTTAGCAACTGAGACCAATAAACCATAAAAACTCAGAAAGCCCAAAAGCATCAATAACCACACTGAAGCCTTAGGAAGAGGAATGTCTTTTCTTAAAACTCTTAATGGCGATACCTCCATTAATGAAATCAATGGAGGCCAAACAAATCCAATCAACAAAACAATCGCCACCAACAATGACCACACCAAAGGCCATAGAGAGGCTTGTGGCAAATCAGCCACTAACAAATCCTTTAAGAAATATAAAAGTGCTTGATGCGCTAACCATCCTAATAGCGCACCTATCAATCCACCCAATATAGCTATGAGCAAAGTCGCTTTGAAATGCTCTTTTAAAACTTGGCGGCGACTAGCTCCCAAACATTTCCAAATAGCTGCGGGATTAGCTTGTCGTGAAATATATCGCTTAGAGGCTAAAGCCATCGCCACTGCAGCGATCATAGCTGTGAGCATAGCCACCAATGAAAGAAACTTTTCAGCACGATCTAAAGTTGCTCTCATCAATGGTTGGGCATTATCAACGCCCTCTAACTTAACCCCTCTTAATTGTTGCGTAGCGATTTGTTCTTGCGCCCACGCACTATAAGTTGCCACTTGATCCTCTGATCCGGCGATTAAGAAACGATAAGTGACACGACTACCAAAACCAATTAATTGTGTCGCCGCCAGATCCGCCTCATTGATCATCACACGTGGCGCAAAATTTAGAAAGCCGGCACCCTTATCTAATTCTTGAGTGAGTACTGCACTAATTTTTAATTTTGATTGTCCTAAGCTTAGCCAATCACCTACTTTTATTTTTAAACTGAGCAATAAAGTGGGATCCACCCAAACAGTACCCAGTGAAGGAATGTGAGTTGCAACAGTTCCTGGGGTTTGCCCATCCGAACTAATCTTAAGTTTTCCTCTGAGAGGATAAGTTTCTGTCACTGCTTTAAGAGCCACCAACTGACTGTTTTGTTGGCTGCTAGACATGGTGGGGAAAACTGTTGTCTGAGCAATGGATAAACCACTTTCTGTTGCTTTTTGAATAAATAGTTTTGGCAAAGGTTGATCACTCTGAATCAACGCATCAGCAGCAATGAGTTGCTTGGCATCTCGTTCAAAAGCTCTTTGCATCCTATCGGCTAAATAGGAAACACTACTCAAAGATGCCACAGAGACCATCAATGCCAGTAATAGCCATACCAACTCTGTTGATCTTAAGGAGCGCGCCAAGGAATTCATGATTGTTTCAATAAATGAATAAGTGAAATGCTATTTGCTTTGCAAAAGCAATCAATATAAGGCAAATATGAAATTTAAGTTGAGGTGTGGATCAAGCTTCAAGCTTATTGCAAAGATAAGCCTTGTTGAATCACAAGATTTTTATAAATCTCATATTCAGCTTTGATCTCAGCACCAAATTGATCTGGAGTGTTACCCACAACCAAAGAACCTGTATCAGCAATACGCTTTTTAACCGCAGGGTCTTGTAATACTTTCTGAACCCCATGGTAAATCTTATCAATGGCCTCTTGAGACATACCAGCAGGTCCTAATAAGCCGTAATAAACCATCCGATTCACAGGCGCCAAACCTACTTCAGCAAAAGTAGGAACATGAGGAAGCTGGGCTAAACGCTTGGGAGCAGCCACCACAATCGGTACCAAACGACCTTCCTTAATAAAAGGGAGTGCGGAAGGTAAATTATCAAAAATAATTGGCACTTGACCAGCCACCGTATCTACCAGCGCAGGACCTGCACCACGATAAGGAATATGGACAATATAAGCCCCGCTCATGCTCTTAAATAATTCTGTTTGCAAGTGTCCAATACCACCAGAACCAGAACTAGCATAAGAATACTTACCAGGATGACGCTTCACTAACTCAATAAATGATTTGTAATCTTTAGCCGGAAAACTAGGATGAACAGCTAAGACGTTAGGCGTCGCTGCAATATTCGTAATTGCTTGGAAATCTCTAATTGGATCGTAACCAATCTTTTTATTAATGGCTGGGTTTGAGGCTGTCGTTGAGACAGTCGCCATCCCAATCACATAACCGTCTTTAGAGCTCTTCACTACATCTAAAGCACCAATCGATCCACCACCACCCGCTTTATTTTCAACAATCACACTTTGACCCAAAACTCGGCTCAAAGGATCAGCAATCGCACGGGCAATAATGTCTGTGCTGCCACCCGGGGCAAAAGGCACAATTAAACGAATAGGTTTGTTAGGATAATTTTGAGCAAAAGCTAAGCCAGCGCTGGATAGAACTGCCATTAATATCCATTTTGTTAAACGCTGAAAAATCACTCATCTCTCCTAAAAACTCTTTTAAACATTTGACCACAAAAACTGCTCCTAAAATACATAAATGTGGTCCCGCAACAATGACTTGAATGAAAAAGGGCCTAGCGATAAACTAGGCCCTTCTGATTTGGTGCGGCTGGCAGGAATTGAACCCACGACCCCTTGGTTCGTAGCCAAGTACTCTATCCAACTGAGCTACAGCCGCATGAGACCGCTATTATGCCATGGAAATTAAAAACTACATAACTCCTGCAGGACACCAACGAATAAAAGATGAGCTTTTACATCTTTTGGACGTTGAACGCCCGACCATTGTGAAGACGGTTGCATGGGCAGCATCCAATGGTGACAGGTCTGAAAACGCCGATTATCAGTACGGCAAAAAGCGTTTAAGAGAGATTGATCGGCGCATTTACTTCCTCACTAAACGCTTAGATGATGCCGTTGTTGTTGATCCAGCCACCAGAGAAGCCACCGACCAGATCTTTTTTGGTGCCACAGTGACCTATGCTGACGAAACAGGGCAAGAAACCACGATTTCGATTGTTGGGGTTGATGAAGTGGACATGGATAAAGGTCATGTGAGCTGGATCTCACCCATCGCCAAAGCACTCATTAAGGCGCGTGAGGGCGATACCGTTAAATTACAAACGCCCACTGGCACAAAAGACGTCGATATCTTGAGCGTTATTTACCAAAAACTCGAGTAATACGAACAATGTCAGAGTTTTGGCGTAAGCGACGCATCACTTTCGCTAAGTGATAACGGCTTTCCACCTGAATGACAAAACGGATAGATACTGCACCAGCTTCTGTGAAGCGGTCTTCCATAGCCACGTGTGCAATATTGGCATCTGCTGAAGTCAAGGTACCAGCAACCTTTGCCAATACCCCTTTACCATTCTTAACATCCACACGAATAGCCACATCAAAGCTTCGTTTAATTTCTTCTGCCCAAACCACATCCACCCAGTGATCTGGATCACGATGACGTAAACGCATCGCTTGACGACACTCATCCGTATGAATTTGTAAGCCCTCGCCTTTACCAAGGTAGCCCAAAATGGTATCTCCCGGGATCGCGTGACAACAGGAAGGGAAAGTCACAGACTCGCCACCTGCGCCATCAATCATGATGGCTTGACGATGATGAACCTGAGCTTCCTCAGAAGCTTCCCAATCAGGCGTATCCAAACGCATCTGAGAAAGTTGTCCTTTGTTCTCATCGAGAATTAATTCAATCCGCTTGGCGATCACTGCTGGTACACGATGTCCCATCGCCATATCTGCGCATAATTCTTCGCGACCCTTAGCGCCAGTCCAATGCAATAGTTTTTCCCAAACTTCATCAGTTACTAACGCAGCATCGCTACCTTGTTGTCGTAGGGCTTGAGATAGCAGACGTTCGCCTAACTGAATCGCTTCTGAATAGCGACGAGTTTTTAAGAAATGGCGAATCGCTGCGCGAGCTTTGCCAGTTTTAACAAAGGTTAACCACACTGGATTCGGCTGAGAATGCGGCACAGAGCTAATTTCAACAATATCGCCATTTTTAAGCTCAGTTCTCAACGGTAATTGCACGCCATTCACTTTAGCGCCCACACACTCATTGCCGAGATCGCTATGAACGGCATAGGCAAAATCCAAGACAGTGGCGCCTCTTGGTAAAGCTCTGATCTGACCCTTAGGCGTAAAGACATAGACAGCATCGGGGAACAAGTCGATCTTCACGTGCTCTAAGAATTCTTGAGAATCACCACTCTTATTCTGAATATCAATCAAAGACTGCAACCATTGATGTGCTCTGGTTTGCATTTCTGTTAAATCGTCATCGCCCTCTTTGTATGCCCAATGAGCTGCCACACCTTCTTCTGCCACTTGGTGCATATCTTTTGTACGAATCTGAAACTCAACAGGCATTCCAAAAGGACCCACCAAGGTGGTGTGCAAGGATTGATAACCATTGAGCTTGGGAATAGCGATGTAATCCTTAAATTTGCCAGGCATCGGCTTATATAAAGCGTGCAAGATACCAAGTGCACGGTAACACTCATCGACTGTTTTTAATGTGACGCGAAAAGCATAAACATCCAAGACCTGAGAAAAACTCAAATGCTTTTGGCGCATCTTGGTATAGATGCTGTAAAGAGTTTTTTCTCGTCCTCTAAGGTCAGATTCAAGACCCGCCTTACTCAAAGCCATTCTGGCAGCATCCAAGATCTTTGCCACCATCTCTTTGCGATTACCTCTAGCTTTTTTAATAGCATTATTGAGTGTGGCATATCTGAACGGTGCAGAATGCATAAAACTCAAATCTTGCAACTCGCGATAAACCTGATTCAAACCAAGACGGTGCGCAATTGGCGCATAAATTTCAGCAGTTTCTAAAGCAACACGCTTACGCTTAGCTATCGCCATGGCATCCAAGGTGCGCATATTGTGTAAACGGTCTGCCAACTTGACCAAGATCACTCGCACATCGCGAGCCATCGCCATGAACATTTTTCTGAAGCTCTCAGCTTGAGCTTCCGCATGGCTTTGAAATTCTAATTTATCGAGCTTAGTTAAACCCTCGACCAACTCAGCGACCTTACCGCCAAACACCTCAACCAACTCTTCACGCGTTGATCCTGTGTCTTCAATCACATCGTGCAAGAGAGCTGCCATGATCGAAGCAGCATCTAAGCGCCAACTAGCGCATAACTCTGCTACGGCAAGAGGATGGGTAATATAAGGCTCACCACTTTGGCGATATTGCCCCAAATGGGCAGAATCGGCGTACTGGAAGGCTTTTTTAACTAAAGCAACTTCCTCAGGTTTAAGGTGAGTGATTTTTTCAGTGAGCCCTGCCAGCGAGATGACTTGTGGCTTGGGCGGGGTTGCCGGCTGGGATGTAGGTCCGAATAAATGCCGACTAGATTGCTCTAGGATGGCGGCTAGGATGCCTTGTGCATCTGATGGGGAAGCCGCCACGATTCACCTCTTAGAGAGGTACTTTAACCAACATATCTCGATCTGTAACGCCAGCAGCTACTTCGCGCAATGCTGTAACGGTAGGCTTGTCTTTGGCGTTCACTCTTGGAGCGTGACCTTGAGCCAATTGACGTGCGCGATAAGTCGCAGCCAACACTAATTCAAATCGATTAGGAATTGTTTTTAAGCAATCTTCTACAGTAATACGTGCCATATGTTTAACTCAAAAAATACTAGGAATACCTAAAGCATAACTCACTTGTGAGAAAGTCACCGAAAGTTCACTTTCTACCAAATTTTAAATCAAGAATTGGCGCCCAATTCTTTAGCCAAATCGAGGTGTCTTGCAAGCTGTGAACCAGCTCTTAAGCGACTAGCAGAAATGATTTGGCGTAACTCAAAAAGCGCTGCCTCAAACAGATCATTAATCACCAAATAATTAGCCTCTCCCACGTGGCTTAATTCTTCTTTGGCTGCCGCCACACGTTTAAGAATCGTGGCTTCATCATCTTGACCACGTTTACGTAAACGATCTTCAAGCGATTGAATAGATGGAGGCAGAATAAAAATCCAAATAGCATCCGGTACTATTTTTTGAATCTGGCGCGCACCTTGCCAATCAATCTCCAGCAAAACATCCTTACCGGCTTGCATTTGAGATTCAATCCAAGATTTGGAAGTGCCGTAGTAATTGCCATGAACCAGCGCCCACTCTAAAAAGTCACCGGCATCTTTTCTTTTTAAGAATTCTTCTTTACTTAAGAAATGGTATTCACGACCATTTTCTTCACCAGGTCTAGGGTCACGTGTCGTACATGAAATCGACAATTGAATCGCTGGATCATTTTCTAAAAGAGCATTCACCAACGATGATTTACCAGCTCCCGAAGGCGCTACCACCATCAACATGCTGCCTGTATATCCCATGACGCTCTCCCGATCCTTAAATAGTTTGCACTACTCTAAATTTTGTACTTGTTCACGCATTTGCTCAATTAACAATTTCATTTCAATTGATGCATCACTACTTTCCTGAGAAACCGATTTAGACCCCAAAGTGTTCGCCTCGCGATTCAACTCTTGCATTAAGAAATCTAAGCGCTTGCCTACAGGACCACCTTTAGCAAGAGCAGACTCCACAGTATCTAAATGAGTCTTTAGGCGCCCAAGCTCCTCAGCCACATCAATACGCACACCATAAAGAACCACTTCTTGTCGGATTCTGTCAGATATATCTGTTTTGGTATTAGCGTTACCTTGAGCGTCTACACCCGTCAATATTTCAGTCAATCGCTCTGATAGCTTAGTTTGATGGGCGGCAATAATCGTGGGGATCAAAGGCTCCATACGAGCAACGATGGCACGAATCTCGTTAACTCTCTCCATGAGGATGGCTCTCAAAGCCTGCCCTTCACCCTGGCGACTCGATTTAAGAGCGCTAATCGCTTCCTTAGCAGCGTCTACCGTTGCCTCTCTCCAAAGCTCATCACCGACCTTAGATTCATTCAAAATCCCAGGCCAACGCAAAATTTCACCCATGCGCAAAGTGCCCGCGCTTGGCATTTCTTTTAGAACTGCCGCCTCTAGCGCTTTCAAACCGACTAAAGCATCTTGATTAAGAAGATCATTACCTACAGGCGCACTTGCAAGCTCACGCTGAACATTGATTCGGAATTCCACCTTGCCTCGGGCAAGCTGTTTAGTCACTAATTCGCGAATGGACATTTCAGAAGATCTGCACTCTTCTGGGCAACGTATGTTCAAATCTAGGAAACGACTATTTACTGAGCGGCATTCCACCGCTACAGTTGCATAGACACCGCCACCCAGATCTAATTGTCTGGAGGCACTACCAAAACCGGTCATACTTTCTATCATTCATACATTGTAAAGTCCTATCATGACAATATCCAAACGCCCTAGCCAACGAAGCCCTGAAAACTTGCGAGAAATCAAAATAACGCGTGGTTTTACCAAGCATGCGGAAGGCTCTGTTTTGATCCAATTTGGCGATACTCACGTGCTTTGCACAGCCTCTGTTCTTGAAAAAGTACCTCCCCATCAAAAAGGCAGTGGCGAGGGCTGGGTCACAGCTGAATACGGCATGTTGCCAAGAGCGACCCATACACGAGGCGATCGTGAAGCTGCCAAGGGCAAACAAAGTGGCAGAACTCAGGAGATCCAGCGCCTCATTGGACGCTCAATGCGTAGCGTTTTTGATTTAAAACTTCTTGGTGAGCGAACCATTCATTTGGACTGTGACGTTCTACAAGCTGACGGCGGCACAAGAACTGCAGCCATCACCGGGGCCTTTGTGGCGGCAAGAGATGCCATTAACCAGCTATTAGCTAAAAAAGTGATCGCACAAGACCCTATCAAAGATCATGTAGCAGCCATTTCTGTGGGTATTTATCAAGGCACCCCTGTTCTAGATTTAGATTACGCCGAAGACTCAGCCTGTGATACTGACATGAATGTTGTTATGACAGGACAAGGTGGCATGATCGAAGTTCAAGGCACAGCTGAAGGCGCCCCGTTCTCAAGAAAAGAATTAGATAGTCTTTTAGGTTTGGCTGAAAAAGGCATTCAAGAATTAGTGGCTTTGCAAAAAAAAGCTCTCGCCGAAAAATAATGTCTATTCAAAAGATTGTTCTAGCTTCCAATAACGCTGGCAAGGTCAAAGAGTTCAATGCTCTTTTAGCGCCTTTGGGCATTGAGGTGATTCCTCAAGGCGCATTAGGCATTCCATCCTGCGAGGAGCCTTACCCAAGCTTTGTAGAAAACGCCATCACCAAGGCGCGTCACGCCAGTCAACTGAGTGGCTTACCCGCTCTTGCAGATGATTCTGGCATTTGTGTAAATGCATTAGGTGGTTTACCTGGAGTTCTATCCGCTCGTTTTGCATTAAGCGATCAAAAGAAGAACCCCAGTGATGCTGACAACAATGCTTTATTACTTGAGAAACTTCAAAACACCACCGATCGACAAGCGCATTTCACTTGCACTTTGGTGTTCCTAGAGTCAGCAACAGACCCAGAACCGATGATTGCCACAGGACATTGGCATGGAGAGATTCTCCAGGCACCTCTAGGTGAGGCAGGGTTTGGTTATGACCCTCTATTTTGGGTAGCATCTTTACAAAAATCTGCTGCACAACTTAGTAGCGAAGAAAAAAATGCCATCAGTCATCGCGGGCAAGCTTTACAAGCTCTTCTTCAAAAGCTTAAAGAAAAACTTGTTAAATAGATCCCACACTTGATGAACCGATTGAATCATCTTCATGTCTAGCACGCTGACTTCATTACCCCCTTTATCTTTATATGTGCACATTCCTTGGTGCATGAAAAAGTGCCCTTACTGCGACTTCAACTCTCACCAGATTAAAGATAAAAATCTTTCATCACTACCTCAAGGATTTGATGAAGCTAGATATATTGAAGCCTTAAAACTAGATTTACAAAGCGTCCTTCCAAAAGTTTGGGGGCGTCGCATTCATACTATTTTTATGGGTGGAGGTACTCCTAGCCTCCTCTCTGAGGCAGGACTTGATCAACTGCTCTCTGATATTCGCTCGCTATTACCGGTAAATGCTGACGCAGAAATCACGATGGAAGCGAATCCTGGCACCTTTGAGGTTGAGAAATTTAAAAGCTATGCCAAGAGTGGCATTAACCGAATCTCACTAGGGATCCAAAGCTTCAATGATGAAAAGCTTCAGGCTCTTGGGCGCATTCATAACAGCGCCCAGGCTGAAGCAGCGATTCAAGCAGCGATTGAATTATTCCCTCAAGTCAACTTAGATTTGATGTATGCGCTGCCTAGTCAGAATAAGGAGCAGGCACTCACAGATCTTCAGAAAGCTATCAGCTTCAACCCTGCGCATATTTCTTTGTATCACCTCACACTTGAACCCAATACGCTATTTGCCAAATATCCTCCAGCATTACCTAGTGAAGATAGTGCATTTGAGATGCAAGACGCTTTAATTAGTCAGCTTGCTCAAGCAGGTTACGAACGTTATGAGGTTTCTGCTTATGCTCGCGCCGGCAAAAGATGCCAACATAATCTTAATTATTGGCAATTTGGTGATTACATTGGTATTGGTGCGGGTGCTCATGGAAAAATTTCAGCCCACAACCAAATTGCTCGTCAAAGTAATGAACGTCACCCTGATGTCTATATGGAAAAAATCTTTAGGGATGGTCACGCTTTAATTGAAGAAAGAATCTTGGGTAAAGAAGATTTACCTTTTGAGTACATGCTCAATGTATTACGCCTCATCGATGGCGTTCCCACTCCTCAATTTAAAGAGAGAACTGGCTTAGAAATAGCCGGCATTAACGGCATGCTTGAACTTGCACTGAAAAAGAATCTTTTAGATGATGACCCCCGCTTTATCAAGCCATCCACTTTGGGCATGCAATACCTCAATGACTTACAAATGTTGTTCTTACAGTAATTGTTCTTATTGCATTACCCGGGCAGAAATAAAAAACCTCCCAAGCATTGCTGCTGGGAGGTTTTAGGTTATGGCGGAAGCCATCTCCGACTAGCTAGACCTAAGAGACATCAAATATCAGCCCACATTCTAAGTAGATTGTGATAAATACCAGTGAGCTTAACTGACTCATCGGTATCACCTTGAGACTCTCTTAATGACAAGATAGTCATGTCTAAGT
>SSFP01000088.1 GCA_008015455.1 Polynucleobacter sp. | reverse complement strand
TTTGTATTTAGTTCTTATTAGTACTAAAATGGTACTAATGCGAACTAACTAATAAAGGTTTTATGGATTTCTTGCCGGCACTGAGAAAGCTAGTTGTGACTTACCAGGCATTTGAAAAGTATGCATCGTCGCACTTGAAATTGCTGAATATAACCATGACTCAATTCGACATCATTGCAACCTTGGGTAATCAACCGCCCATGAGCTGCAAGCTTTTGGGTGAGAAAACTTTAATTACAAAGGGAACTATGACCGGGGTCTTGGAGCGTCTTGAAGAAAAAGGATTGATGCGAATGGAGCTCAATGTAGAGGATGTTAGAAGCCAATTAATTAGTCTGACTAAGAAAGGTCAGCAGTTATTTGAAGAAATCTTTCCGGAGCATGTCAATTACTTACAAAAAGCATTCGGAAAGTTATCCAAAAAAGAATTAGAAGATTTAGCAGTGTCATTAGAGAAGTTAAATAAAGTTTTTTAATTAATTAGTAGAACAAACAAAGGAGAAAATATGTCTAAAGTAGCTGTGGTATTTCATAGCGGATATGGTCATACAGTTAAGCAGGCAGAGGCAGTTGCTGAAGGTGCCAAAGGTACATTGATTGCTATTGATGCAGAAGGTCAAATCACTGATGCACAATGGCAAGTATTAAATGATGCTGATGCTATTGTTCTTGGTTCACCCACCTATATGGGTACTGTGAGCTGGCAATTTAAAAAGTTTGCCGATGCCTCATCTAAGCCTTGGTTTTCACAACAGTGGAAAAACAAAATATTTGGTGGATTTACCAATTCTGCAACTATGAATGGCGATAAGCACTCAACGATTCATTACTTCATGACTCTTGCGATGCAACATTCAGGTATTTGGGTGGGTACAGGCTTGATGCCATCTAATGCTAAGAGTGCTCAGCGTAATGATGTGAACTACGTAGGTTCGTTTGCGGGTGCCATGATGCAAACTCCTTCAGATGCTTCAATTGATGAAGTTAATCCGGGTGACTTGGAAACTGCCCGACTTTACGGGGCACGAATTGCAGAAGTAGCTGAGCAATTCAAGGCTTAATAAAGAGGGTGCCATGATTAAGCTAAGAAAATCTGATGAGCGTGGTTACGCTCATCATGGCTGGTTGGAGGCTCGCCATTCTTTTTCATTTGCTAATTACTACGATCCAGAATTTATGGGTTGGGGAAATTTGCGAGTGATCAATGATGATCGTATTGCCCCTGGATCAGGCTTTGGTAAACATGGGCATCGCAATATGGAAATTGTTACTTATGTTTTATCTGGTGAGTTGGCTCATCAAGATAGTATGGGTAACGTTGTGGGCATTCCTCCTGGCGATGTTCAAAGAATGAGTGCGGGTACGGGTGTCATGCATAGTGAGTTCAACCATGCAAAGAACCAAGAAACACATCTGCTGCAAATTTGGATAGAGCCAAGTCAGCAAGAGATTCCTCCTAGCTATGAACAAAAATCTATCCCTCGTGAAGAAAAGTTGCAAAAGCTACGTTTGATTGCATCCCCTACAGGGGAGTCTGATTCTGTGGTGGTTCATGCTGATGCCAAGATTTATGCGGGTATTTTTGAGGGAAGTGATATCCATGAGTTCACTCTCAATCCTCAAAGAAAAGCCTACTTTCATTTGGTCAAAGGTCAGTTAGAAATTAATGATCAGGTGCTCCAAGGTGGAGATGCTTTATTAATTGAAGGTGAAAGTCATTTGGCCTGGAAAAATGCTCAAGATGCTGAAGTACTGTTGTTTGATTTAGCCCCTGCATAGATGTTACAAGCGCCAAGTATTGAGCGCTTGGCGCATCTGTGGAGGAGTTATCATTCCTTCATGACCCCAGAATCTTTAAACAAACTGGTAACCATGAAAATGCCATTTGGTAAGCATGCAGGTACTCTCTTGTGCAAATTGCCTGCTAATTACTTATCTTGGTTTGCTAGAGAAGGTTTCCCTAAGGGAGAGTTGGGTGAGTTGCTGCAATTGATGCATGAGATCGATCATAACGACTTGCGTCACCTATTAAAGCCTCTGCAGGATCATTCTTCGATCTAATCTGAATTGTCTGACGAGTAGATCAGACCTCTTCTTGACGGCTTTAATTCATCATGATTCTTTTTGAGGAGAGTCAATGGGAATTAAAGTTAAACCTGTCATTCAAGTGATCAAGAGACGTAGTAGAAGGATTGTAAAGAGGAAGTCCTCTAGTTTTTTAGGTAAGTCTGTACGCTTAGCATTAAAGACCACTATCGGTTTGGGCAAACTGATGAGTTTGGTTCTCATTGGGAGGCTTTAACTTTGGTGAGTGAGGATATTTGTCAACGCTTGTTAGGTGAGCTTCCTAATCCTGAGGGTGTGACTGAAATGACGCAACATATTCAGGCGGGTATTGAGTCCGGTATCGATATTTGGCATTTGTTGATAGATAACCCTCTCGTATTGGGGATGTTGTTGGGTGGCATCTCCGTGAGCTATTTACGCAGTTTCGTATTGAAGAAAATGAAACGAGTACTTGCTAGCTCTCAAAGATAGTGTCACCTGGTTTGTACTCAAGAGTGGGTCTCATACAAACATAAATATCGTATCCAAACTGCGTGATGGCTTGCATCAGCATGAATGAGCTCACTTTCTTCAAATCAGCTTTGCATAAAGCTTGAGTTTCTTTGATGGGTAATTTGATTTTTTCTGATAGCGACAAAGGGTCGTTGATTCGATCGATGCTCATCTTGCGATGCAATTCATCGAGTAAAAGTGTCTTGAATTGAATCTCTTTTTTATTAATCGTGAGTTCGTTCATATCTATTGGAGGAAGCGGTTTTGTTTTGTATTGATTACTTCCTATACCGCTGCCTCCTGGAGGGTTTCCATCTCTCACCTGGTGGCTTGATGATGATTTCTTGTGGCAAGTGAATGTGAATAGATGGTCTTGAGATCCCTCGTCAAAAATGAGTCGTTGTTGATTATCACTTTCTTTACTGGTGATAGGGGATCTTTTATAGGGTGGCACATCGAAACTCATCATGAATCCTTGGGCTGAATAAGTAAATATAAGCTTGCATGAGTTCGCCCAATTTTAAAATCGGATATTTCTGAATTACTTGTAGGGGAATTCCTACAAAGATAGTCTATTGAAGACGCGCCTGAATATGCTCCAGTAAACCATCGCAGGCATCCTCGATGATGTCTAGCACCTCTTCAAAGCCTTCATCGCCTTTGTAATAGGGGTCGGGTACAACAGAAGCAGAGATATTTCTACAAAACTCAGTCAGACGTTTTAATTTATGTTGATGGTGGCGTGGGGCAAGCTTTTCAGCAATGGCATAGTTATCCCAATCCATGACTAAGACAACATCGTATTCTTCGAAGTCTTGCGCTTTGATTTGGCGTGCAGTTAGATCAGATAAGTCATAGCCTCTTTTGAGGGCATGTTGTTGTGAGCGCTTATCAGGTTCTTCGCCAATGTGATAGGCGTGCGTGCCAGCGGAATCAACGGAGACTATGTGACTTAGTCCCGCGTCATTCAGATATTGTCTAAAGACACCGTGAGCCGTTGGGCTTCTACAAATATTTCCCATACACACAAATAAAACACTGAAGGGCATTTCTTTCATTTGCTTGCCCAGCTTGGAATGGTCCAATCGAATTTAATCGCTAACATTCGTAGAGTCACAATCACTAAAAACGCGAAAATCGATGCTAACCAATCATTGTTGGAAAAATGCTCAATCGCAAGATAAATCCAACTACCTGCAAATGCGATCACAGCATAAGGGCGGTGGTCACTAAATGCTTGAGGGATTTCATTGCATGCAATGTCTCGAAGTACGCCACCAAAAATAGCGGTCATGACACCCATCAAGACAGATACCAAAAGTGGGGAACCGCTAGCCAGAGTAATCTGGGTTCCGGAGATGGTGAACATCGCTAAACCAAGGGCATCTGGAATTTGAATACTTTTTTCGGTGAGTTCAATATGCTTTTTACGCAGGAAGAGCATCGCTGCAATACAGAGAGCAAGAATGACCCATAACCATTGATGGTGCTCTACCCAAAAGAATGGTCGACGATCAAGCAAAATATCTCGTAAGGTGCCTCCACCAAAAGCTGAGAGTCCACATACCATCGAGACTCCCACAATGTCTAAGCGCTTTCTGGCGGCAACCACAATGCCTGCTAGTGCAAAAGCCAGAGTCCCCATGATCTCAATTGCGAAGGTGAGGTTATTGGCAAAGGTATCGCTATAGATGAAGTTTGTCAGATGGTTGGTAAACATTGTTTTACTTTAAAGGGGTAATTCTTTTTGTTGATTTTTACGTAATAAAAATGTGTTTTGCATTTCTATACTGGTTTCTCTTCTGCCAGGAGTTACTTGAATTTCATCTCCTGCTTTGATGGTTCCGGGTGTATTGACTTGAAGATACCAGCCAGAATATGCAGATTGAAGCATGGCTTTGCCAGCGGCCTTATAGCCCATGCGAGCATTGAATTTAAAGCAGGGCTCTCTTAATTTGACTACCTGAAGTTCCACTTCTCCGATTTGCCAAATATCGCCTACCCATACATTTGACTCCACTAAGCCTTCAATGGTGAGATTCTCTCCAAGAAAACCGTGATGAAGGTCCTCAGTTCTTTTGGTTTCGCGTTGCAGTAATTCATTCCAGAATGAGTAATGCTCTGATGGATAGGCATAAACAGCTTTTTCCATGCCACCATGAACACTGAAATCTGCTTGCTCATCTCCTTGGATACCGATTTTAGAAACTTGCACAGGGTTGGGAGCATCCAGTGAGCTAATCACTGATTTTTTAATCCCTGAGTTAACAGTTTTGTAATCAGGATGATCAATGCCAAAGAGAGGAGCTATTTTGCCTATTGAGATGGAAATGATGCGCATGACATAATTAAAACACTTTATTAATCTTTGAGTCGTCTGAATGCCGCGTTTCTCTGCCAACCTATCATTGCTTTACACGAATTTGCCATTTGTTGAGCGGTTTCAGGCTGCCAAAGCGGGCGGATTTGAGGCAGTTGAATGTCAATTTCCTTATGAGTATTCCTCAGGGGCTAAATTGCATGAGATTTTGGCGGTAATGCAAAGTCTTGATCTCGGGATGGATTTGCACAATCTCCCAGCTGGTGATTGGTCTATGGGCGATCGTGGTATTGCTTGTGATCCAGATCGGGTTGAGGAGTTCAAAATTGGCTTACTCAACGCCATTCAGTATGCAAAAACTCTTCAGGTGCCGCACCTGAATTGTTTAGCAGGCTTATTACCTGAAAATGTTTCTAAAGATTTGGCGCAACATACCTTTGTGTCGAATTTAACTTTTGCAGCAGAAGCTTTAAAAAAAGAAAACATTAAGTTGTTAATTGAACCTATTAACACTTTCGATATGCCAGGATTTTTCTTATCGAGTACTCAACATGCCGTAGAAACCATCATGGCTGTTAAATCTAATAACTTATACCTTCAATACGATGCATATCACATGCATCGTATGGGCGAGGATGTGTTAGAAATTGAAGAACTCATGCCATTTATCGACCACATTCAGGTTGCTGATCATCCGGGGCGACATGAGCCTGGAACGGGAGAAATACCTTATGGCGATTTTTTCATGTTGTTAGATGATCTGGGCTATGAAGGATGGGTGGGGTGTGAGTATCATGCTTTACATCGCCCCAATTTCTTCATAGCTTAATCAGCGCATAATAAGAAAATTAGTTTGTAATTTTTAACACTTATGACACTATTGCCCCCGTATTCCGAATTAAGCACTTGGTCTGAAAATGTTCAATCGACTGGGTATGCGGTTTTACCTCCACAAGCTCTTTATGAGTTAAGTGGTCATGGGGTATCTGAGTGGAATGCGGCGGCTGACTTTTGGAATAACTTACCACCCGATAAGTATTTGAAGGATGGCGGGCGTTATCGTCAACGCCGCCATGCTAGTTTTATTTTGCAAGACGATAATGTCGTCACAGTACCTCATCGAGCTCACTGGCAACCAGTCTCTTATAACGCACTGCATGGTGGTATTGATCGTTGGTTTGAGCCCTGTGAAACTGGGTTCATGGATTCGAGTGTCTTGCATGATTTCTTACGCTCATTAGGGCATCGTCTTGATCAGATTCATTCTGATAAAAAAACACCTTGGTACATAGAGGTTCATCAATTCAGGATTGATACCACGGATGGCATTGGTCGCCCAACCCCAGAGGGGGCGCATCGTGATGGTGTTGATTATGTTGCTGTACTCATGCTCGAACGCCATTTGATTAAAGGTGGAGAAACCAGAGTATTTGAAGCTGATGGTGTGCAAGGGCAGCGCTTTACCTTGAATGATCCGCATAGCTTATTAATTCTTGATGATGCGCGCGTGATTCATGAGACAACTCCGATTCAACCGCTGAATCCTGACTCAGGCAAAGCTTGGAGAGATACTTTGGTGATGACTTTTAGGAAAGATGGCTTCCAGGATAGTCCCAAAAATTAGGGCGCTTTAATCAGTCGATGTGATTGATATTGACCCTTGGAATTTACTTTCACAAGCACTAACTGACCTGAGTTAACAAATTCCCCCGTGAAAGCCTCAATATTGACTTGATGGGTCACAAAAATCAGAGCAGCAGAACCTTTCTTAGCCAGTTCTTGCTGAATCGTTTTTTCTAGCTGTTGGGTTTGTTCTTGTCGTTGACTTCTGTTTTCGAAAAATGAGCCCAGTGATTGTTTGATGGTGACAGGTCCTAAATTCAATAAGCTGGCTGTTTCTTGACAGCGACACCAGGGGCTACTAAAGACTTTGCTTGCAGTGACCCCATCAGTTCTTAACCAACGACCAATCTCCTGGGCTTGCTTTTTTCCGACGGTTCCTAAATTTCTTTGGGTGGAGCAATCATTTAAATTAAATCCAGCAGGATCGCTGTAACCAGGCGCATCAGCATGTCGCATCATGAGAATGTGTTGGGGCGACTGAAGAAGAGAGGCTAATTCCCCGAGAGAATGACTTTGAGCAAACACAGCCAAACTGCCAGTCATACCTAACCATAAAAGAAAAAGCTGACGAATGAGAAATAACTGTTTCATTATTCTTAAATCTTTTATTTCTTGCGCTCTGGCATTCTGTTCTCTGGTTTTTTAGCTTCCTTGGGTTTTCCTTCGGGACTTGGCTTCAGGGTCGCTGTATGACTAATGCTGTTGGGACTCATGGTGAGCGGTAAGTAGCCTTGCTTAGACCAGGTGTCAGCATAGTTTTCATAGTTTCTGCTGTTAATCCAACCAGATTGCCCAGTTTGATAAATAAATTGTGATTGGTCTAGGTTGGATAAATCGTAGATAGCCCTGAGGCTGGCTGCCTTAGTTACTTTGAAAGGATTGTCTGAGTTACCAAGATCCATAAAGCCAACATTAATAGTAAATCCATCACCTGGGGTTGGTCGACTCACTTCAAAGCGTTTCTTGAGCCAGTTCACTTTGCTAAAAGGGCGATGCTCTGAAACTGCAATATGTGTTTTGCCCCATTTCCAAGATTCTGGTCTACCGCCTAAGCGACTAGATAGTTCTGTTAATGCACGAGTGAACGCTTGATTAATTAATTCATCGCAAGTTTCAACTTCTTGTGTACTTGATCGATCACACCAATAAGCTGCTTCAGGTTTACCTGTCATATGCAAGTTCATGATGTGATGTACGCCAGCACGGAAATCTCGCTTTCCGTATTCGATCTGAAAACTACGCCCCAACTTTTCTTCAAATAATAGTTTTGTCAGTTGGTGAGCCCACTCGTTATAGATAGTGGCAGCCGAGTTATCCAAGGACATGCGTCCATCAAAAGCTTGAAGAAGATTTTTAGCTTCGCTAGCTAATGAGTGATTCGAGTTTGCATTTAATAAATGTGGCAAAAGATCATTAGCTGATAAAGAAACAGCATCCGTCTGAATATCTTTCATGCTTTGGATGTCATGTTTTTCTTTGGCTTCTAAAAGACTTTCAATGCGTTGTTGACGATAAGGCATGTGCCAGTCAGCGGTGAGTGGATGAGGATCGTTAGCTACATGAACACGGTGATTGGCAGTTGCAATCCAAGCTCTTGCTGGATTATTTTCTTTGGGTAGGGCATCTAGAGAAATATAGGCGTTCCAGTCATATTGACGATCCCAGCCAAGTGCAGGAGCTGAACCAAACAAACCTTGCCCCTTTGATCGTTTCGGTACTGCGCCAATGGCGCGATAGGCGATTTGACCCTCTGCGTCAGCCATCACGATATTTTGCATGGGCGCGTAGTAATGTTTGAGGGCATCTTTAAATTGATCAAGAGTTTGTGCTTGATTCATTAAAAAACCGGCAACTAATGTCTGGTTAGCGCTATCTAATGCGGTCCAACGCATGGAAATAGCAAAGCGAGAAGTATCAATTAAGTTTTGAGCTCTTTCGTAGGCATCTGATATCACGGGACCATGTCGCGTTTCGCGAGCAATAAAGCGAATAGGTTCTTGTCCTTTAACAGCGATGGTTTCTTCTCGAAGCGTGAAGTTGGCTGACCCTTGGGGTGTTTGATAGCGCCCTGGATGTTTTTCATCTAAAGCTTCTATGTATAAATCTTGAACATCAGGGTCTGTATTCGTAAAGCCCCAAGCAATTTGTTGGCTGCGTCCAATCACAACACCTGGGATGCCTGGCATGGTTGCGCCCATGACTTTAAGTTGTGGGGTTTCCAGGTGAGCCATATACCAAACGGCAGGGGCACTCAAACTTAAGTGAGGATCGTTGGCAAGTAGAGGTTTGCCACTCACAGTCTTTTCACCAGATACAACCCAGTTATTCGAGCCAACGCCATCTACGCCACCTGGTAACCACTGTGCCAACTCTTTTTGATTTTTAAGATCTTGCTGCAACCGAGATGACTTTTGAGGTGCTTGCTGAGATGGTTGTTTAAATAATTGAATATCTTTATAAATTTTGGCGAAATTAACATTCGTAGGCGCCTGTTCGCCAGGGTAGGGTGGCAATACTTCCCAAATTCTAGAAGTCTCTAAATTTTGCGAAAGCTCTAAGCGTAAAAATTCTTTATGCCAGTTGCCACCTAAATCAAGCGCCATCATTAATGACCAAGCGACAGAATCAGCGGGGCTCCATAGTCCTGGTTGAGTACCAAGAATCATGAACTCAGGTGGAAGTGCCCAGCCTAATCTTTTAAACCCTTCGTTCACTCCCTCTGAGTAAGCCTGTAATTGACGCTTGTATCCAATAGGGTAGTTTTCAAACTGTTTCTCAGCGGCGCGTCGAATACCAAGGGTGCGAATAAATTTATCAATGCTGATAGTTTCTTTACCCAACACTTCAGATAATTTGCCTGAAGCTAAGCGGCGATTAAATTCCATTTGCCATGGGCGTTCAGTGGCGTGAAGGTAGCCCAGGGTATACCAAGCGTCTTCATTATTCGTAGCCAAAACATGAGGAATGGCATGGTCGTCAAATTTAATGGTGACCGGCGACCCTAGCCCTGGGGCTAAGAACTCTCCATCCAATTGATGTTTGGTAGAGAAGAAATAAATACTTAATGTGAGTAGGGCTATCACAGCAATGGCAGCAGCTGAAATGATCAGAAAACGACCTCTGCCCTTGAACTGCTGATAATTCTTAGAAATACTGAAGCCCATATTAGGTAAAACCCCTAGCAAAAAACACATTTATATAGGTGCGTATTTTTTCACAGAGTGCTAAATTAGTCTCAACTTGTGAAATTTATTTGCAAGCTCGACAAAATTGTTAATAACAGAGGAGACTTCAATGTCAGACAACAAAGTTCAATCACGTCGTAAATTTATCGCCACCTCTACAGCTGCTGCAGCTGGTGCAGGTACGCTAGGTTTCCCAATGATTGCGAAAGCGCAGACAGTTAACTTGCGCTTCCAAAGCACATGGCCTACAAAAGATATTTTCCATGAGTACGCACAAGATTTCTGCGACAAGATCAACAAGATGTCATCTGGTCGCCTAAAGATCGAATTGCTACCAGCTGGTTCAGTAGTTAAAGCGTTTGACCTTTTAGATGCTGTTAGTAAAGGTACATTAGACGGTGGTCACGGTGTGGTGGCTTACTGGTATGGTAAGAGCCCAGCGTTAGCGTTATGGGGATCAGGTCCTGCATTCGGTATGGACCCTAACATGGTGCTTGCATGGCACGAATACGGCGGTGGTAAGGCTATGTTGGAAGGCATCTATAAGTCATTGAACTTGGATGTTGTTTCATATCTATACGGCCCAATGCCAACACAACCTTTGGGTTGGTTCAAAAAGCCAGTGGCTAAGATGGAAGACATGAAGGGTCTTAAGTACCGTACAGTAGGTCTTTCAATTGACATCTTCAAGGACATGGGCGTTTCAGTGAACGCATTGCCAGGTGCAGAGATTGTTCCTGCGATGGACCGTGGTCTATTAGATGCTGCTGAATTTAACAATGCTTCTTCAGACCGTCTATTAGGTTTCCCAGACGTATCTAAAGTATGTATGTTGCAATCATTCCACCAGTGCTCTGAGCAGTTCGAGATTCTTTTCAATAAGAAGAAACTAGACTCTATGCCAGCAGAATTGCGTGCCATGATCAATGCAGCGGTTCAAGCTTCTTCAGCTGAAATGAGCTGGAAAGCGATCGATCGTTACTCAAAAGACTACATCGATATGCAAACTAAGCAAGGTGTTAAGTTCTACAAGACACCAGACCCAATCTTGCGTGCTCAATTAGCTGCTTGGGACAAGATCATTGATGCGAAATCAAAAGAAAATGCTGATTTCAAACGTGTTCTTGAATCAATGCGTACATTTGCTCAACGAGCATGCCGTTGGCAAAACGATACGACTGTTGATTACAAGATGGCTTACAACCACTACTTTGGCCGTAAAGCAGCCCCTGCTAAGAAGTCTTAAGTCGTATTGATGTAATATCAACACCCACCTAGTAACATAGGTGGGTGTTTGTTGTTTATAACTATAAAAATCAGGAAGACATATGCAGAAACTTCTTTTATCTGTCGATAAATTGTCGACATGGCTAGGACAGTTTTCAGCTTACTCAATTGCACTATTAACAATTGTGATTTGTTGGGAAGTGGGTTCTCGCTACTTATTCAATAATCCGCATGACTGGGTTTTTGATGTGACCTACATGTTGTATGGTGTCTTATTTATGATGGCAGGTGCTTATACGCTATCAAAAAATGGACATGTTCGTGGTGATGTGTTGTACGGTTTCTTTACGCCACGCACTCAAGCCATTCTTGATTTGGCTCTTTATATTATTTTCTTTATTCCAGGTATCGTTGCATTAGTTTATGCCGGTGTTTCTTTTGCCTCAGAATCAATCGCGATTAATGAGCACACCACTCAAACAGCTAATGGGCCTCCTATTTGGCCGTTTAAGGTCATTATTCCTGTTGCTGGAGCACTTTTGCTCTTGCAAGGTTTTGTTGAAATTATTCGCTGTGTGATCTGCATCAAAGCTGGCGAATGGCCTACGCGTGAGCACGACGTTGAAGAAGTCGACGTTGATAAGTTAAAAGCCATGGTGACCCATGACGATGAGAAGAAGGGCGCTTAATTATGCGTAAGGAACTCTATTTCGGTTTTTCAATTATGGCGGCTATTGTTTTGGGAACGCTGGCATTTATGCCATCTTTCTCAGAAATGACTAATGGCCATTTAGGTTTATTAATGTTGAGCTTGGTGGTGGTCGCCATCATGTTGGGCTTCCCAACAGCTTTCACATTGATGGGTATGGGCATGATCTTCGCGTTCATGGCTTATCACAATCAAGGTGAGGGTGATGCGCAAGCTTTAACTAGAACGCTTGATTTGATGGTGCAAAGAACATTCGCCGTGATGACGAATGATGTATTGATTTCCATCCCTTTATTTGTGTTCATGGGTTACTTGGTTGAGCGCGCTAACTTAATTGAGAAGTTATTCAAGAGTCTTCATTTGTCACTTGCTCGTCTGCCAGGTGCTTTGGCAGTTGCTACTCTAGTTACTTGTGCGATCTTTGCTACAGCTACAGGTATTGTGGGTGCTGTGGTGACATTGATGGGCTTGTTAGCTTTGCCATCCATGCTGAAGGCTGGCTACAGCGTTAAGTTGTCAGCGGGTGCCATTACTGCAGGTGGTTGTTTGGGTATTTTGATTCCACCATCAGTGATGTTGATTGTGTATGGTGCTACAGCTGGCGTGTCAGTCGTTAAGTTATATGCAGGTGCCTTCTTCCCGGGCATTATGTTGGCGGCTTTATACATTGGTTACGTGATTGTTGTTGCCAAGTTAAAGCCTGAACTTGCGCCACCGCTTCCTGAAGAGGGTCGTCGTGTCGACTTAACTCCGATTAGCCAAAAGCTTGCTAATTTTGGCAAATTAGCTTTGCCAGCTGTGTTAGCCGCTGCCAAAGGCCGTGCTGCTGCTGGTATCAGTACGAAAGAGTTGTTAAAGCAATTAGCCATTATTGTTGGCCCATTATTGTTCTTTGTGGTGGTGATGACATTTATTCACCGCTCAGCAACTACTCCGGTTGAGCAAACTGCTGTTGTCACGATGGAAAGTGACGGTGGCATGATGAGTCTTGAAGATCCTGCCGCCGCTGCTGAATCAGCCGGTGGTCTAGCATTGCCACCACGTGCTGAAGAGGCTCCACAAGAGATGGGCGTTGCATTGCCTCCTGGCGCTGAAGAGGCTCCAAAGAAGGCAGCTCCAGCAGCAAGTACAGCTAATGCAGCAACTCCAGCAGCAGAGGCTGAAAAAGCCCCTGCTGAAAGACAGCCAACACCGACTTGGTATTGGATTATGTTGGGCATTGGTTTGTTGATTGGTGCGATTTTCTACTACACACTCACCATGAAGCGCCTTGAGATCTTCAAGATGCTACTGGGTTCATTCTTCCCGTTAGCTGCTTTAATTTTGATGGTGCTAGGTACGATTGTGTTTGGTTTAGCGACTCCAACAGAAGCTGCTGCGGTGGGTTCATTGGGTGGTTTCTTGTTAGCTTGGGCTTACAAACAACTGAATATGGATGTTGTGCGCGAGTCAGTCTTCTTGACAGCCAAAACAAGTGCGATGGTTTGTTGGTTATTTGTGGGATCTTCGATCTTCTCAGCAGCTTTCGCCCTTTTAGGTGGTCAAGAGTTGATCGAGAAATGGGTATTAGGTCTTGGTTTATCTAAGATTCAATTCTTGATTCTTTCTCAAGTCATCATTTTCTTGTTGGGCTGGCCTTTAGAGTGGACTGAGATCATCGTGATTTTCATGCCGATCTTCATTCCATTGTTGAGTCACTTCCAAGTAGATCCATTGTTCTTTGGTTTATTGGTGGCACTGAACTTGCAAACTGCATTCTTATCACCACCAGTAGCGATGGCAGCGTTTTACCTCAAAGGGGTTGCGCCACCGCATGTCACACTCAATCAGATTTTCGCTGGCATGATGCCTTTCATGGCAATTCAAGTGTTGGCATTGATCTTGTTGTACGTGTTCCCAGCTATTGGTATGTGGTTGCCAGAGGTGCTTTACAAGTAATTTTGAAGGCACTCAAAATGATGACAAACCCCGCTTTTTGCGGGGTTTGTTTTTTTATATGTAAAATGCTGACTTCGCTACAAAATAGTGAAATCAGTAGAAGTGATTTAGAAGTTAAAAATACAACTATTTCGGTCTACAATAATGAAAGTGCTACTGCCCGAGTGACGAAATAGGTAGACGTAAGGGATTTAAAATCCCTCGGCTTAAACAGCCGTGCCGGTTCGATTCCGGCCTCGGGCACCAAGCTTTAAAGGGCTAGGTGCCCGAGGCCGGAATCGAACCGGCACGGCTGTTTAAGCCGAGGGATTTTAAATCCCTTACGTCTACCTATTTCGTCACTCGGGCAGTAGCACTTTCATTATTGTAGACCGAAATAGTTGT
>SSFP01000125.1 GCA_008015455.1 Polynucleobacter sp. | reverse complement strand
GAATATGATCACCGTGCCATTGAAGCTGCTGCAAGCGCAGAGTGGAAAGCGGGTGATGTTTATCGCGTAGAAGAAAACGCTAAAGATAAAAACGGCAAGCCTAAGAAAAAATACTATGCCTGCTCGATGCTGCCTTACCCGTCAGGTAAGTTACACATGGGTCATGTGCGTAATTACACCATTAATGATGTGATGACGCGTCAATTACGCATGCAAGGCTATAACGTCTTGATGCCGATGGGTTGGGATGCGTTTGGTATGCCTGCTGAAAATGCAGCATTGAATAATAATGTGCCGCCAGCGGCTTGGACCTACGACAACATTGCTTATATGAAAAAGCAAATGGATGCGATGGGGTTGGCGATTGATTGGTCAAGAGAAGTCACGACGTGTAAACCTGAGTATTACCGTTGGAACCAATGGGTCTTTTTAAAGATGCTTGAGAAGGGTGTTGCTTATCGCAAAACCCAAGTGGTGAACTGGGATCCAATTGATCAAACAGTATTAGCGAATGAGCAAGTGATTGATGGACGCGGTTGGCGTTCTGGTGCTTTAGTAGAAAAGCGCGAAATTCCTGGTTATTACTTAAACATCACTTCCTATGCTGAAGAACTATTAAGTGGTTTAGATGGTTTAGGTTGGCCTGAGCGTGTGAAGCTCATGCAACAAAACTGGATTGGTAAGAGTTTTGGTGTGCGCTTTGCTTTTTCGCACGAGATTAAAGATGATGCGGGGCAGTTGCTTCAAGACGGCAAGATGTTTGTCTTTACAACCCGTGCAGATACGGTGATGGGCGTCACATTCTGTGCCGTGGCTGCAGAGCATCCAATTGCTATGCAAGCAGCGAAAAATAATCCGACGCTAGCTGCATTTATTGAAAAGTGTAAGCAAGGTAGTGTGATTGAAGCTGACTTAGCTACCCAAGAAAAAGAGGGGATGCCTACAGGCTTAAAGGTCAAGCATCCTTTAACTGGTCAAGAAGTCGAAGTTTGGGTAGGTAACTATGTATTGATGAGTTATGGTGATGGCGCTGTCATGGGTGTACCTGCGCATGATGAGCGTGACTTTGCTTTTGCGCTCAAATACAACATCCCTATCAAGCAAGTGATGCAAATGGAAGGTCAAACTTTTGATCAAAAGGTTTGGCAAGAATGGTACGCGGATAAAGAAACAGTAAAGACTGTGAATAGTGGCAAATATGATGGTCTAACACATGCTGATGCAGTCAATGCAGTAGCAGCTGATTTGCAAGCCATCGGTGTTGGTGAAAAGAAAACCACATATCGTTTAAGAGATTGGGGCATTTCACGTCAGCGTTATTGGGGTACACCGATCCCTATCATTCACTGCGAGTCTTGTGGTGAAGTACCTGTTCCAGAAAAAGATCTACCAGTTGTATTGCCTGAAGATTGCGTACCTGATGGTTCTGGTAATCCACTGAATAAACGTGAAGACTTTTTAAAGTGCACTTGCCCAAGTTGTGGCAAGCCCGCTCGTCGTGAAACTGACACGATGGATACTTTCGTGGACTCCAGTTGGTATTTCATGCGCTATACCTGTTCTGATGCCAATACGATGGTCGATGCCAGAAACGATTACTGGATGCCGATGGATCAATACATTGGTGGTATTGAGCATGCGATTCTTCACCTCTTATACGCTCGCTTTTGGACCAAGGTGATGCGTGATTTAGGTTTGGTGAAGTTTGATGAACCATTTAGCAACTTGTTAACACAAGGCATGGTTCTCAACGACACTTATTACATCGATGAGCCTAATGGTCGCAAGACTTGGGTGAATCCTGATGATGTAATTGTTGAGACAGATGATAAAGGTCGTCCCTTAAGTGCTAAACATAAGACAAATGGAAAAGTTGTTCAAATTGGCGGTGTTGAAAAAATGGCCAAGAGTAAGAACAACGGTATTGACCCTCAGTCATTGATTGATCAATACGGTGCAGATACTGCTCGTTTATTCACGATGTTTGCTGCTCCACCGGAGCAGCAATTAGAGTGGTCAAGTTCTGGGGTTGAAGGAGCTTCACGTTTCTTGCGTCGTTTGTGGGTTTACGGCTCAACACACGCAGCAACCATTCGTGGTGCGTCAGAGCAGCTACCGAAAGAGCTATCTGAAGCAGATCAAGCTCTTCGACTAGAACTCTATTCAGTTTTAAAGCAAGCGAATTTTGACTATCAGCGTAAGCAGTACAACACTGTGGTCTCAGCCGCTATGAAGATGTTGAATGCAGTGGAGCAGGCTAAAGCTGTTTGCCCTGAGGTGCGTCGTGAAACCCTAGGTATCTTATTAAGAGTTTTATACCCAGTTGTGCCTCACATTACATTTACTTTGTGGAATCTAGCAGGCTTTAAGCAACAGTTTGGAGAGCTCCTCGATGCTCCATGGCCTGAAGTGGATGAGTCTGCATTAGTGCAGAATGAGATTACTTTGATGATTCAGGTCAATGGCAAATTACGCGGACAAGTCTTGGTGCCAGTTGATGCAGATAAGGCAACGATTGAATCTTTAGCATTAGCTAGCGATGCCGCTCAAAAAGCGATGGCTGGTGCTCCAGCTAAGAAAGTCATCATTGTTCCTGGTCGCTTAGTGAATATCGTTGTCTAAGTTCCTGCATTACTAGGTAGAATAGAACGCATATGAAGAAAACCATCACCCCCTATTCAGCAAGCCGTCGTTCATGGCTAGGTGGTGGTTTGTCCTATTTGGCTTTGGCAACGCTAGCTACTTCAATGGGAGCATGTGGCTGGCGTTTGCGTGGCAAAGTCAATTTGCCCTATAAATCTTTGTTATTAACTGGAACGATCACACCAGAACTCAAAGATGATATCGAGATGCTCTTGCGAGTGAACGATATCGAATTAGCTAAAACGGTAAAAGATTCTGAGTTGGTGCTTGAAATCATCAGTGAACAAAATGCGCGTCAGGTGTTGTCATACAACACCTCTGGTCAGATCACCGCTTACCGAATTATTTCTCGTATTGTCTTTAGAGCATTTGATCCAACCACAGGCTTAGAAGCGATGCCAGAGTCTGATATCTTTTTGACTCGTGATATCGACTTTAACCAGTCCAATATTCAGGCGTTTGACCAACAGGTCAATGAATATGTGAAAAATATGAGAATCGATATTGTGTCGCAATTAATGCGTCGCTTGGCTTCTATTAAAAAGCTTCCAACAGAAGCGGATGCGGTGAAGAAGAACTCTTCAACCATTCCTAGCAATTCACAACCTTCTAATACGAAGAAATAAGCTAACTCATTATGCTTAAGGCGGATGCTTTTGAAGCACATTTAGCGCTCGCTAAGAAAAACGGTCCTCATCCTTTGTATGTGCTCACAGGTGACGAGCCACTGCTAGTGATGGAGTTGCAAGATCAGTTGCGTGCCATGGTGCAAATGCATGGGCATACCGAGCGTGAAATCATGATGCATGAAAAAGGTTTTGATTGGTCTGCGCTCATGAATGCCGGTCAGACCATGTCTTTGTTTGGCGATAAACGATATGTCGAGTTACGTATCCCAACCGGCAAGCCAGGAAGAGATGGCGCGGATGCCATTAAACAATTTTGTGCTCAGATCCAGCAGCAAGTAGATGCCAAAGATCCTGTGGATACAGTCACTTGCATTTTCTTGCCTAGGGTGGATTTTCAGACTCAAAAATCAGCTTGGTTTACAGCCTTGGATGAAGCAGCGGTAGCAGTGAGGATTGATTCGATTGAAAGAGCACTTTTACCTAATTGGATTGCAGCGCGTTTAAAAAAACAAAATCAACAAGTAGAAGCGGGTGAGCTGGGGCAACGAGCTTTGCAATTTATGGTTAATCAAGTGGAAGGCAATTTAATTGCTGCCCACCAAGAAATCCAAAAATTAGGTTTGCTCTATCCAGAGGGGACGCTCACAGAAGAGAATATTCGTGATGCAGTTCTCAATGTTGCTAGATATGATGTTTTTCAGTTAACTGAATCACTCTTAGCTGGTGATTTAGCAAGATTCAACCGAATGGTCGATGGTTTACAAGGTGAAGGTGAGCCATTGGTTTTGGTTCTATGGACCGTCACTGAAGAAGTTCGTTTGCTCAACCGTTTGCGCCAAGGCATCGATCGAGGCGATAACTTGCAGATGCTCATGAAGGTAAATCGTATCTGGGGCAATAAAGAGCGTTTAATTCCACAAGCGATGCAAAGACTGAATGCAGATCGTCTACAAAAAGCGCTAATGGTTGTTAGCGGTTTAGATAAGCAGTCCAAAGGTTTGCAACTCCGTAAAGGAGATGGCCCTATCTTAGAGAAACTCCCAGCAGATCCATGGGAGGGGTTGAGGATGCTAGGGCGACTATTTGCCTAAAGCTTGGAAGTTAAGGCGAGGGTAGACCCAGATATTGCTCAAAAGGGTGCTTGTGAAGCATATTTCCTTTAAAGTAACGCCTATGAGCACTCAAAACACCCATATCGATGCCATTGCCATGATGAAGGCAATTGGTCAAAAAGCACGTCAGGCGTCTCGCGCTATGGCTAAAGCTTCTACTGCGTCTAAAAATCAAGCGTTGCTTTATTTAGCAGACTTGGTCAGAAAAAATGCAGAGGCTTTGAAAGTCGTGAATGCCAAAGATATTGAGCGTGCCAAAGCCAATGGACAAGACAATGCATTTATTGATCGTTTGACCCTGACAGATAAAGCAATTGCCACCATGGCTGAAGGTTTAGAGCAAATTGCCAAGCTATCAGATCCTATTGGTGAAATGAGCAATGTTAGAAAAATGCCATCAGGTATCCAAGTGGGACAAATGCGTGTGCCATTGGGCGTGATTGGCATTATTTATGAGTCTCGCCCTAATGTAACGATTGATGCGGCTGCCCTGTGTTTGAAGTCAGGTAATGCCACCATTTTGCGTGGGGGTTCAGAAGCGATTGATTCCAATACCGCTCTAGCTAAACTCATTCAAGAAAGTTTGGCTAAAGCTGGTTTGCCTGCGGATGCCGTGCAAGTGGTTGAGACAACGGATCGTGCTGCCGTGGGCGCGATGATCACGATGAATGAGTACATCGATGTGATCGTGCCACGTGGCGGCAAAAGTTTGATTGAGCGTTTAATGAATGATGCACGTGTGCCGATGATTAAGCACTTAGATGGTATTTGTCATACCTATATTGATGTTTTGGCGGATCCTGCTAAAGCGATTAAAGTGTGTGATAACGCTAAGACTCAACGTTATGCACCATGCAACACGATGGAAACATTGTTAGTGCATGAAGCAGCCATTAAGGATTCTTTATTACCTTTGTGCAAAATTTATCAAGACAAAGGTGTGGAGCTTCGTGTTTGTAAAAAGACTAAGCAGGCGCTTGAGGCGGCAGGCGTAAAGAATTTAGTAGATGCTGTCGAAGAAGATTGGTCGACAGAGTACCTGGCACCAATTCTATCTATCAAAACTGTTAGCAATATGGATGAGGCGATTGAGCACATCAATCATTACGGTAGCCACCATACCGATTGCATCATCACTGAAGATTATTCAGCGGGTATGCGTTTCTTAAGAGAAGTGGATAGTGCGAGTGTGATGATTAATGCGAGCTCCCGCTTTGCTGATGGTTTTGAATATGGCTTGGGTGCTGAAATTGGTATTTCTAATGACAAACTCCATGCGAGAGGTCCTGTAGGTTTAGAAGGTTTGACCTCTATGAAATACATTGTGTTTGGTCAAGGTGAGATACGTACCTGATCAGGAAGCTTTCAGTGCTGAGCATTTGTAGTTGAAAGAAGTTGGCGTTTGGAGTTGGGCTGGAAGTTAAGAAGTTTTTAATTAACCTCATCATTCAGGATGAATGATGAGGAGTAATCGATATGTAAACCTAAAGGGATGGTTGAGATGAGTGATTCAGTGAATGTGGTGATGAGTAGTGCATATTTGTATGTGAAAGCCTTCCACATTTTGTTTGTGGCTTCTTGGTTTGCGGGCTTGTTTTATTTACCTCGCATCTTTGTGAATATGGCACAAGAAACCAACCCACAAGCACTCGAGCGTTTATTAGGTATGTCTCATCGTCTGTATCGTTTTATGACGATTTTGATGATTCCAGCATTGATTTTAGGTTTGATTCTTTGGCTTTATTACGGTGTAGGTAAAGGTCCTGGCTCAGGTTGGATGCATGCCAAACTAACCTTAGTTTTTATCCTATTGGGATACCACCATGCTTGTGGATCTATTTATAAAAAATTCAAAGCGGGTGTTAACCAACGTTCTCACGTTTGGTATCGCTGGTTCAATGAGTTACCAGTGATTGTTTTCTTGATTGTGAGCATCCTCGTGGTTGTTAAACCTTTTTAATCAACAAGATTAAAAAATAATTAAAAAATACTTCAAAAGTAATTGAAAAGGTTTCACCATGAAATTTTTTATCGTTTGTCCTCGTGGGTTAGAGATACCTCTAGCTGAAGAATTAAAAACTATCTCAGAGCGTGCTGAAGTTAAAGCATTGGGTGCTTGGGTGATTGATCCCCCGCCTGCTAACAGCACGGGTGGTCTTGGCGTCGCTGGTCCCATGTCAGTGGCTCTAGCGATTAATTTACATTCGCGTATTGCGAGTCGTTGCTTATTGCAAATGACGCATGTGGCTTACCGCAAAGAAGATGATATCTATAAAGCTGTGCGATCTTTAAGTTGGGAAGATTGGTTCACTCCAGAGCAAACCATGAGAGTTGATTTAACAGCTCATCGCTCGCCACTCACCAGTCTTAATTTTGTCACTTTAAGAATTAAAGATGCTGTTTGTGATCGCTTAAGAGAAGTCAAGGGCGCACGTCCAAGCATTGATACCGAACTACCAGATGTACGTGTACAAGCTCACTTAACGGCTACTCATGCCACTGTTTATTTGGATACGAGTGGTCAATCATTATTCAAGCGCGGTTGGCGTGACGATAAGGGTGCAGCGCCTTTAAAAGAAAATTTAGCGGCGGGTATCTTGGCTTTAACGGGTTGGAAGCCTGAGCAACCTTTATTTGATCCTATGTGCGGTAGTGGCACCTTTTTAATTGAGGCTGCTTATCGTGGCTTAGGTATTCCGTCTGGAGCAATACGTGCAGGCTTGATGAAGTCTAAGGAAGATGCGTCAAATCCTCAAACACGAACCCCAGCTCAAGAAAAAACTGAACCCAGTAAATTCACGAGGTACAGACCTACTCGCGTTGATTTGGTAGGTGCTGATCAAGGTTTTGGATTTCAAAGATTAAAACCATTCAATACACCAGAGTTCAAAAAGCAGTGGGATGGTTTGTGTGATGTTGCTAAGCAAGATATTGAAATTGGTCTAGCTAATGCTAATAAGCTAAAAATGGCAGCATGTGACATTAATGAAAATATGATCACGATTGTGAAAAGTAATTGGAAGCGTGCTGGCTTGCCAGCACAATCAGGCGTACTTTCTAATGTGAGACAAATCGATGCTTTGGTGGCTAAGTCACCTTTTGCTGAGCCTGGTGTCATGTTATTCAATCCACCTTATGGTGAGCGCTTAGAAATCAAAGGTGGTCGTGATGGTAGTGAGCGAATTAAAGGTCGTGGCGCACGAGATGCATTACCAAAAAATAACAACTCACCAGAGTTCATGGAGTTCTTGAATCAATTTGGTAAGCACCTGAAAGATAACTTCCAGGGTTGGCAGGTTGATGTATTGACAGCTGATATGGGTTTACCTGGTCAGGTGCGTATGAAAGAATCAAAACGCACACCATTATTCAATGGGCCTTTGGAGTGCCGTTTGTTTAGGTTTGATATGAAAAAGCCAGGCGCCTCATCGTTAGCTTCATCAAGCTAGGTAGCAATAACTTATTTTTTATAAGTCTAATCATTAGTAGATTTGTTGATTTGATTTGAGCTCCTTTTATTTATAAAATTCATAATTACTTAGTGGGTTAAGTAACAGTTTAGGGGCTAGTTTTGTCACACTTTGATACTTATGACTTTATAAAAAATCTTGAAAAATCAGGGATTCCAGAAAATCAAGCAAAAGCCATTTGCGATGGCTTAAAGGATTGTCATGATGCATCAGATCATGTCAGTAAGGCTGATATGGAATGTTTAGAGAGTCGATTAGAGAGAAAAATCTCTGATACAGCTCATCGTCAAACAAAAGTGATTGGTGCGATGATTGTAGGGTCTATTACGATATTAACGCTTGTTGATCGCTATGTGCACATGAATTTAGCTAGTTTGACTCAGTCATTCTGGTCTTGATTGAGCTGGATTAAGCAAAGATTTGTTTTTGGGTTGAAAAAGTATCTAATTTCTATAGTCCTTGTAAAATACATAAAACAGGAAAGAGATTATGGAATTTAAAACTTATATGTGTTTGATTTGTGGCTGGGTTTACGATGAAGAAGCCGGTCTACCAGACGAAGGTATTGCCCCAGGTACTTTATGGAAAGACGTGCCGATGAATTGGACATGTCCAGAGTGTGGTGCGCGTAAAGAAGATTTTGAGATGACAGTTATTTAATTGTCGCCAATTCAGAAAGCCACCTTTTGGACAATAGTTTAAAAG
>SSFP01000073.1 GCA_008015455.1 Polynucleobacter sp. | reverse complement strand
TTGTGATAATTTTGATAGCGATAAAGAAGAGCCTTGCTCAGCACCTAAGCACCCTCACCATGAAGAAATGGGTCGTCGCGAATTTACTCTAGGTAAAGAGTTATGGATTGAAGCAGATGACTTTATGGTGGAACCCGTTAAGGGCTTCTTTAGACTCTATCCACCTAAAGATGGTCAGGCTGGTAGTCGCGTACGCTTACGCCATGGCTTTGTGATCGAATGTACAGGTTATGACACGGATGCAAATGGTCAGGTGATTGCAGTCCATGCGCAGTATTTCCCAGACAGCAAGAGCGGCACACCAGAATCCAATAACTACAAAGTTAAAGGTAATTTGCATTGGGTGAACGCTAAAAACGCGATCAAAGCAGAAGTGCGAATCTATGATCGTTTATTCACAGACCCCCACCCCGATAGTGGCGATAAGAACTTCTTAGATGCGATTAACCCCAACTCTAAACAAGTGATTACTGCTTATTTGGAAGCTGGTTTAGGTCACATCCCAGCTGAGCAACGTTTCCAATTTGAGCGTCATGGTTATTTTGTTGCTGACCGAGTCGATCACAGCGATCAAACCCCCGTATTTAATTTCTGCGTGGGCTTAAAGGACACCTGGAAATAATCAGCTATTTGGTTTGAGAGCTTAAAAAGCTCTCAACTGTGGGGTACTGAAGACGAAAACGTAATTCATCCAAACGATGATTCTGAATCCGTCTTGACTCACTCATAAACGAGAGCATCATCGGGTCTAGTCTTTTTTCAAGTTCAGATCTTGCTACACGTGGCGCTTTGGGCAAATTAAATGCTTCTGCCACTAGGTCAAAATAATCGCCCATCTTCAGCTCACTGCTATCGCAGGCATTAAAGATTCTTTGGGTTGGAGCTCTATAGATCGCATAGCTGATTAAACGCGCCAGGTCGTCTGCATGGATATGATTGGTGAATACATCATCCTGAGGGCTTAATGCAGGCATTCCTTTTTTTAACCGATCGATTGGTAGGCGTGTCTGGGCATAAATACCCGGCACTCGCAAAATGGTCGTTTTGACCCCTTGCGCCACTCCCCAAGCTCTAATTTGAGCCTCTGCAGATACCCTTCGAAGGGCTCTAGCCGTCCTTGCTTGCGTTGAATAGGTCTCATCGATGACTGCACCCTTGCAGTCACCGTAAACGCCTGTTGTGCTGATATAGGTCAGTTGTCGGATAAATCCGCTCTGCTGGGATAAAATCCTCAATAAGTTGCGCGTACGCGTGTCTTTAGAGCCTTGCTGAGGTGGCGGCGCTAAATGGATCACGTATGGGGCTAACTGCGATAAACGCCATAAAGATGATGCTTGGTCTAAATCTCCATAAATGGGAATAGCGCCAGACTTTCTTAATGTATCGAATCTATCAAGAGAAGATGTCAGGGCAAACACCTTGTATTTTTCTCTCAATAGAGCTAATAGTCGCAGCCCTACGTCGCCGCAGCCAATGATTAATAATCGTGGTTTACCAAAACGTTGCATGTAGTCAATCGTAATGCTTTAAAAAAGGAAAGTCTGTGTCTTACCAAATTACCCTAAAAACCAGTGGAAAAACTTTCACCGCTCAAAGTGATGAAACTATTCTAGAGGCAGCACTCAAACAAGGCATTAATTTACCTTATGGTTGCAAAAATGGTGCGTGCGGCTCTTGCAAGGGCAAGGTTGAATCTGGCCAGGTAAGCCACGGCGAGCATAGCGAGAAAGCATTACCTGCTGAAGATGCAATTAATGGTGCAGCTCTTTTTTGCTGCGCCAAAGCACAATCAGACCTAGTGATCGATGTTAAAGAAGTTCAAGGTGCAGGTGATATTGCTATCAAGAAGATCCCTTGTCGCGTCAATAGCCTAGAACGCGTGACGGATGATGTAGTGATTGTTAAGTTGCAATTACCAGCAACTGAAAAATTTCAGTTCTTAGCTGGTCAATATATTGAGTTCTTGCTTAAAGATAAGCGTCGCGCTTACTCATTAGCGAGCGCTCCTCACGAAGAAGGTCCGATTGAACTTCATATTCGTCACATGCCTGGCGGCTCTTTTACTGATTTTGTATTTGGCACTGCAGAATCTGGCACGATGATGAAAGAAAAGGACATCCTAAGATTTGAAGGTCCTTTGGGAAGCTTCATTCTTCGCGAATCTGATAAACCGATTATTTTTATTGCTTCAGGCACAGGCTTTGCTCCTATCAGGGGCATGGTCGAGCATATGCGCCACAGCGGCATCAAGCGACCAATCAAGCTGTATTGGGGTGGTCGCAGACCAAAAGATTTTTACCGCCATGACTTATGTTTATCATGGGCTAAAGACATTCCAGGTTTTGAATACATCCCTGTAGTTTCAGATGCTCTTGCTGAAGATAACTGGACTGGTCGCACAGGCTTTGTTCACCAAGCAGCGATGGCAGATAACCCTGATATGTCTGGTTACCAAGTGTATGCCTGCGGTGCTCCAATTGTGGTTGAGTCTGCTAAAAATGATTTTGTGGCGAAGTGCAAGCTGCCTGACGATGAGTTTTATGCTGATGCATTTACATCTGCAGCAGATCTGGCAAAAAAGGCTAATCCGTAATCTTTAATTGAATGATTAAGAGTCTAAATATATGAATATTGATACCCACTCAGTGATGTACATCACTAAGCGCCCTGAATTAATTTTTGTTGAAGGTCAGGGATCTTGGTTAACCGATCACCAAGGAAAAAAATATTTAGACTTCTTGCAAGGTTGGGCAGTTAATTGTTTAGGCCACTCCAACCCAGGCATTATTGCTGCGCTTGAGCAACAAGCTAGAAAGGTGATTAATCCTAGTCCGGCTTTCTATAACCAACCCATGATTGAGTTGGCTAACCTGCTCACATCTAATAGTTGCTTTGATAAGGTATTTTTTGCCAACAGTGGCGCAGAAGCAAATGAAGGCGCGATCAAGCTAGCCCGCAAATGGGGCAAGCTACATAAAAATCATGCTTATGAAATCATTACATTCAACCATGGCTTTCATGGCAGAACACTAGCCACCATGAGCGCTTCTGGCAAAGAAGGTTGGGATACGATGTTTGCCCCTCAAGTGCCCGGCTTTCCAAAAGCAGAACTCAACGACATCGCATCTGTAGAAAAACTCATCACTGATAAAACAGTTGCAGTGATGCTAGAACCGGTTCAAGGTGAAGGCGGCGTCATTCCAGCGAGTCATGCATTTATGCGTGATTTAAGAGCTCTCACCAAAAAACATCAAATGTTATTGATTGTTGATGAGGTGCAAGCAGGTTGTGGTCGTACGGGTCAATTATTTGCACATCAGTTGTATGACATCGAACCTGACATCATGACTTTGGGTAAAGGTATTGGCGGTGGCGTTCCACTAGCTGCCCTATTGGCAACTGATGCAGTAGCTTGCTTTGAGGCAGGCGATCAAGGTGGCACCTACAACGGCAACCCTTTAATGACTGCAGTTGGTTGCAGTGTGATGCAACAATTATTAGCCCCAGGCTTCCTTCAAGAAGTCGTTGCTAAAGGTGCTTACTTACAGAAGCTTCTAATAGACTTAAGCGATGAACTAGGTCTTGATGGTGAAAGAGGTGAAGGTTTGTTACGAGCACTCAAACTCAATCGCGATATCGGACCTGAAATTGTTGAGCGCGCTCGCAATTTAGAACCTGTTGGCTTACTACTAAATTCTCCGCGTCCTAATTTGTTGCGCTTCATGCCTGCTTTAAATATCAGCCGCGAAGAGCTTAAGCAAATGGTTGACCTACTAAGAGGAATTATTCAATCAATTTAATTTGAAAAAATTGATTGAATTAATTTTTAACTTAAACCCTTAGGTAATGGAAAGGCGGTATTTTCAATAATGCCGTCAAGGACTCTCACCTGGCGAGGTCCTAGTGTCTTGATGCGATCAATAATCGACTGAGCCAAACTTTCAGGTGCTGAAGCGCCTGCTGTTAACCCAATTCTTTTTCGATCTACAAACCATTCAGGCTTGAGTTGATCAGGATGATCAACCATGTAGGAAATAACGCCTAATTTTTCAGACAATTCTCTCAAACGATTCGAGTTCGAGCTATTAGGACTACCCACCACAATTACTAGATCAACTTGTGGTGCCATAAATTTAACGGCGTCTTGTCGATTCTGAGTGGCATAGCAAATGTCTTGCTTTTTAGGCTGAGCAATTGCTGGGAATTTTTTCTTTAAAGCCTCAACGATTTCTTTTGTTTCATCAACAGAAAGCGTTGTTTGCGTGACATACGCTACTGGACTGTTGCTTGGAATCGTCAAAAGCTCCACATCTTTAACGTTCTCCACAAGTTGAATGCCATCAGGTGCCTGGCCCATGGTGCCCTCAACTTCTGGATGACCGCGATGACCAATCATGATGATATGCATACCCTCACGACGCATTTTGGCAACCTCCACATGCACCTTTGTCACCAAAGGACATGTAGCGTCAAAAATCTTCAAGCCACGTTCCTCAGCTTCTTGCCTAACTGCTGGAGAAACGCCATGCGCACTAAAAATAACAGTTTGACCCGCAGGGACTTCACTCAACTCATCAATAAAGATGGCGCCCCGCTCACGCAAATCATTCACAACATAGGCGTTATGAACGATCTCATGGCGCACATAAATCGGCGCACCAAACTTTTGCAAAGCTTGCTCAACAATCGTGATAGCACGATCAACCCCCGCACAGAAACCTCTGGGCTGAGCCAACAGAATTTCTCCAACAGCATCACTATTGTCGCCATTGTTATTGGCAATAGTTGGAGATGTTTTATTCATTTAGAGAATACCAATGATCTCAACTTCGAATTGAATGGTCTTACCAGCCAACGGATGATTAAAGTCAAACAATGCCGAGTCATCATCAATCGACACCAAAGTGCCAGAGTAAGTAGCGCCATTAGGAGCGTTAAATTCAATCATGTCTCCCGGCAAGTAATCTTCGTCAGGAGAACTGTTTTCTTTCAAAGTAGCCAAAGACACTCGTCTTACCAAATCAGGATTCTTCACCCCAAAAGCAGCTTCAGGTTCCAGCGTAAATGTTTTACGCTCACCGTCTTTCATGCCAATCAATACCTCTTCCAAACTAGGGTTGAACTGCCCAGTACCCATCATGAGGGTGGCGGGCTTGTCCTCAAACGTATTGATCAAGTCACCGCCCTCAGGAAGAATAATCCGGTAGTTCAGTGTCAAGAAAGATGTTGCGGTAACTACGGCACCGCCAGCCATATTTGTATTCGTCATAGTGGCATTTTAACTAGCCCTGAGAAATCTGCTCAAAGATTAAAAAATGAGTCTTTTGATGAGTTACGCCCTCGAGAAAAACTTTTTAATTTGGGTCCCGCACAAATGAATGATGCTGAATTAC
Source organism: Polynucleobacter sp. (assembly GCA_008015455.1). Lineage (GTDB taxonomy): Bacteria > Pseudomonadota > Gammaproteobacteria > Burkholderiales > Burkholderiaceae > Polynucleobacter. Next base: position 1,064 of record SSFP01000073.1, on the reverse strand, counting down.
TTTCGGTTATTTTGCGTACCGGCAGCCAAGGAGAAAACTCTCTATCTTTAGCGAAGCGGCTGTTACTTCAGTTCGGCTCTTTGAGCGCCATCCTCAATGCTAGCCTGCATGAGCTTCAAGCATTTAAAGGGATTGGAGTTTCTAAATGGTCACAACTACAAGTGATTCATGAACTCGCTCAACGGACTTATATTGAAAAGTTAAAAGAACAAGATGTTTTGTCATCTAGCGAGCTTGTTAAAAATTATTTGATTAGCCTGATTGGACACAAAGAACACGAAGTCTTTGTTTGTCTGTATTTAGATGTTCATCTGAAGCTGATCAGTAGCCAAGAAATATTTCGTGGTTCTGTGTCTCAAACAACTGTGCATATTCGTGAAATAGCGAAAGAGTGTCTTTTGCGCAATGCCAGCCACCTCATCATTGCCCATAATCACCCTAGCGGTGACTTATCCCCCAGCTTAGCTGATATCGAATTAACCAAGTCGCTCTACCAAGCGCTGGCATTAATGGATGTTCAACTTCTCGATCACTGCATTGTCTCTAAACAAGGTGGAATTTCCTTTAGCGAGCTTAGAATAATGGCAAATATTGGCTAAAATTAGATAGTGACCACTAACTTATTTGCCTATTTTCATGAAAAATCATCGAAAAATAAGGAAATTGATCATTGAAGGAGTGGAATACTTTTGCGCCACCTGCTACAATCTTTCTTTTCGCATTTTAAGGAGCGTGTCATGGCAAGAGTATGCCAAGTCACAGGGAAGAAGCCGATGGTCGGCAACAATGTTTCCCACGCAAACAATAAGACAAAACGTCGCTTTTTGCCAAACTTGCAAAACCGTCGTTTTTGGGTTGAATCAGAAAACCGTTGGGTGAGCTTACGCATCACTAACGCCGGTCTTCGCATGATCGATAAAGTAGGCATTGACGCTGTATTGGCTGATTTGCGTGCTCGCGGTGAAATCTAAGGAGCAGCAGAATGGCTAAAGGCGGACGCGAAAAAATCAAGCTGGAGTCGACAGCTGGTACAGGTCACTTCTACAAGACTACAAAAAACAAAC
>SSFP01000039.1 GCA_008015455.1 Polynucleobacter sp. | reverse complement strand
CTGTAATGAAGCTCCGGTATCCAAAACAACAATGCCTTTGCTGGTCACTACAAAAGTAATATTCGCCATCATGCCTTGATTCTCTGCAGTCGGAAAACCATCCGGTGAATAAATCATCCACACGTGTGAACTTAATTGTTTGGCAGGATGATCTTTAACATCAGGTCCTTTGATGAAATCTTCTGCTGCTTTTGCAAACTCCATCACTTGAGGTAGTGTTAAAAGTCCCACTGCACCCATAGACATTTTTAAAAATTGACGACGTTGATTCAAGAGAGAACCTCATTCAATGTTTGTTGATAGTGAATTGTGAGTGGCAAATCTATATTCATCAATTAGCGTTTATTTATAAGCGTTCGCAGGTTTCATTCATTCAGTTAGTTAAAGATTCTAAGTGACTTGTTATTTATATTAGTACTTTCCCTCAAATCAAAAAATAAACCAAACTTTTTGATCTTTTCATATTTCCAAAATATCTATAAAGATGAATAATTGCGATTAACTGAAAATATATTCAGTATTTTTTAGAAATACGTTTAGATCAATATTGGGAGTCCTTGTGACAGTAGAGAAAAAATCTAGAGTATTGGGACGTATTCGTCGTGCGCCAGAAAATTTTGTTTCTGAGCAACTTGCCGCTGATGTATATGAGCATGGCATGGACGAAACGCGTCGCGGTTTCTTACGTAAAAGTTTTGTAACAGCCTTAGGTGCTGCTACAGCAGGTGGAGCGATGAGCTCTGCGATGGCTTCTGAAGGTGAGAAGGTCATTTTAGAAAAGCAACAATGGCAAACGACCCTTGGTCAGCCTGTTGCGGCTAGACCTTATGGTATGCCTTCACAATGGGAGGCGGCTCTTCAGCGTCGTGAGTCACCAGGTTTGACTCGCGTTTCAGCAGCGTCTGTTGCATTTGCACCTTTGCAAGGTTTCTTTGGCATCATCACACCGAATGGTTTGCATTTCGAGCGTCATCACCAAGGTTGGTATGACATCGATCCAGCACAGCATCGCTTGATGGTGAACGGTTTGGTCAAACAGCAAAAAGTCTTCACGATGGATGACTTGATGCGTTTGCCGTCTGTTTCACGCATTCACTTTATTGAGTGTGGTGCTAATACGGGTCTTGAGTGGGGTAATGTGGCTGTTCCTAGCGTTCAGTACACCCACGGTATGTTGTCATGCTGCGAATTCACAGGCGTACCTTTGTCTACTTTGTTAGATATGTGCGGTGCAGACCTGAAGAAAGGTAAGTACATCTTGGCTGAAGGTGGTGACGGTTCTGGTATGACAAGAACGATTCCATTAGAAGCAGCGTTAAAAGACACATTAGTTTGCTGGGCGATGAACGGTGAAATGTTGCGTCCAGAAAATGGTTATCCATTACGTTTAGTGGTTCCTGGTGTTCAAGGTGTGAGCTGGGTGAAATGGTTGCGTCGTATTGAAGTAGGCGATATGCCTTATGCAACTAAAGATGAAGCAGTTCACTACATTGACTTGTTGCCTAACGGTTTACATCGTCAGTACACCACGATTCAAGAATGTAAGTCTGTGATTACAACACCATCAGGTGGTCAGCAGTTGCTTGATAAAGGTTTCTACAACATCAGTGGTATGGCTTGGTCAGGTCGCGGCAAGATCAAGCATGTGGATATTTCTGTCGATGGTGGTAACAACTGGCGTCGTGCTCGTTTAGAGACACCAGTGTTAACCAAAGCGATTACACGTTTCAACATGGATTGGGTGTGGGATGGCTCACCAGCTATCTTGATGTCACGCGCAACTGATGACACTGGCTATGTTCAGCCAATGGTGAAACAGTTAAGAGAAGTACGTGGCACACGTTCTATTTATCACAACAATTCAATCCAAGCATGGAAGCTTGATGCGAACGGGGAGTTGAGCAATGTTCAAGTTGGCTAATCAATTAACTAAAGCTTTGGTCCTAGCAGGACTTTCAGCAACATTTGTCAGCTCAGCAATTGCTCAGTCTAAGTATCCTGGCATTGGTCGTGAAGCAACGAAAGCTGAAGTGGCAGCATGGGACATTGATGTTCGTCCTGACTTCAAAGGTTTACCTAAAGGATCTGGCACCACTCAACGTGGTCAAGAGGTTTGGGAAAGTCGTTGCGCATCTTGTCACGGTACTTTTGGTGAGTCTAACGAGGTGTTTACACCGATCGTTGGTGGCACAACCAAAGAGGATGTGAAGACTGGTCGTGTAGCTTCTTTGACAAGCGAAAAGCAACCTCAAAGAACAACTTTGATGAAGGTGGCAACTGTTTCAACTTTGTGGGATTACATTCACCGTGCAATGCCTTGGAATGCTCCAAGAACTCTAACGGTTGATGACACTTATGCTGTTTTAGGCTACATCTTGAGCATGGCTGAAATTGTTCCTGAAGATTTCACCTTAAGTGATAAAAATATCGCAGAAGTGCAAAAGTTGATGCCTAACCGTAATGGTATGACTCAGTCTCATGGTTTATGGAATGAGGGTGGTAAGCCTGATGTGAAAGCAACGGCTTGCATGAATGATTGCGCTAAACACGTGACGATTGGTTCATTCTTGCCTGACTATGCACGTAATGCACATGACAATCTTGCATTGCAAAATAGACCTTATGGTCCATATCGTGGTGTAGATACAACGAAGCCACCATTGCCTAGATTGCCAGGCAAGGTGACGACGGTGGCAATGGGTGCTGAATCAGTAACGCCAGCTGGCTTATTTAAAAAGCACAATTGCTCAACCTGTCACGCACCTGCTAGCCGTGCTATTGGACCTGCTATTTCAGAAGTAGCTGCCAAATACAAAGGTCAAGCAGATGCGATGAAGAAATTGCATCAAAAAGTGAAGGTGGGTGGTGCTGGTGTTTGGGGTTCTATCCCGATGCCTCCACATGCGCATGTTCCTGAGGGTGATATTGATGTACTTGTGAAATGGATGTTAACTGGTCAATAAAGCAGTAATATTAGCTAGTTGATCATTTATTTAGATTTTTGATATTTAGTTTTTTTAGAAGGAGTTCTTATGAACCTAAAGCGTCGTGAAGCATTGCGATTAACTGCTGTTATCGGTTTGATGGCAGCCACAGGTCTTATCTCTCAAGCAGAAGCTGCTGAGTGGAATAAGGCAGCAGTGGATGGTAAAGCTTTGGATGAGGTATTGAAGTCATTGGGTGGTTCATCAGCTAGCAAATCTACAGCTGTGACGATCAATGCACCAGACATCGCTGAGAACGGTGCTGTGGTACCTGTTGGCGTTACAACAACATTGCCAAAAACACAACAAATCGCTATTTTGGTTGAGAAGAACCCAAGCGCACTTGCAGCTCAATTCTTATTGACACCGGAGTCAGAGCCATTCGTCGCATCACGTGTGAAGATGGGTCAAACATCGAACGTTCATGCTTTGGTTAAAGCAGACGGCAAGTGGTATGTAACAACTAAAGAAGTTAAGGTGACTTTGGGTGGTTGCGGCGGTTAATTCCCCCGAGCACACGAGCTATTAACTTAATCTATTTGTACTGAAAGGAAATAACATGGCAGATCCAATGCGCGTACGCGCCCAAGAGACTGGTGGCGTAGTAGACGTTAAAGTTTTGATGAAACACGACATGGAAACAGGTCAACGTAAAGATGCATCAGGTAAGGTAATTCCTGCGCACCACATCACAACGATCACTGCAACTTGCAAAGGTAAGCAAGTATTTGAAGCCCAATTTGGCCCAGCTGTTTCAAAAGATCCATTCTTGAACTTCAAGTTCAAAGGTGGCGCTAAAGGCGATACAGTGAGCATCACTTGGGTTGATAATAAAAACGACAAACGTACAGACGAAGCAAAAATTAGCTAATTTGTATGACGTTAAAGACCCCGCTGATTTTTAATTCGTTAGCGGGGTTTTTTCATAAGAGGAAACAAACCATGAAGACAACTATAAAAAGTACTTTATTAGTTTCTTTGAGCTTAGCAGCTGGATTGGCATTTGCTCAGAGTGCAACTGATGACATTGCAAAGTATCGTGAAATGATTGCTGATGGCAACCCATCAGAATTATATGAAGCAGCGGGTGAGGATATTTGGGCAAAACCGATGGGTCCTAAAAATGCTTCATTACAAAAATGTGATTTAGGTAAGGGGCCTGGTGTTGTGAAAGGCGCTGCTGCTGAATTGCCACGTTACTTTAAAGATACTAATAAAGTACAAGACTTAGAGTCACGCATCATCACTTGTATGGAAAAATTGCAAGGCTATGATGCCCAAGAGATCATTAATGCAGGCTTTGAAAAAGGCAAGCGCAAAGATGTTGAGGCGGTGGTTGCTTATGTGGTGACACACTCTAAAGGCATGAAGATCAAGGTGTCTAATAAGCATCCAAAGGAAAAGGAAATGTACGCCATGGGTGAGAAGGCGTTCTATTTCCAAGGTGGTCCCATGGACTTCTCATGCGCTTCATGCCACGGTGAAGACGGTAAGCGTATTCGTTTACAAGACTTGCCTAATATCACAAGTCAAAAAGGAGCTGCTTTAGGTTTTGGTTACTGGCCTGCATATCGTGTATCTAGCGGTAACTTCTGGACGATGCAGCGTCGCTTGAATGACTGCTATCGTCAACAACGATTCCCAGAGCCTATTTATACATCTGATGTAACGATTGCTTTATCTGTTTACATGGGTGTAAAGGCTAATGGTGGTGTGATGAATACACCAGGATTGAAGCGCTAAGTCGCAGGAGAAATGACCATGAAAAAATTACATTTATTAGCATCAGCTACATTAGTCATGATCGCGTCTTCATCAACGATGGCGCAAAGTGCATTCGAAAAAGCGCATACCGCTAGTTTTAAAGAAAAGGGTATTGCCAAGCTGGATCGCTTAGACCGTGATGAAACTCAAGCTTATTGTTCTGACCCTCTTGCCTTGGCAGGTAAAGGCGACTCTAAGAAGCGTGAAGCGATTGAAAAAGCCAACATGGCGACTATCAAGCAACCTTCTGATGGCAAGTATTTAGGCGATTGGAAAGAGGGCGAGAAGATTGCTCAAAGTGGTCGTGGCGCTACTTGGACAGATAAGGCTGGTTCACCAAATGGTGGTGGTTGCTATAACTGTCACCAAATCGACAAGAAAGAAATTTCTCACGGCAATATTGGCCCATCACTTTGGAATTACGGCAAGGTTCGCGGTAACTCTGAAGCTGTGGTTCAGTACACATGGGGAAAGATTTATAACGCTAAAGCCTATAACGCATGTAGCAATATGCCACGTATGGGCCACTATAAATTGTTGACTGAGGATCAAATTCGTCACGTGATGGCGCTTTTGTTAGACCCAGAGTCACCAGTTAATAAGTAATCGTAGTTCATGAGAGACCGCCATATCAAATTGATATTGCGGTCTTTTTTATTTTTTTAAAGAAGGTTTTTTATGTCAATGAATCGTAGAGAGTTTTTACAGGTATTAGCCGTTGCTTCAGCCGGTGGTATGGCGCTAACTTCAGATTACGCCAGTGCACAAGCATCAGCTAACAAATTTTATGATTTGCCTAAATTTGGTAATGTTCACTTTCTACATTTCACTGACTGCCATGCGCAATTAAAACCAATTTATTTCCGTGAGCCAGATGTTAATTTGGGCTTTGGTGCTCAGTTAGGTAAGACGCCTCATTTGGTCGGTGAACATTTATTAAAAGCTCATAAGATCAAGCCTGGTTCTTTAGAGGCTCACGCATTCACTTATTTAGATTTTGAAAAAGCGGCAGCTACTTACGGTAAGGTGGGTGGTTTCGCTCACTTAGCAACCCTTGTTAAGAAAATGAAGGCGAGCCGTCCTGGCGCATTATTGTGTGACGGTGGCGATACTTGGCAGGGTTCAGGTACTTCTCTTTGGACCAATGGTCAAGACATGGTCGATGCTTGCTTGGCCTTAGGTGTTGACATCATGACGCCGCACTGGGAAATGACGCTTGGTGAAGAGCGTGTTAAAGAAATCGTAGAAAAAGACTTCAAAGGCAAGATCTCTTTCTTAGCGCAAAACATCAAGACTAATGACTTTGGCGATCAAGTGTTTGATCCGTATGTCATTCGTGAGATGAATGGTGTGAAAGTGGCAGTGATCGGTCAAGCTTTCCCATACACACCGATTGCTAACCCTCGTTACATGGTAGCGAACTGGACCTTTGGTATCCAGGACGACAACATGCAAAAGATGGTCAATGAGGTGCGTGCCAAGGGTGCCAAAGTGGTGGTGGTGATTTCTCATAACGGTATGGACGTTGACTTGAAGATGGCTAGCCGAGTGACGGGCATTGATGCCATTATGGGTGGTCATACGCATGATGGTGTACCAACACCTGTGAAAGTGAAGAATGCAAGTGGTGTGACCTTGGTAACCAACGCAGGTTCCAACGGTAAGTATTTAGGCGTGCTTGATTTCAAAGTCGATGGTGGCAAGGTTTCTGATTTCCGCTATAAGTTGTTGCCAGTTTTCTCAGAAATGATTCCTGCTGACCCAGCGATGAATCGTTTGATTGACAAGATTCGTCAGCCTTACGAGACTAAGTTGGGTGAGAAGTTGGCTGTGACTGAGGGCTTACTCTATCGTCGCGGTAACTTTAACGGCAGCTTTGACCAATTGATTCTAGATGGCTTAATGGCTGTGAAAAATGCGGAAATCGCATTCTCACCAGGTTTCCGTTGGGGAACATCCTTATTGCCAGGTCAGGCTATTACGATGGAACATGTGCTTGATCAAACCGCCATTACATATCCATGGACCACCGTGACCATGATGAAGGGCGATATGATCAAAACAGTTTTAGAGGACGTGGCTGATAACTTGTTCAACCCTGATCCGTATTACCAACAAGGTGGTGATATGGTTCGTGTGGGTGGTTTGCAATATGACATCGACCCGATGGGTGATGCAGGTAAGCGTATTAGCAACATGATGCTGAACGGCAAGTTAATTGATCCGAATAAGACTTATAAGGTGGCTGGTTGGGCTCCTGTTGCTGAAGAAGCGAAAGCAGCTGGTGGTGAACCAATTTGGGACGTTGTAGCGAAGTATTTGCGCGACATTAAGACCGTCAAAGCAAAAGCTTTGAATATGCCGAATATCAAGGGTGCTAAAGGCAATCCTGGATTTGGAGCTTAACTAACATGTAAGGAGCCCTCGATGGAGCTAACTGGAATTTACTTAGCAATTTCTGGACTAGTTCTTTTGTGGGCTTTTAGGGGTGGATATTGGAAGGTTTTAATCAAACCTTCCGTTATCAATTCAGTCTTGGGCGGCATTCTGGCTTTAGGCTTAGCTTGGAACGTCAAAGCAAGTCTACCTGGGATGGCTGCTGAAGCCCTCGTTGGTTTATCTTTCCAGTTTTTCGGAGCCTCTTTACTAGTTGCCATGTATGGCGTCAGACCAGCGATTGTGATGTTGGCTGGTGTGACAACCATCATTAGCTTGATTTCTTCTTGGACTCTGGAGGATGCATTAAGGCAATTTCTGGTCTTAGGCGCATTTCCTGCAATAACTGCTTGCCTTGTGATTCGCCTCATCAACCGATTTCTTCCGAAGCATTTATTTATTTTTATTCTGGGTCATGGCTATGTGGCTGGTGTGATGAGCATCATCATTCCATCACTGGTATTAATGCTATGGCACCAAGCTTTTGCCGCCCAAGTATGGGGGCTATCGATGGATATCGTCGATTGGTTTGTAACCTTGGTAATTCTCTCATTCACTGAGGGTTCACTCTCAGGCATGCTTTTAGCCGTATTTGTGATCTATCGACCTCATTGGGTTCCCGCATTTAGTGATGCCGAGTATTTGAAAGCTCCAACAGGCAATTCATCAAAAATGCCATAAAATGTCGGATCACAACGGTTTGAGCCTCATATGCCTGAAATTGATCTAAATTCTATTGCTAGTAATGTCCTGTGGGGCACCTTTTTGGTCACTATCCTGTTAGGGGTAGTTTTACAAAAGACTCGTTTTTGCACGATGGGGGCGATTACTGATATCGTCATCATGGGCGAGTGGACCAGAATGCGCCAATGGCTTTTAGCGATTGGTGTGGCTATCGTAGGTGTGGCACTTCTTAGCTCCAATGGCTTGATTGATCCAGCCAAATCTATTTATACCGGCAGTCGTTTAACTTGGTTGTCTACGATCGTGGGTAGCGTGATGTTTGGTTTTGGTATGGTGTTGGCCTCTGGTTGTGGCAGCAAAACATTGGTCAGAATGGGTTCTGGTAGCTTAAAGGCTTTAGTGGTCTTTATGGTTTTGGGTCTTTCTTCTTATATGACTCTTAAAGGACTCTTTGGCGTTCTAAGAGTTAATACCACTGATACTGTTTTTGTCACGCTGACATCTAATCAAGATTTACCTAGTATCGCGTCCAACTTCTGGGGTGCTTCTAAAGCCTCTATGCAGTTGACTCTGGGCCTTGTGATCGGTGGTGCTTTGATTCTTTTTGCTTTATCTAAAAAGAATTTTTGGAATATTAATAATTTATTGGGCGGCTTTGGTGTGGGTGGAGCAGTCCTTGCAATTTGGTGGATCTCTGGTGTTTTAGGTTTCGTTGCTGAGGACCCTAATACACTTGAAGAGGTATTTGTTGCTACCAACAGTGGTCGCATGGAAAGTCTCACTTATGTGGCACCTTATGCTTATGTGATTGAGTGGCTCACTTTTTATAGTGATGCTAGTAAAAAAGTAACTCTAGGTATTGCCTCAGTAGGTGGCTTAATCCTAGGATCCACTATTTATGCTTTAGTGACCAAAACTTTTTATTGGGAAAGTTTTAGAGATGCTGAGGATACTGGGAACCACATCGTCGGTGCTATCTTGATGGGTGTTGGTGGTGTGACTGCATTTGGTTGCACGATTGGTCAAGGTTTGACAGGTATTTCTACTTTAGCCATCAGCTCTTTCATCGCATTTGCTGGTTATGTCATCGGTGCTATGTTGGCGATGAAGTATCTCACTTGGAGAATGTTGCCACCACCTTGCGAACCTATCGTTGCTCACGGAAACTCAAACTATCATTCAAACACTGGAGGATGTGGCATGCCACTTCAAATCGCTTGTCATACAGATCAATTTGGCACTTTGGGTCAAATTTCACCGGAAGACGTCGCACAAATCGCCCGTCAAGGTTACAAGTCCATCATCAATAACCGTCCTGACGGTGAGGGTGGTCCTGAACAACCTTTAAATGCTGAGATTGAAGCTGTTGCTAAATCACTGGGTCTTCAATATGCGTATTTGCCAGTCATTAGCGGACAAATTACGCTAGAGCAGGCTCAAGAAATGTCTCGTTTATTAGAGACGATGCGTGCCCCGATTTTGGCTTTCTGTCGTTCAGGCGCAAGATCTACGAATTTATACATGCTAGCTCAGCAGGTTTAATTGATCTTGGATGTTTCATTGCCGGGGCTATTCCTAGGTCTTGCCGTTGGTGTTGTTCTCGGTTTGACGGGTGCTGGCGGGGCAATTCTGTCGGTTCCACTTCTAGGGTTTTTTTTAAATCTGAGCGTAGTGCAAGCAGCCCCGATTGGTTTACTGGCAGTTTCTTTATCTGCCGGTCTTGGAGCTTACTTAGGTTTTCGCTCACGCATCTTGCGCTATAAAGCCGCTATGTTGATGGCTAGCTTGGGCGTGATGTTTTCCCCTTTGGGAATTTGGATAGCCCATCAACTTCCAAATACACTTTTAGTCATCATCTTTTGTTTAGTGCTGCTGTTGGTAGCTCGCAATATGTGGCTTCAGGCTTCTAAAGAGTTACGCGGTGAACCTGATGAAGTGGGTCCTCCTTGTTTATTAGATGAAACGATTGGCAAGCTCACTTGGACTCTGCCTTGTGCTAGAGCATTGGCGGCTTCTGGAGCATTAGCAGGATTTTTTTCGGGGCTTCTAGGTGTAGGCGGTGGCTTTATTGTGGTGCCTGCTTTACGTCGCTTTACTGATTTACCCATGAAATCCATCGTCGCTACTTCCCTAGGTGTTTTAACGATTGTTTCTTTAGCGGGTGTTGCATTCTCTAACATCTACGGTGTGATGAATTGGGTCATTGCTATCCCATTCGCTCTAGGCTCGATGATTGGCTTGCTCATTGGTCGGCAACTGGTTAAGAATATTTCTGGCTCTCAAGTGCAACAAGCTTTTGCAATCTTGGCTTTGAGTATTTCAGTTGTCATGTTTGCGCACTTATTCCACATTTTTTAATTTCTAGACATCATGCATGAGGACTCCAGCGTTTCAGTCTTACTGATGAAGCGCAACTGTTCATTCACGCCTAGGCAAGTAGGTTGGTTCTATTTGTCTATGGTGATTTTTTCAAGTTTGATTGCTGGCTACTTTTATTGGCGTGGTGCTTGGATCATTGTGCCGTTCACAGGGCTTGAGCTTTTAGCGTTGGGGATTGCTTTATTAATTTACGCCCGCCATGCTACCGATTATGAAAAGATAATTATTCAAGAGGGGCATTTGGATGTTGAGATTGTCAATGGTCGTCAGATCATTCAAAAGCACTGGCCTTTACTTTGGGTACGTATCAAGCCCCCCTTGTTTTTAAAAGATACCAAATCTTTAAAAGACCCTAAAAATCATCTAGTCACGCTTGAATATGGGGATGATTCTGTCTGTGTTGGTTTGTACATATTTCCTGAAAAAAGACAAGAATTAGCCGATAAAATTGACCGTGCAAGAGCCGAGTCTCTGCACTAAAATAATACGATGCATTTAAAACATTTATCCAAATTATTAGCTTGCTTTGCTGTTGTTCTTGGTTTGCAGGCGTGTGGCAAAGATGCTGATAAAGAGGTACTGCCTCGGCAAGTCAAAGTCGCCATTGTTGGGCATGATTTCTCACAAGCGAATCTTCCTCAAGAAAATATCAAAAATCCTGAAAGTCTTAGCTTTGATGCAAGCGGTAAGGTCATGGAGGTTTTAGTGCAGAAAGGGCAGGTCGTGCTTGCTGGTCAGCCTCTTGCACGCCTGATGCCCAATAGTATGTCGATGTCTGAGTCTTCAGCTTTAACAAGTTACCGCGCTGCACGTGCTGAGATTCAGTCAGCTGAAGCGGACTTCAAGCGTTATGCCGATTTACGCCAAAAGAATTTTATTTCTGCTTCTGAGTTTGAAAAACGAATCGCGATGATTGAGGGATCTCGAGCTAAGTTCGAACAGACCCTGGAACAGTTAGGATTTGTTTCATTAAGAGCTGTCGAGCCTGGCTCCATCTCTCAACTGATTTTGCAGGTGGGACAGCAAGTCCCGGCTCAACAAGTAGTTGTGCAGTTAAAGCTCGCCACAAAGACTAAGGCACCTTTAACGCCTGCTTTTAGTAAAGATCAAATGATTGTTCCTAGCGAGTCTATTCATGGGGATGGCACTTCTGTTTATCGTGTGAAGCTTAATGAGGGATCTAAGGAGCAGGGTACTCTTGAGTTGGTGAAAGTACAAGTTCTCTCTGTGAATGAAACTTATGCGGTGATTGGTGAAGGGCTCCAAAGGGGAGATCTTGTCCTCGCTGCAGGTTGGCATGCTTTAAATGCCGGTCAAAAGGTTAGAGTTGCACTGATTGCAAAGGCTCATTAATGAGCTCAGATCGTTCGCATCGTTTTAATTTATCTCGTTGGGCTATTGAGAACGCGGCTATTACGCGTTATCTGATGATTGCTCTGATGGTGCTCGGTATTGGCGCCTATTTTCAGTTGGGTCAAGATGAGGACCCGCCATTTACATTCAGAGCCATGGTGGTTCGAACTTTCTGGCCGGGGGCGACTGCTCTTCAGGTTGCTGATCAGGTCACCAATAAGATTGAGAGAACCCTTCAAGAAGTTCCTAATATCGATAAGATTCGTAGCTTCTCGCATCCCGGTGAATCAATGATTATCTTTTTTGTTAAAGATAGTACGCATTCAAGAGATATCCCGCAGCTTTTTTATACCGTTAGAAAGAAAGTGGCGGACTCTAAATCTTATTTACCCATTGGTATTAATGGTCCTTACTTTGATGATGATTTTGGTGATACCTATGGTGTGATTTATGCCATGTCTGCTAAGGGTTATTCACCGGCAGAGGTCAGGGATTTCACAACCTATGTGAGACAAAAATTATTGCAGGTCAAAGATGTGGGTAAGGTCAATGTCTACGGCTTGCAAGAGGAGCAGGTTTATATTGAGTTGTCCCGTAAGAAGATGGCTCAGTATTCCCTAACACCTGCTACTGTGGCTCAGCAACTTAATCAGCAAAATGCTATTGAGGCTGGCGGCAACTTAGAGACCCAATCGTTTTCAATGCCTATTCGTGTGGGCGGACCATTTGAAAATGTCGCTGATATTAAGGCGATGCCTTTGCGCTCCCCATCGGGTGCCTCGATTCGTTTGGGTGAGATTGCAGAAGTTCGTCGAGCTGTGATTGATCCTGCTCAGAGCAAGGTGAGGTTTCAAGGCGAGGAACTGGTCGCTTTAGGCATCTCCATGGCGCGTGGCGGTGACATTGTTCAGTTAGGTAAGACATTAGAAGAAGCAACCAAGCTCATCGAAAAAGATTTACCTGCTGGTGTGACTTTGTCATTGATTCAGGATCAACCTAAGGTGGTGGCTGGATCTGTGCGTGAATTTTTGATGACTTTGGTTGAGGCATTAATTATTGTTTTGATCGTGAGTCTTTTAGCATTAGGTCTTCATCGCCATCCATGGCGTATTGATCCACGACCTGGATTGGTGGTGGCTATTAGTATTCCCTTGGTGATGTCTGTGACATTTTTGGTGATGCACTTAGCCGGAGTAGGTCTTCACAAAATATCTTTGGGTTCTCTGATCATCGCGCTAGGTTTGTTGGTGGATGATGCCATTATTGTGGTTGAAATGATGGTGCGTAAACTCGAAGAGGGATATGACCGCGTCAAAGCAGTCACTGCTGCCTATCAGCTAACCGCCATGCCAATGTTGACGGGTACTTTGATTACAGCTGTAGGTTTTTTACCGATCGGCATTGCGAAATCAGCAGTGGGTGAATACACCTTCGCTATCTTTGCGGTCACTGCTGCAGCTTTGATTATTTCTTGGTTTGTATCAGTTTTATTTGTGCCATATCTTGGATTTTTATTACTTAAAAAACCAGAGAAGACTCATCAGGAAGGTCAAGAACAAGAACACTTTGATACGCCTTTCTATCAAAAGTTCAAAGCCATTGTTGCGTGGTGTGTCGACTATCCTAAGAAAACCATCATGGCGACCATCGCCAGTTTTGTGCTGGGCATTATTGGTATGAGCCAAGTGCAACAGCAGTTCTTCCCAGATTCTTCCCGACCAGAAATTTTGGTCGATATCTTTTTGACTGAGGGTGCAAGTTTTGAGGCGACTGAGCAAGCATCTAAAAAAATTGAAGCCAAAATCCTAGAGCAAAAAGGTGTTCAATCAGTGACGACTTGGATTGGTAATGGCGCACCACGCTTCTTCTTGCCTCTAGACATTATTTTCCCTCGCTCCAATGCTGCTCAAGCGGTGATCATTGCTGAACCTAAGGAGCGTGATCGTTTAAACAAAGAGTTACCAAGGTTGCTCGAAGATGCTGCGCCTGAAGCTAGGTTGCGCGTGAAGCTCTTGCCTAATGGGCCTCCTGTCACTTATCCGGTGGAATTTAGAGTGACGGGGGATGATCCTGTTAAGTTGCGTCAAGAAGCTGATCGTTTCTTAGGTGTGATGCGTTCCTCTAGTTTGGTTTATGGGGTGACGGATAACTGGAATCAAAATCAAGCAGTCGCCAAAATTGAAGTCGACCCAGCAAAAGCTAGAGAGTTGGGTGTGCCCCCTCAAGTGATTGCTCAAACTCTATCAAGTCATTTTGGCGGCGTGGTGGTGGGGCAGTATCGCGAGGGTGATTTGTTAGCGCCGATCGTCTTGCGCTTGCCTAGATCAGAGCGTGATCAGGTGAGTGACCTGAATGAAACGATGTTGGCAACTGTGAGTGGACAAGCGATTCCTCTAGCAAGGATTGCCAAAGTGAAAGTGATTTGGGAGCCTGCCACCTTGTGGCGAGAAAATCGCGAGTACGCGATCACCGTTCAAGCAGATGTGAAGCCAGGTATCCAAGGACCGACAGCGACTGAAGCTTTAATGAAAGAGTTTCAGCCGTTGATCAAAGAATTGCCGCCTGGTTATAAAGTCAATATCGGTGGATCGGTAGAAGAG
>SSFP01000021.1 GCA_008015455.1 Polynucleobacter sp. | reverse complement strand
CCCCGGCCGACCAAACAGTTGTGGATGCTGCCGCCTTTACGGCCGCCACCCAAGTAGCTATCGAACAGGCCGCCAAGGGAAGTATCGTCATTTTGGGAGTCACACCCAACCGACCCGAAACCGGCTACGGCTACATCAAAACCTCCAATGTCATTCCCGCGCAGGCGGGAATCCAGGCCTTGCAAGTCAAAGCCTTCGTAGAAAAGCCCGATGCTGTTACCGCGCAGAAATACTTGGATGAAGGCGGTTACTTCTGGAGCGCTGGTATGTTTGTGCTCAAGGCCAATGTTTGGCTTAAGGCGCTCGAACATTTCCGCCCCGACATTCATCAAGCCACTCTCCAAGCCTGGATCCAGCGCAGTGCTGAAACTAGCACTGCCACCCCCTTCGTGCGCCCCGGCAAGGCTGAATTCACGACCATACCAGCTGATTCGGTGGACTATGCCGTCATCGAGCGCTGCCCTGGCAGTGTTTTCCCTATTAACATGGTACCGCTGAATGCGGGCTGGAATGACCTCGGTGCTTGGGATGCCGTCTGGAACGTGCTTCCAAAAGACGAAAACGGTAATGCCCATGTGGGCGACGTACTCAGCACCCACAGCAGCAACACGCTTGTGCATGCCTCCAGTCGATTAGTCACCCTTGTTGGGGTGAGCGACCTCATCGTGGTCGAAACGCCCGACGCCGTGCTGGTGGTCGATAAGGCACGTAGCCAGGACGTGAAACACATCGTCAACCAGTTGCAAAACACAAAGCGCGAAGAGCAAAGCCTGCATCGCAAGGTGCACCGTCCTTGGGGTTGGTACGACAGCATTGACGAAGGTGGTCGCTTCAAGGTCAAGCGCATCCAAGTCAAACCCGGTGCAACCCTCAGCCTGCAAAAACACCACCACCGTGCCGAACACTGGATTGTGGTGATGGGCACCGCAGAAATCACCAACGGCGACAAAGTGCTTACCCTGACCGAAAACCAATTTACCTACATTCCCTTGGGCGAGGTGCATCGCCTTGCTAACCCCGGCAGCATTCCACTCGAAATAATAGAAGTGCAGTCGGGCAGCTATTTAGGCGAAGACGATATCGTCCGGTTTGAAGACACTTACGGAAGAACCAGTCAATGAAAATTGCCATTGCAGGCACTGGCTATGTGGGCTTATCCAATGCCGTGCTGCTGTCCCAACACCATGAAGTTGTGGCCTTGGACATTGTTCCAAGCAAGGTTGACATACTCAACCGTAAACAGTCTCCTATTGAAGATGCCGAACTTGAAGACTTCCTCAAAAAAAAGCCGCTGAATTTTCGCGCGACGCTAGATAAACAAGACGCCTACGTGGGTGCTGACTTCGTTATCATCGCGACCCCCACTGACTACGACCCTGTTACCAATTACTTCAATACAAAGTCTATTGAAGCGGTGATCAAAGACGTCATGGCCATTAACCCAACGGCAGTCATGGTCATCAAGAGCACCGTGCCCTTGGGCTACACCTCCAAAACTGCCAAAGCCCTGGGCACGGCTAACCTGCTATTTAGCCCCGAGTTTTTGCGTGAAGGTAGCGCCCTTCACGACAACCTGTACCCCAGCCGCATCGTGGTGGGCGAGCGGTCGGCCCGCGCCGAAACCTTTGCGGACCTTTTAAAACAAGCGGCCATCAAGCAAAACATCGACGTGCTGCTTACTGATAGCACCGAGGCTGAGGCAATCAAACTCTTTGCCAACACTTACCTTGCCATGCGCGTAGCTTATTTCAACGAGCTAGATACGTACGCTGCCACTCACGGCTTGGATAGCAGGCAAATCATCGAAGGCGTTAGCTTAGACCCCCGCATCGGCGCCCACTACAACAACCCCAGTTTTGGTTACGGTGGCTATTGCTTACCCAAAGACACAAAACAGCTGTTGGCCAACTACAAAAACGTGCCTCAAACCCTTATTCAGGCCATCGTTACAGCAAATAGCACTAGAAAAGATTTTATTGCTTCGGAAATCATCTCTCATTCAGTCATTGCTAGCAAAGCGAAAAAATCGATCCCCGTAGTCGGCATCTACAGGTTGGTCATGAAAGCTGGTTCAGACAACTTCCGCGCTTCCAGCATTTTGGGCATCATGAAGCGTATCAAAGCTAAAGGCGTTAAGGTCATTGTTTATGAGCCCACCCTGCAAGAGGACCTATTCTTTAATAGCCGTGTGGTGAACGACCTGATTCAGTTCAAAGCCCAAACAGACGTGATAGTAGCCAACCGCTGCACAGTAGACTTAATAGACGTGGCCGACAAGGTCTACAGCCGCGACATATTTGGCATTGATAGCTGAAGTAAGGCCGAAGTTTGTGAATATCGTTCCCGCATTCGTTCGACGCCGCCTAGCGCATCGGCCCAATCTCCTAAAAATTGTTGACAACATAGGTTGGTTGTTTTTTGACAAAGTCTTGCGTATGGGGGTAGGTCTACTGGTTATGGTCTGGGTTGCGCGTTATTTGGGGCCACAGCAGTATGGGCTATTAAACTTTGCCATCGCCTTCGTAGGTCTTTTCAGTGCGGTCTCCGCTTTGGGGCTTCAAAGCATTGTGGTCCGAGATATCGTACGCGAACCAATGTGTAAAGAAGAAACCCTTGGCACCACCGCCGTGCTGCAACTTGGTGGCGGTGTGCTGGCATATGGTCTGATTTTGGGTGCAATTTTTTGGATACGGCCAGATGATGTTTTGGCCCAGGGTCTGGTAGCCATCTTAGGTAGTATGATGCTTTTCAAGGCCAGTGAAGTGGCTATTTACTGGTTTGAGTCGCAGATCTTATCCAAATATACTGTGTGGGTGCAAAACAGTATTTTTCTGGTGTTTGCTACGGTCAAATTAGTGCTTGTTTTTGCTAATGCTCCCCTACTAGCCTTTGCCTGGGCCACCGTTGCAGAGGCGGTATTGTTCGCGTTGCTGTTGGTTGCCCTCCTTAGGTTACATGGAATAGGCTTACGCAAATTAAAGGTGTCACTAGCAAGAGCTAAAGAATTGCTAGCTGACAGCTGGCCCTTGTTGCTGTCTGGTCTTGCCATTACAACTTATATGAAGATAGACCAAATTATGCTCGGCCAAATGCTGGGAGATGAGGTCGTGGGCATCTACAGCGCCGCCACCCGCATCAGCGAGATCTGGTACTTCATTCCTGTAATGATTGTTGCGTCGGTTTTTCCAGCTATTTTGGAAGCTAAAAAACAAAGTGACGCCCTTTACCAACAGCGCTTGCAGCATCTATACGATCTGATGGTGTGGTTGTCTGTTGCTGTTGCCTTTCCTATAACTTTTTTGGCCGGCCCTATAGTTGCTGTGCTCTACGGTGATGCATATGCTGAATCGGGCACGGTGTTGGCCATTCATATATGGGCATCTGTTTTCGTTTTCCTGGGGGTGGCGAGCAGTCAGTGGTTCATAGTCGAAAATCGGCAGATATTGAGTTTTCAGCGCACATTGTTGGGCGCAATAATTAATGTTGTTCTGAACTATATTTTAATTCCCCAATTCGGCGTTGTGGGCGCCGCCTACGCCACTGTACTAGCTCAGGCCAGCGTCGGACTTCTATATGATGTTTTTCAGAAAGAAACACGACCCATGTTCAAAATGAAACTTAAGTCATTTAATCCACTGATGTTAATTGCTTACACAATCAAAAAATGAAAAAATATGCACACCGTCCACGCGCCCTAGTTACCGGAGGTGCCGGCTTCCTGGGCTCTCACCTATGCGAACGCCTTATTACCGAAGGCTTCGACGTAATTTCCGTGGACAACTTTTTTACTGGCAGGAAGGAAAACATTTCCCATCTGTTGGGTAATACTCACTTTGAACTAATGCGGCATGACGTTACTTTTCCACTTTATGTGGAAGTGGACCAAGTCTATAACTTGGCTTGCCCCGCGTCCCCCATTCATTATCAATACGACCCAGTGCAAACTACTAAAACCAGCGTGCACGGCGCCATCAACATGCTTGGTTTGGCCAAGCGTACAAAGGCTCGCATTCTCCAAGCATCAACTAGTGAGGTGTACGGCGACCCAGAGGTGCATCCGCAGCCTGAGAGCTATTGGGGTAAGGTAAATCCGATTGGTATCCGCTCTTGTTATGACGAAGGCAAGCGATGCGCCGAGACCTTGTTTTTTGACTACCATCGTCAGCATAACATTGACATCAAGGTCGCACGTATTTTCAACACCTACGGTCCGCGTATGCACCCTAATGATGGACGCGTGGTCAGTAACTTCATTGTCCAGGCCCTTAAAGGAGAGGATATAACCATTTATGGTGATGGGCTACAGACTAGATCATTTTGCTACGTCGACGATTTAATTGAAGGATTTGTATTGTTCATGAATACGAAACCTGGCTTCACGGGGCCTGTTAACTTGGGTAATCCCGGAGAATTCACTATGTTAGAACTGGCTGAAAAAGTATTAAAGCTAGTCAGTGGTAATTCTAAATTGAAATTCATGCCATTGCCGGCTGATGACCCAAAGCAACGACAACCTGACATCACAGTGGCTAAAGAAAAAATAGCATAGGAGCCCAAGGTATGCTAAGATGAAGGACTGGAACGTACAGTTAAATATTTTAGACAGCTTTTAAAATATTAAATTACATACATATATCAATAATAATAAAACCTCAGCTAGCTATAATATTAAAATCTAAATAATTATTTCTCAACTTTTCGTTATTGATAAATAAACAGCAATTTAAAATGAATAACCAAATTTTGAGCGCGCCAATACTTTTCTTAATTTTTAATAGACCTGAAATGACCCGAAAATCATTTCAAGTAATTAGAGGTGTTAGGCCTAAAAAATTATACATAGCAGCAGACGGGCCCAGAACTGATGTTGCTGGAGAAGACCGAATTGTAGAGGAAGTAAGATCAATAATAAGTGAAGTTGATTGGGACTGTGAATTAAAAACACTATTTAGAAATGAAAATTTGGGTTGTCGCGATGCAGTTAGTAGTGCGATAAATTGGTTTTTTGAAAATGAGGAGAAAGGCATTATTATAGAAGATGATATTTTACCTTCAAACAGTTTCTTCCGTTTTTGCGATGAATTGTTATTGCGATATGAAAACGATAGCAGTATAGGTATGATATCGGGATGCAATCTTGTTGCAAACATCTATTCGGTAAATGAGAGTTATTTATTTACAAAATATGGGCATATATGGGGTTGGGCGACGTGGAGACGTGCATGGAATTTATATGACATAGACATGCGAACTTTCGACAAGAAAACTATAAAGGGAGGCGGGCTATTTGATTTTCATAAAGAAGGACTTTTTTTTAGAAGTTATTGGAGTAGAATATTTAAATTAGTTAAGTTTGGAAAAATAAATACATGGGATTATCAGTGGACATATGCACTTTGGTCTAACAATCTAATGTCAATATCTCCCTCGGTTAATTTAATTGAGAATATAGGGTTTAATACATTGAATGCGACCCATGTTACCTCTGCTGTGCCTGATTATATTGTACTGAATCCAAAGGCGGAAATTAAATTCCCGCTAAAGCATCCATCTAAAATGAAAAGAAATATACTTTTTGATGAACTCGAAAAAAATATTGTGT
>SSFP01000141.1 GCA_008015455.1 Polynucleobacter sp. | reverse complement strand
TATCTGTTTCTCAAGAGACGACAGCTTGTCGAGCAAGTCTTGCCCAACTTCATTGGCCTGTACCATCTGGTTTGATTCAGCTATGTCCAGCTTCGCTTTTTCTATTTCCTGACGGAGCTTGTTTCCATATATAATGTCATCAACAATAAGCTGCCTTTGGTCAACTAGCTGTCTATCAGGAGGTAACACTTCATTTCCTCCGGTAGTAGCCGAAATAGATGATCTCAGTCCCATAATAGAAGAGACCAAACCAGAGATCTCTTCTTGAGCCAGACGACACTGATTCAACTCCTCTAACCGGGAATTGAGTGACTTAAGATCTGCTTGTTTATCATTAATATGAGTTTCCAGATCTTCAATAGTATGTACTGAAGGTATCATTAGTCTACCCAGCCCATCACTAAGAATAGCATCAAGGTCTTTAGATTCTTGTATACTTCTTCTGGAAGAACCCAAAGCCTCATCTGCGGCTAGATGAAGACTGACAATGGAATCCATGAACTCTATTTCCACCGATCTATCTGGCCACTCTACCAGCTTTTCTTCAACATCAGCCCTTTCCTTTTCCGCTGCAGCTACCCTGGACCTTAATTCATCCAAGAGAACAGTGAAGTCTCGCACTGTTGCAGCAAGCTTGTTTGCTCGAGCGTCAGCGGCATCTGCAACTTGTGCCATGTAGTTGAGGAGCATCATTTTGATAAACAGCTCCTCACGCTCTGACTGAACTCCAAATAGGAGTTTGTCTAATTCACCTTGAGCGACAAACACTGCGTTGGACAATACATGCTTGTCAGCACCAAGGATATCCTTTAGTACACGCTCAATCTCCTCAGCTTTTGTGTATTTTTGTCCGTCCCACTCAAGGAACCTTTTTGGACTCTTGCCAATTTTACGGAATATTTTACCGCTGGCACCACCCTTCTTGAAATCTAGTTCAAGGATGCCCGTTTCGGCACCGTCTCTGATATACGAATCAATGTTATCAGAGGCTGTTGAGGATAGCCCTAGTTTTATGGCTTCAAGTAGGTTGCTTTTACCACATCCATTCGGACCAAGCAATCCTACTACGTTAGATGACGTATCAACGTCTATCTTTTTATGAGGTCCGAAGTCCTCGATCTTCACATGCGTTATTTGCATACAATACTGGCGTTTTTTCTAATACACCGTCGAGTGACAGTTTCGTTCCTACTGGGTGTTGAGTACATGATGTTGTAAAAAATGGCTCAACTCCCCCTTTTATATGAAAAGTTATGTTCCCTAAATGGTCAACGGAGCACCTAACTTTGATATTACTAAAACCTGCATCAGCATAAGATTTGTTGAGGTCTTCCATGAGGTTTGTAAGTTGTTGTGCCTCATATTGTTCAGAATTGCTTGTCATGGTAGTAGGTGGATAATTGTTCTTCTATGTATTTGTCAATGACCACACCAGGTTTCGTTTCAGCATTGCAACATGATATCGCTACCTTGTACAATGACTCGTCACTAGAAAAGAAATCCGATACAAAATCCGAAGGCTTTAACGAAGTTGATGTATTAACATCATCGTTGGATACCTTGCGTACTGTACCGGATCCTCTAGGTTCCACCCGTATGATACACTCACATGGGTCTGCTATTGCAGCTATTCTGGTAAACACATCATTTATCGAAGGGTCATACCATACACGTATAATAGGCTTTTCAGCCTTCTGTGCACGTATGTCCTCGAGTAGTGTGTTCATATCAGATTCCGTCTGAATTTCACGTTGAATAACGCGTCTGGTGCGGAGGGCCACTATATCTCGGTCCTCTTTTAACTTCAAGAGTTTGCCACTTTTTTCTTCGAAACGAAGAATGGTGCAACTCTTGCCAGGCCCCTCATTAGCGCTGCAATATTCAATAGGGCCTGGATATCCAATCAGACAACCATCACGGTTACAATATTTACATACGTGAATATCGCCAAGCGCAATGACTTGATACCGGGTATATGGGAGATCGTCTATGGATAAAGCTTTATCCCCCATGGGGTAGAAGGAGAACTCCTTTACACCTCCATGGTACAGAAGAATGTCAGCCTCAGGCCATGTATGGGCCTGTGCTCTGAAGTCATCAGGATGCATGTCAGGGAACGGGGCACCATACACTGTTATGTGGTTGGCAAGACTATACCTCAAAGGTATATTCACAATTTTATTTGTGATGTCTTCTATCGCCGTTGTCCCGGACTGCTTGATAGCTTCTTGTTCAATGAGCGATATCCAATTTGGGTCACACTCATCATGGTTACCTGCTATACACAACATCTTGATACCTTTGTCTAGAAGACGTCGGTTCATCTCCATAAGGTCCATAATGTTCTGACTACTAGGTCTTTTAGTATGCAGGATATCGCCTGCAGCTAATATGTATTCACAGTCATTTTTTACCGCGATGTCCACCAACTGAAACAGCGCTCTTGTGAAGTCTCGACCTCGATCCAGCCTACCGAATTGACTATCCCTGAGGTGTAGATCCGCTGTGTGAAGTATATTTATCGACATAATCTTGATACATTTTCAACTTGTCATGTGCAGACACGTCTTTGTAACATGTGCAATACTGCATTTCTTCCATATCAGGTCCAACTAACAGACCATCAAATTCTCCACAAAAGTGCCAACCGTCAAACACTTCCTCAGGTGTTAACATTGCGGTGTCATCGGAGCATAGATGTATATATCGTTTTATATGCATTACGCGAGTATTGCTCCACAGGAGTTGCACCCGTAATGTAGGTTGTCATCCCATAGATTGTTTGATCCACACCTGGAGCACCTTCCTGTGTAGTGACCACATGGCTCCGCGTTTGGGTTGTTAGCTACACGTTCTGGATGGTACTCCTCTTGCCAGTCCTGATCACGACGACGTATGCGTTCTTCCCAATACTCATCGTCAGCTTGTTTTGTTCTCAGATACTCAAAGTCTGTTGTCTTGTAGTCCGCACTGTTACTCGTGCGCGTAGTATTTTTCTTTTTAGGCATACTAATCTATGTATCGACCACTCATGGTGGTCATTTTCAATGTTATCTTGTAACCAATCCAATTTTTCTCGATGGTTACACTAGGTAGGAAGTAATACAATACATCCATATTAGCTTTCATCGTTTCGATCTTTTGAACCCAATGATCAAATAGATAATTCAAAACTTTACATACACACGGTATAGTGAAAGCTCTCCGCATCTTGAAATTAGGCACCGCTATTACATATGCCTTCTTTCCAAGAAACCAGTTCTTAACTCCTTGAGCTTCAAAAGCATCAGTCTCATCTTCTTTTTCGAAAACTTTTACAATATTGTTTTCTTCGACACTCCGATCGCACTCTTTTTCACTTATCAATCTAAAGTCATCCTTGGTATGCTCATAGCATAGCTGCACAAAACCTTTCTCGAGTAGAGTTGTAGCTTTCATATTACTTTATCGGCTTTTAGTGTTTCTATGTATTCCTTTAACAGTATACGACCTTCACCAGCGAGCCGGTCCGTAAGAGCATGTTCTGTCATGCTGTTCCTCTCAATATACATCGGAGTTATGTTGAATGCAGTTTCATAATAGGAAAATCTGTGCCACAAATCTCCATTCAACCTACGTCGAAACATAGGTTCCTTGGTCTTGTCATCAATATACACTGACAGCACTAATGACTCACAATCGCTAAACCAACACACCGTTGGTTTTATGACGCTTTGATCTAAGCGCTTTTTTTCTGCCAGAGTGTCCCATCCTTTGCTATCTAATATGGATTGGAGACCGTTCAATAGAGCCTCAAACTCAGCCCTATGAGTTGATTGGTATGATGAAGTCGATATGCGAATCTCCTTCTTACCAGTCTCATTCTCTACTAACACACTAGCAGATCCTGTGTAGCCG
Organism: Polynucleobacter sp.; assembly: GCA_008015455.1. Lineage (GTDB taxonomy): Bacteria > Pseudomonadota > Gammaproteobacteria > Burkholderiales > Burkholderiaceae > Polynucleobacter. Next base: position 10,594 of record SSFP01000141.1, on the reverse strand, counting down.
ATATCGTAACCGCTACCATCGGTCCACAGCATGAAGTCATGCTCCTCCGGGGTCTGAGAGATACCCCGTATTTTCTGATGAACTAGGGAGGGTGAAGGGGGTTGAGGATTCTTCTCGCTGGATGTGTTTGGAAATAAATTTTCTAAAGGACGCCAGCACGGGTCTACTGATTGAGGCATGATACGTTTCTTCAAAGTTACGATAGGATTCAGGCAGAAGAGATGGGTCAATAATATGAGGCAAGGTGTTCAAACCCTTGACTTTAAATACCTCGCCATTCTTGTCATACATACGAATATCGACTTGCAATACAATATCTGTATCGCCCATCATTTCGCATATCGCTGGAACATCAGCCTTGACCGTTGAGTCGGCTTTCGATGTCTTGGATTGTTTGCTGTTCTGTTGTTCGTTCGTTTCGGCCATAAGTTAATTCTTGTTCTTGATTTTCTGCTGGGTATGATACAGAATCTAATCTTTCCATATCACGAACCCAACGCACATTTCTCATCCTAGCCTTGTAAAATCTGTTTGGCCAGACGTTAGTAAACAAATTTGAAGATCGACTTTTCATTGTATGTATATTGATTTACCAAACGAAGTTCGGACTAATGGGCAGTTCAATCATTTAGTAACTACTCTTGTGCAAAGGATAGCACAATTGGAGCAGAAGAGCCAATCAGATCCACGCGCTGCTGATGAGTTAAATTCATGTATGGTTAAATTATATCATACATGTAACCATAACGCAGGCTTTCTTGTACCTTACTTTTTCCCAAAGTATCCATTCGAAAAGCCGCTTTCTTTAAGTGATCGACCATACTCATATGCAATGTTCCATATGCAAATGGGTGGCTACATGGTTACCAGAGCTTCCCGCCAGATAGGAAAAGCCTTACCAGAGTATGAGCTGGTTTTAACCCCAAAGGGCTGGTTGCCAATCTCAGAAATAAATATAGGTGATATTGTCTTCGATCAGAATGGCCTACCAACAAAAGTTACTGGTGTATTTCCACAAGGTAAACGTAGTACCTACCGTATGACCTTCACGGACCAATCTTATGTGGACTGTGATGAAGAGCATTTATGGACTTGCAGAACCAATGGAGCCAGGCATTGGAGTATACGTAGTTTAACCGCTATTCGTAAACTTAAAGGTGGTGACAATCCTACCAGTGATCAAGGAATACGTATTCCTATTTGCGCACCTATTCAGTTTCCAGAGCAATCACACTACATTACTCCTTACCTAATTGGTTTACTTATTGGTGATGGAAGCTTGACAGAAGGTAATACCAAATTCACCACGGCAGACCCTGAACTTCTCTCTGAATTTGATAAATACAATGACTTGCAGGTTAGACCTATAGGTAAATATGATTACAATATATGTACCGCTGGATGTAAACGTATTGGACACAAATCCATGTTTCGTTTTGAAATTGATCGTTTGAATCTAAGACATCGTGCTGAAAATAAAAAGATACCTGATGAGTATTTATATGATTCAGTAGAAAACCGTATTGAGCTTCTACGTGGTCTCATGGATACTGATGGTACTATTTATGGTAAGTGTCAGATGGAATTTTATTCAGCAAGCATAGTACTAGCAGAGCAAGTCAAATTTCTCGTGGAATCTCTGGGCGGTAAGGCTGTGCTATCCTTAAAAAAAGGATACTACAAAAAAGAAGGGATTATATGTGATTGTCTACCGTGTCATCGGCTAAAGATATATTTACAAAATATCAATCCATTCAAACTGAAACGTAAATCTAACAAATTTTACGTGATAAAATATAATCGTACACGTATCCTCAAAAATGTACGTAAAGTCGGTAATTTCAACACAATATGTATATCAGTTGATTCACCTACCAAGACATTCATTACTAGAAATTGTATAGTTACGCATAACTCCACCACATACGCAGCGAGACAGTTGATAAACGCGCACATGTTGCCAACCTTCAAAAGCATTTACGTTGTACCTCACCCATCATTCCTAGATACATACGCAAATCGTATGAGGGATATGGAGAGATCTTTCAGATTCTATCAGCAGCATAAGGATTACCGACAAAATCTCAAATTCAAAGAGTATCCAAACAAGTCACAGATCTACCTGATCAAATGCCTGACTGATACTGTTGAAGCTCGATCCAAAACTACAGATGAGCTTCTATTCGATGAGTGTCAGCTGTTGGATACAGAGCTTCTGCCAGATATCGAACAGTGTCAAAAAGCCAGTCGCATACCTTGCACCATTTACGCTGGTACAAGTACGACCGTTGAGTCTTTCCTGGAGATTAACTATCAATACTCCAGCAAAGGTATTTGGGTTATACCAGCTCCTGGCTACACATCGGACAGTGTAGGTAAGGGGTGGTTAAATTGTGGTGATGAAAATGACATTATCAAAGCTATACATGCCGAGGGGTTCTTAAACCCTGCCACAAAACAACCCCTTCAAGTACATCAAGGGCATTGGTTGCATCAAGACATGTTAAAACTGAAGGCCGGGTTTATAGGATTTCACATCCCACAAGTCATCATCCCGGACTATGTGTACAAGCCTCACAAGTGGAGAGAGATCATTGAGTCCTATACCAAGTATAGGCACAACATGAAGAAATTCATTCAGGAAATTCTTGGCATACCTACAGAAGAAGGTCAGAGAGAAATAACGATGAAGGATCTTATTCGCATGTGCGATGAATCCCTTACTTACGAGCAGATGAAAGCTCGTGCCAAGAAAGGGTATTACAGCCATGTTATATCTGGATGTGACTGGGGTGGTTCCGATTACAACCCTGCATCCAGAACAAAAGTATCTTACACTGTTCATGCAATTGTAGGTATTGCTCCTGACAAAAAGGTAGACATATTACATATAAAGCAATACTCTGGTATGGACTACAGAAGTATTATCAACAGTATTGTTCATGATCACGCCGAGTTCAACGCATCCGCTATGGGATCTGATTTTGGTGTTGGTGCTGCTTACAATATGCTTCTGCGTGAAAGACAGGAGATTAGTGCAGAGCGGCACATGATCTTTGGTTATGTTGGACCAAACACAGCCCCAATTAGCCAACCGACATCAGGTCCTGGGTGGTTCAATCAGTTCTCTTTAAATAGAACTGAAAGTATTTCAGCATTGTATTCAGCTATCAAGACAGGCGATCTTAGATGCTTCAACTGGAATGAAGCTCAGGATCGGTTGATGGAGCTACTTAATCTGTATCGTATCCCCACAGAAAGCGCGACTGGTGTCCAATCGTTCAGGTATGAAAGACATGGAGCAAAGGCTGATGACTCTTTACATGCATTGAATTTTGCTTTCGTAATTGCGCAACTGCTCAGAGGTGTACCTATTATTCAGGATATAGCCCTAAAGGCACGCATTGATGAGATGTTTAACCAGAACTCGAGCGGGGCAGAAACCATCTGGGGGTGGTCCAACTCTGGTCATATTTCAGGTTAAATACCATCAGGGGTGTACTCACCTTGATCGTCATGCGCAGGTGTTAAATCCTGTATGCGCAGTTTTCGTATCATACTCTCTTCTATACCTACGATACGTAACTCATGGAACATCTGCTCGCGCTTATCGGCCAAGAATCTTTCCCAGTAACTCATTGGGTTAGGATCATCTTCCACCACTTCATCAGCTTCTGAATTCATGATCTTATCCATGAAGTCAACGATGGCAGGAGAGAAGTCTTGCTGATCATCACGATTTAACTCTACCTCATAAATGGCCCACAACATCTCAGGTACAGTAAGCGTCTCCATTTGACCCTCTACCAAGTCACCCAGGTCACCATCTTCTAGAGCCGAGCATACGGCTACAAACACTTGAAGATTATCATAGAACCCATCTGTGGCCAGTGCGGTCATCAGAGCATTGAGCTTGTTTTCACAGTTCTCATGCACCTGAGCATTGAAGTCTTCTTTTAATCGAAGCCATAAATCTACTGGATCCATAGGTGGGATACCAGTTTCCTCATTACCAAACAGTTCTTCACCGTAAGCACGTAATGCTATAACCAGCAATGTTGTTGCCGTTGTCTCAGGATCTGAGAGAAGATCCCCGACTTCTTTTTGGTTAACGTTATTCATACTTAGTCTTGGGCAAGGAGCTTCAGCAACTCTGACTGATTCTCCTCGTCAAGACTAGCAAGCTTATCTGTAGCATCTGCAGTATTTACAGAAGCAAGCTTGATGGCTTCTCGGATTGTCTGAGCTGCTTCTTTTCTGAAGTTACATGTAATGCGTTCTTCTGGCAAAGTTGTAAACGCAGATGCCGGAATCATGACATCCTTAAGGAGGATTACCTCAGAGGCCATCTTCTCAATTCTATCCAAACGCTCTCCAGCATAGAAGGCCTCTTCCGGGGTAAAGGTAGAGGCATATTTTACCCCATGGGTCATATCAAGATCGGACCAGAGTTTGATGCAGTCCTGAATGTTATCAGGATTTTCTTCAGCCACCTTAACGATGTCCTTGTAAAGCTCAACACACTCAGCCGGAACGGCATCGTACTGGCGAAGTTCAGCTGCTTCTTTTGCGTGTTCAATGTCCACCAGACGTTCGATACCCATGCGACGAATGCGCGCAGGAAGGTCATCATTACGTAGACCAAAGCTAGTAGCAGCTTTCACAATATTAACAGCTGCGCCATAGGCCCAGTCAGAAGGTATTTTTCCTTCCAGTAGGTGATTATTTAGAGCAACTGCCGAAGCTCGTACTTGTACGTCATTATTGATCGGGTAAAAACTAGCCGTCTTTTCGCTATCAAATTCTACAGTTATAGCGTAAACGTCGGAAGGACCATTTACGGATGACTCACTTGATGATTTTTCCGTATTGGATGAAAGTTCACTGAGAACCGAATCAAGATCACCAAGAACACCAAATACCGATGCAGCAGACTTTACAGCCTCCATCATTTTTGAGCCACCTTCTCCTATACCATGCAAGTAAATGCCAGATAGGATTGTGGCTTCTTTCGTGTGTATCGGATGCAGTTTATTTTGCTTGTCAGCGAATGCTGCAGAAGCCAGTTTTACAACCTCCTCTTCAGATGGCATCGCGTAGTCTTTCACATATTGCGGCAGACTTGCAAGAGAACCTGCTTTATAAAGAGGCTTTGGGTTGGCGTCGCGTACAAAATCTTTTTGCATGATGGAAGATCGAGTTGTTTTATGGTAAGGTCAAGCTCTAAGCAACATACATGGACAAATCAGTAAAAGCTATCTTTTCGGCAATGACGCCAATCGAACTGGTGTGTAGTATGGGCATATCAGTTAAGGAGCACAATAACAACTATATCACACAATGTCCATGTTGTGGAAATAGTTTGTTTGTTCTGACTACTAGTTTTGTGTGCGCAAACAATAGCTGCCAATTCAAGGCTGGGTCGGTTGTTGAGTTCATTGCAGTGCACGACAAGAAGAACATGCGTGCAGCCCTGGAAACATACATTGAAATTACAAAAAGCAAAACACAATACACATTAAATGATGAAGATATTGATAATATTTACAACTTCATTATTTTCCAACGAAAGCTATTCGACTTCTTTCTTAAGCTGAGTCACACGAGTAACCCGTCACATATAGCCACAGTGAGGCAAACAGGGGCTTTGCAAAGGACAGGTATATCCTGTGAAGCTTTGAAGTCTTCTGTGTATGTATTAACAAAAAACGACTTGGTAGCGCTTAATCAAATACTAGTATCAAATGGTCTCGACGCTTATGTCAATAGCGACACGAATGCTGCTATCGCATTACCATACTTCAAAGACCATCACACCATCTCTGATATAGTCGTCGTAACTCGTTTATCACGAACTCCTACCAGGATCAAAATACAACCATCAAAATTATCTTGGTTTGGTCTCCTGCAACTACATCCCGGGTGTAGGGATGTTGATCTTACAGTATCGTATGCTGACAGTATGATTTTCAATACTGAAAATGCAAAACTACATCCTGATAGAATATGCTTGCACTACATACATAACCCAACATCACTAGACGGAGGATGGGTTCCAGAGAGAGCTACGTTTTTATTCAATGAGGAACCTGATGAGTATCTGAGTGCTATATCATGTCTTGCTCAGATCATACCCAATCTAACCATTTCATACAAAGGCGCTCCTCGGCAGGACAGTAAGATCTTCACAGTATCCTATTGTGCGTCTGTTCTTGAAAAAGAAGGACTGTCAGCCAACGCGATGTTGATACTGGAATCATCCAGGCTAACAGCGGAAGACCGCGAGAACATAGCCAGACGCCTGCATGACCGAAAGCAGTTCGCTCTAGCTCGTAAAGTAATGAGTATGAGTAAAACTCAGATGGTGTTCTTTGACGAGCACAATGAATTGTACACATCTCCAGATGGGTACTTTGTCCAGAAGGGTAAAACCGGAAACAAGAGTTATGTAACAAACTTCACTATTCAAGTTACGGACAACATTGTATTTGCCGATAGTCTCGACGTGTTTCATCGAGCCAAAATCTGCGTAGCAGGGAAAGAATACGTCACAGTTCTTAGGCCTCAGGATATTGATAAAGCGCAGGATCTTGAATTATCAGTAAGAAGTAAAGTTGACTCATCAGACAAGAATACAACGCTTCCAACGATACGTGAAAAATCTCTTGTCCGAGTGGTATCGTCCTATTTACGAGATCAGATATCTCGAGCGCCTCAAGTGGAAGGTATACCTTTTCTTGGCTGGAATGGTCATAGAACACGATTCTTCGGACCATTCTTCAGCTTCCAGAACACAGAGTCCGTTACAAAAACAATGAACTTCCATCCTTATGTGGATGAGTTTGGGTGCTTCTCTAGTCACACACACTTCGATCGAAACTTCAGTGAGTCGCTACCATTGCCGATTTCCAAAATCATCAGTCAGGCTGTAGCCATTATTGTCCGTAGTTATTTGAACATACCAACAAAGCCTATACCCATACACAATAATAAACACGGAAGAGTTCTCATAGAGTCCTTATTTGAATCTATCGGTCAAACAAAACCATTAACGATAAATACGAACATAAGACAAAAAGAACTGCCTGGTATCAATGGATACCCAGTTTACACAACCGCTGACACAAAGAATGATGTCAAGAATCTACCATATCCTGTCTTTGTGTTGTGTGATGGTGGAGAGGTTATAGATATGGAGTACGCTGCACCTGTGCTTCTTAGTGCTGGTCAGTCGTTCAGACATGTTCTATACAAAGTTGTAGAATGGCTGATGCGCACCAAGGCAAAGACTTTTGATCAGACCACAGGAGTGAACTATGCAGACTCATACGCATCAGAAGGTAGCCTGGTTATATGTGAAGTATGTCAAATAGACAAATGGCTTTCATCTGCTGCAGAATTCAAAAACCTAGAATCATTCCTCAGTAAAGTAAGCTTCGACAAAGCTAAGGATTTCATTACACATGATATAACTAGACATGTGGTTACACTAGACCTGTCATCCCGGGATGACATCGATATTGATCTATTGTGTCAGGAGCTTTCGGCCTTGGGGGCAAATTACGTAGAGAAGTCCGATGGTAAAATAACCTCAGACAGCTTGAGTCTATTAACAGCTATTGAGCATTACTATAAGAAGAAACCTGACGTAAACGAGATTTTTGATGTGGATTCACTGATAGCTAAAACTTAGCGTTCGACCCCGCTCTTGATAAAGTAGCGGGGTGGTATCCATTGAATTGTTAAAGTTTTAAGTATATTGTGGAGGCAAGCTCCGATCCCTTGGTAGGGCTGCAGTTGGGTTAACTTGATCTCAATGAGACCGTGGCAGCGAGGCTGTCCGACACAAGCCCGCCAAGACTAGTATCGGACAGCGTTTCTCGCTTATGCCAAGAAAACAAGTCAGGCTCCCCAGCCTGACTTGCGAGATAAAAAAGAGGTGATGCTGATCGACCACTCCCGTAGAGATCTGTCAACACCACCTCGATTCGCACACATGAAGTGCAAAATTTTCCCCCACTCTTACTAGCCCAGGCTTGATTTATAAACCCTGGCGCTTTCAGAAACTGTCGGTGGGGGATCCGACAGAGGTGTTTCTCCTTCGCTGCTCCTGCCCTTGACTCGGGTGGCTTTGAATGAACACCGATCCGTCGATGTCAACGACGTGTATGCCATGCTGTTGCTGCGGGGATGTTTCGTCTTTGGACCGGCATATGGTCAACCCCCTGCATCGGGTGGGTATACTCAAGGGTGTACCTCCTTTTCCTGCGCCTAAAAGAAACCATACTGATCAGATATGGCCTCCTTTGGTTCGCGCACTATTGTCGTGCACTACACAGAAATCTTTGAAATTACCTTTAACGACAACCAAACACAGTCACGAGTTGGCGCATGGTATTGTAGGGCGACTTCCTCCCGTTTTGACCATGCTATTATTTTGTTTGCCCTGGGGAGTCTACGGACTCCTGCCTCACACATCTTCCATATGCGTCCCTTAGCGCTCGGGACTTGGTACTTCAAATGTGCTTATCGTAAGGTTATCTTTATCAATGATAAAACGCTTCGTGCTTAAAACCCTATTTAACGTCGCACGAACGACGTGGTTCACGCCCGGGGATTGAACCCGGCAGGCACCCAATGTATGACAAAACCTCCAGAACCACAAGTTGTGTAATTGTGAAGCATACACTGAACGCACATGGCCCATTGCCGCGTGTCCATTTGAGAAGCCTAGGAGCTGCACCTCCTAGGCTGTGAAGTTACCAGCAACATGGTCTTGTGCAGTCCATGGACTTTTTACCTCCTGGTATTGAGGGCTAGATGCTTCCTGAGACCAGTGAGGTCCACAGGTGCGCTTGGAATTTTTGTCACAGCACGAACAGGAGGCGCTGGCGCGATTTCCTTTTTCTTCGGCTGCTCCCAGACTTTCGCCTGGATCACGGTGGCTTGTTCTTGGTTTCTCCAAGATTTGGTCCACTGCGGTTTGGTTGGGGTTTCCGGCTTGTCTCCGTGGTGACTCATCACGAGCGCTTTTTGATGAGCGCCTTGTGACTTGTGACCTTTGGGATGATGCTGATTTGTCGGCAACGGGATGTTTGTCACGCCGATCAAGCATTTGACCCCATGACGGATTTCTCCTTCACGAGTCATATCCCATTCGGGATGCATCTTCTTGGCTTCGCGAATCATCGCATCTTTCTGATCACCTTGGTAAGCGATCAAGATTTTGATGCGAAGACGGTGGCCACTCATTCCAGAACAGAAGACGACCATTCCATGGTCCGCACGTTTGTAAAACGTGACGTTGAAGTCTTCTGAACTATCCGGCTTCAAACCGGAGGACTTGACGAGGATAGGGTTCCATACCCATCCTTTTGGCATGTTGTTTCTGAGCAAGCTGAATGTCTCTGCCAAAGTAGACAAGGCTTGCGTTGTGAGGCGGTTCATGTGTGACTTGCTAAGGATGGTTAAACTTATCCTCAGCATATTTGTATAACACACATGAAATACTTATTGCATAGTTATCTGAACCTAGGACCCACAAACCAAGTAACCAATGAATATCGTTTACCTTCTGTGACAGGTATAACACGATGCCTGTTAAAAGATGGAAAGATGATTACATCACCCTGATTAGCAAAAACCTTGTCATCAAATGGGTCATTCGCTAGTTCCAATTTACCACCTTTATAAGTACTACTGTCAGAAAGCTGAATCACCATGGAAAGTTTACGATCGAAAGGAGATGTACCCTTCCAACAGTTATCTTCATGCCAGTCGTATTTACCTTCTACAGCTCCATCGTATTCTGTAAATTGTACAGATCTAAAACCAGCGATATCAAATCCAAATGCAGCCTCATTCGCCTCAAGCATCATGTCATTCATTCGTGCATAAACCCATTGCAATTTAGGATCTGTTCTACCTAACCATCTGACTGTGGATTGGCGAAAGTCTTTTTTTACTACAGATTTATCACCACCATGACCAATGGTACCATCAACAGGTTTATGTTTTAGACCATACTCAATTATTTCTTCACATTCGTTTTTGCTAAAACGACCATACATAGCTCTCCACCAGGAATTCATATTTTTGTGTTTGTTGTTTAAATAAAGAAGCGTTGCATTCTTATAATGCAACGCTTCTTTTTCAAGTAATTTATTTTACCAATTACTACGACTAGGAACCAGGAGGACCTGGGGGTCCAGGAGCACCGGGTGGACCTATTAAGTCCGAAGGTGGAGCATCCGTACCGGGAGAACCTGGTGGACCATACATGTCAACACCTGGTACGCCAGGCGATCCTGGAGGTCCTGGAGGTCCTATTGTAGATTCACCGCTTGGACCTTCAGGACCGATCGCGCCAGGTGGGCCAGGATTGCCTGGTAAAGATTGTCCAGGTGGTCCTGGGGGTCCTGGTGGTCCTACAGGACCTGGCGATCCTGGAAGTCCTGGGGTGTTATTATTTAAACCTGGTATACCAGGCGATCCTGGATGTCCGCTAGGTCCTGGAGGACCTGTTACAGTTGGTATAAATTCTGTTAAATTTAACATAATATTTTATGGTTCTGCTGGAGGTCCTGGAGGTCCT
>SSFP01000074.1 GCA_008015455.1 Polynucleobacter sp. | reverse complement strand
TCTGTTCTTGGTTTTTGTGCGGTTATCTATGTATATTTTTTTACCTCCGTATTCCAGATACAAACTATTGCAATACACACAAAACATGGGGAACAGATACCAGATATTCAAGAATCTCTGATCGAGACACTACGAAAACCACTCTTGTATTATATTCCTGGTGACAGGATACTCACATATCATGAACCACGTTTGGAAGCTTTTGTACTTGAGCGAATTCCATACGCGGAAGACATTTCTATAACACTAACTGGACTACATACGCTCGATATTACAATTGCTTTAAAAGTTCCACTGTTTAGAATACCTGATAACAAAGCTCTCGCAGCGCAAGGTGAACCATATCTTGATTCAAGAGATCTATCGAGTCTGCCACTATTGCGTGCTTCATCAACCATTCCAGAAGCAACCCGCACAAGCTTAGCTTTGTTTGTAGAAAATATAGAAGAAGTGCTCTGGGAAGTTCCAACAATAGACATAAACGATCATGGTGATGTCTATATATCAGGCACAGGGGTGAGTGGACATATTATCCTCCCTCCTACGGCATCATATGATACATTGTGGTCAACACTACTAAGCGCAATAGACACCGACCCGCTCAAGTCCAAGCTTGCAACGACACCACAGTCATTTGACTATATAGATCTCAGGTTCGGGAATAAAGTGTTTTATAAGTTTACAAACAAGCAAGAAGCGGCTATAATCCCCGAACAATCTACCGACCATGACATGGCTACAACGACTATTCAATAGACAATCAAAGATATCTCGCATCAATCAAAAACCTGTGCGAGGTTTTTGGCAGAACCTTATCGATGAAAAGCTCTCCAAAGGTGAGACACTTTCTGTCGTTGCGCCTATGGCAGATGTGACCGACATCGCTTTTCGTACACTTCTTGCTCAATATGGCAAACCAGACGTCATGTGGACTGAATTTGTTTCAGCTGACGGACTAAACAGTCCAGGACGAGAAGTCCTCAAACGAGACTTAGAGTTCACAAATATCGAACGACCTATCGTTGCACAATTGTTTACATCTACTCCTGAAAATATGAAGAAAGCTGCAGCGCTTTGTCGTGAGCTTGGTTTTGATGGAATAGATATCAATATGGGATGCCCTGACAAGAGTATTGAAAAGCAAGGGGCAGGGGCTGCGCATATCAAAGATTGGAAAACTGCTCAGGCCGTTATCCGTGCAGCACAAGAAGGAGCACAAGATCTACCAGTGTCAGTGAAAACACGCATTGGTTATAATAAAATAGAATTCATGGAGTGGTTACCAAAGATTTTGGAATGTAACATCCCAACACTCACAGTTCACCTTCGCACACGAAAAGAAATGTCACTTGTGGATGCACACTGGGAGCTCATGCCTGAAATAGTAAAGCTTGTACGAGATATAACTGGCGAACTCTCCGAAGGCGGAACAATTATTTTAGGAAATGGAGATGTCAAATCTGTTACTGAAGGAAAACAAAAAGCTCGTGATACTGGAGCAAACGGAGTCATGATAGGACGCGGTATATTTGGTACGCCGTGGTTTTTCAATGAACAAGAGTTCAATCGTGGGAAATCAATAGAAGAACGTCTCAAGATCTGTATCGAACACACAAAACTCTACGAAGAAAAATTAGGGGATATTAAGAGTTTTGCGATTATGAAAAAACACTACAAAGCATACGTGAATGGCTTTGATGGCGCAAAAGAACTACGTATGGAGCTTATGGAGTGCAAAAATGCTACCGAAGTTGAAGAAGTTATTACGTTATGGTTAGAACATCATCTGTAGAATAGCGTGAAGAGATGTGGTAGGATAAAAATGGGAAAACAAACATGAAAGGAGATTCCCATGTCGCTCTTTGCTACCCTCTGGAAGAAACTGATGAACAAGCTTCCGGAAACAGACTGCCCAACGTGTCTGCGTATCCGTTATGAAAGCGGAAAAGCGATTCTGGCCTTTGAAACCGCAGCTTCCAGGGCGCTCGGACTCAAGGTTGGACAACAGGTTGAAAAAACCAAAATCCCTCCCAATGCTCCGATTTGTGTAGAACTACCTGAAGTGACGCCGGCTGACATGATCACCTACCGGCAAAGGCTCGGCCTCACCCAGGAGCAATTCGCCACCAAGTTCGGTGCTTCCATCCGCGATGTGCGCAAATGGGAAAGCGGTGAAGAACCAGTCGACTTCGACAAGTTGAACCTGGGCGCAGGCGCTGTGTACGCCACGAGGTAAAACATTTTTTGAAAAAACCAGAGCCACTTCGTGGCTCTTTTTTATTTTCACACATAATAAACAAAACCCGCAAGATGCGGGTTTTTAATTTAAGAAGAGGTTCATCTTCCGATAGGGGAAACTAGTGAAAAATAGATTCCAAGCAAGAGAACTCGCCTGGTTCCCTTCTCCACTTTGGTTACTTCGTGCTGTGTTCGAGTGTTGAAGATTTTCAGGAACCTAGTGTTCATAATGAATCTATCAGCAAGGAGTACACCCCCTGAGTCAGCTTCTTTAAGAACTATTGCTATTCGGTATTCTTCACCGGGTAGCTTCGGGAGTAGATCGGCGTGTCTCGGTAGATAAGCCCCTTCCAAATAATCAACAACATCAGCATGGAGTTGTAATGTCACTGGCCATGTCAGGTTAAACTTAATCCTGCTGTATGTAATCGTCGCACCTTTTTGTTCTTTGTTTGAGCCTCCAGAGACTTGAATAATGGGCGTCATTCGTGTGTACCGGGTATCAAAGAACAAAAATTCACGTGGAATAACCTCAAAGAAATTCCATTCAAAATTTTTCATGACAAGTTTCCTTGTAACTAAGTTGTCATAAAAATAACATTAGTTTTAAATATTGTCAATATTATTGTATGATATTACTGGACAAGTAAAAAAACCGCCAGTTAAGGCGGGTGATATTTCGTTACTCGAAGTAGAGCAACAAGATGCTGTCATGAGACATTTGAGAAAGGTACCCACGAAGCGCACGATCTTTGTAGGAACTGAAGTATCCGTCGTGGAGACGCCACCCTTCCGACATAAAGCGCTTCATCTCACAACGCATCACAAAGCAAAGGTCCTTACCTCGGCCATCTATGGTGCGATAGGAGTTTGAGTAATACAGTTTTGGAACAAAGCGGCGCGGTGGCGTAAGTCCACGGCTCAGCCATTCCCGCGAGAAGTTTCTACAGTTTCGCGACACATGAAGCACATCTCGCGGAATCGCAACCCCTGTCTTATTGCTCTCTTTCCATTCAGGTAAAGAGAAGGGGAATAAAGTTAATCTAATAGGCTTAGCCATGAAAGCTCCTTATTGTTGGAAGAACGAAAGTGAATTTTACTCTATAACATTACTAACACACTGTCAATTTGCTTAACGAATAACTGGTAAGTTAAATCTACAATCATGAAAAAGTAATCTTTGGAGAGCTTTTTTATATGATAAACTTACATACATGTCACAAACCTACGTCGCGCTCTATCGTAAATATCGTCCACAGTCTTTTTCTGACGTTGTTGGACAAGAACAAGCAATAGAACTACTCACGAGTTCTATCAAACAAAACAAAATCTCTCATGCATACCTTTTTTGTGGTGGACGAGGAACAGGAAAGACCACAGTGGCACGTATCGTTGCTCGCGAGGTCGGTTGTAACGATGAGGACATCATCGAAATAGATGCAGCATCAAACCGTGGTATCGACGAGATACGCGAACTTCGTGAAGCAGTACGCACTGCGCCATTTTCTTCACCATACAAGGTCTACATCATCGACGAAGCACACATGCTCACAAAAGAAGCAGCCAATGCGCTCCTTAAGACACTCGAAGAGCCTCCACGTCATGTTATTTTTATACTCGCCACAACTGATCCTGAAAAACTTCCAACAACCATTGTGTCTCGTTGCCAAAAAGTTATATTCAAACAGCCAGATATCGACACACTCGCAGAAAGGTTACTCTATGTAGCAAAAGCAGAAGGTGGTGCAACCATCACACCAGAAGGTGCGCGCAAAATCGCAACACACGGCAAAGGTTCATACCGAGATGCACTAGGAATACTAGAACAAATTCTCACTGGTGCAGAAAAAGTAAAAGAAGTCGCAGACGAAACGATTCACAAACTTCTTGGTATTCCTCAAACTGAACAAGTTATCGCACTCCTTGAAGCAGTGTGCACAAAAGACGCGTCAGGGGTTATCGCTGCCATCAAAACTCTTGACCAGACAGATGCACTGCGCACTTATGACGAACTCATAGAAGTAGTACGCACAGGACTTTTGGTGCGTGTAGGGGAATCAATAGAAAACAAGGACATCAAACGCCTAGCAGATACCTATCCTCACACTATAGGCTCAAAACTCGTCCTAGAGCTCTTGGAACGCCGTCACTTGCTCGAAGTCTCACATACCCATTCTTGGGCAGCTTTTGAGGCTATTTTGCTTGGTTGTGTTGATATGTAGCCAACAAGTAACGCTTAGAACTCTTCAACCAAAAAAAGTGCTGTAGTTGCCGCACCGAGCCAAGCAACTGTAGATACAGCTCCCGAAATAAATAGCGGGAGTTTTTCTTTGAACGACAGGTCTTTGAACGACTGTGTTGTTGCGCGCTTTTGGAGATGTCCAATTACAAAAGCATTTGCGATGAGTGTAACCACAAACGCCATCTTGATATAAAACTGTGGACGTGTGAGGAGGTATTCACGCATTGGGATAAACAAAAACACACCGGTTACAATCATACCTATCAAACCTATCCATGTATTGCGATGATACTTTCGAACTTTTGCTTCATCCAAGATTGCGACTTTGCCACGAATCCATGAAAAAGCTGCATGATCTGCGAGAACTATCGTAATAGCCAAAAACCCAAGCGTGAAGAGGTGTAGTGGGAGCAATAGGGTACTCATAGAGTGAAAACTATTTGACTGTACCGATCAAGAAACGAGCAAGTGCTCCATTTGCTTGTGTGCTGCTACCATGCTTTGCCTGAAAACGTGCTGTTCCGTCGATGCCACATAGTGAGAGGATAGCCTGCTTTCCTCCTGGGTGCATATTGACCCACATAGTTAGATCGTATACTTTTCCGTTTATGATGGTATAGCAACTTTCAACTGTTGTATGTGCAGCAACTTCTGCCACAGTGAACTCTGGCGAACCAGGTTGTGTTGTGTTGTTTTTTGTATCTACCGTTGTTTTTTCTGTTGTTGTACCTGTTGGTGAAGGTGTTTCAGTTACATATACCTCTGGGGCGTACTTTGCAAAGTTGGTGTAATACCACGCACCACATGCAATGAGCACAAGACCAATAATAGAGAAAATGACGATAAGTATTTTTTTCATAGATGCTCTATAGTATATCATTTGTGCACGATTTCTCTTGTGAGTGATACACTTTATATCAATGAACCCACGAAGCATCTATCTCTTTTGCAAACGTCACCTTACTACACTTATATTTCTCGGAGGATTTTTCTCAGACGCATTTTTGCTACCGGACGTAGATAATCCGATAACAAAATACATCGGCCTTAGTTATTTGGTCATACTCGCGGTGCTACTTTTACTTCGAGAAATCATTATCGCAAGCAATCGCGCTAGTCGCGCAGAACAAAAGATGTACTCACTGCTTTCATTTGGAGTAGCGTTCTTTTCTGGGTCATCGCTTTCGTTTATCTTTGTGTATGCGATGCGTAGTGCCGCGCTTTCTGTATCGTGGCCGCTGTTTATCATCCTCATGCTTTGCATGGCAGCAAATGAGTTCATTTCGGTACACAACTACCGCTTTACGCTAGATATCGCAGTGTTTTTCATCGCACTTGCGTTTTATGCGATATTTAATGTTCCGATACTTTTCAGTACAGTAACAGATACTGTCTTTTTGGTTGCTATTGGTATTTCGGTTCTATTTGCCATGCTCTTTGTATGGCTACTCAAACACACTTCAGAAACAGCTTGGTATGAAGCCCCGCGCGGGTATGCGCTCGCTGTAGGTGTGCCACTTTTTATCGGTATGCTGTATGTGCTTAACCTCATTCCTGCTGTACCGCTTTCACTCAAAGACGCAGGGATTTATAACAACGTTATTCGAACAGAGCGAGGGGAATACGAGCTTATTGGTGAGGCTCCTGGTAGATTTGAATGGCTACGCAATCACAAACATACCATCAAACCAGGGGACGATGGCGTCTACTTTTATAGTGCGATCAGTGCACCCGCAGAATTCTCTGCACCTATTTCTCATGTTTGGGAATACCATGACCCAACAACAAATTCTTGGATAGAGTCTACAACTATTTCTTTTGACCTGTCTGGTGGAAGAGTAGACGGTTATCGTGCATACTCTAAAAAACAAAACATCATAGATGGTCTATGGCGTGTGACAGTAAAAGTAGACGACAAACGTATCGTTGGACGAAAAACGTTCGAAGTTACTCGACAACAATAACTCAAGCTCTTAAAAGAACTTCTGATTAATGAGCACAAACAGTACAAGTGCTACCAATAGTCCGACACCATACATAATATGCTTCCAGTGTTGTTTTCGTATTTCGATAAACACCATAAGAGCTAGACCAAAGGCGAGAAAAATGATGAGCGCTTTGTAAAAGATATCTACGACATGTGAACCTTTAAAGAGTAGTCGATCGTACCAAGATGTATATACAATTGGCTCTGAAGTTGTAGCTACGATTTCTTGTGTTTCAGAATTTTTAACAACAGTAAACAAAGGAGTAGAGACAATAGGCTTTAACGTAGAAGTTGCCACGACTTCAGTTTCTCCTTTAACTTCTGGGGTACCTGTTGCAGTTACCTGAGATGGTACAAGGTCTTGGGTGGGCGATGTTTGCTGTGCACTAGTTGATATATTTGATGCTGCTGTTGCTGGTGTGCCAAACATTTGGACAACAAAAATAGTAGGCGCTCCCTCATGAATACCTTCTGCTGTTGCGATACCAATTTCTCTAAAGTTAATATTAAGCAAATTAGCTCGATGCTTTGGTGAGTCAAGCCAAGCTTGGTTTACATCTTTAGAATCGTTGAAGTTAATAGCTAGATTTTCACCAGCATACACAAAAACATATCCCGCTTCTTTAAACCAGTGCCATGGGGTTACTCCACTAGGACTCTCATGAGCAAAGTAGTCATTCTTAATCATGTCTTCCGCTTTCATTTGCGCCGCAGTATCAAGAAGCGTATTTCTCTGAAGAGGTACTTCGTTATATGCGATGCGGCTTTCATTTGCCAAATCAACTAGTACAGAAGCTGCAACCGAAGCACCCAGTACTGTTTTGTGCATAAAAAAAGAACTACCCGCTGAAAAACCAAGCATAAAAATACTGGCAAGTAGTATTAGAACGACAGAAACTTCCCTAAAAAGATGTGGCTTGTAATCGTTGTGCTCATGTGGGATGAAAAAATGCTTCAAGAGCTTTAACGGATGCATATATCAACAAGTATAGCTGAGGAAGAGTAAAAAACAACCCGCACATCTGTGCGAGTTGTTTTTTAACTGTAAATTGCTATTAGCTAGCGAGCGTTTATATGAGCTCGTGATAGTGGGCCAAAGAATCCTGTTGAAGGGATACTATTTGCACGCTGCCACTTTGTAACCGCTGCTTTAGTTAGTGGGCCAAAGTATCCAGTTGAAAGACCTGCTCGAAGGTATCCTCCTTCAATGAGAGTCTTCTGAAGTTCGACAACGTCAGTACCTCGACTACCGAATCCTAGATTCGCAGCAAAGTTAAATGCTGTAGCACCGAGAACCTGTCCAACTGTACCTATTGTTGGAGATGTTACTGATGTGTTCCCAGATGTAGCAGGTGTTCCTGCTGTAGAACTAGGTGCCGTACTTGCAGATGCTGAACTAGATGATGAACCTCCGGTTGATCCTGATGATGATCCACCTCCAGAACCTCCAACACCAACTTGGCTATATACAACGAATGTTGTTGCGTGCTTTGTCCAAACAACCAAATCAGAACCTACTGTAGTAGCACAATCATCCCCCGCAGCTAGCGTTGGATTTGTTGAGCTATCACATGTATTTGTGATGTGTGTAAACGCACCATTTCGTGACCATCCAACTTTCTTGCCTGCCTGACCAGCAAATGTGAGCTTGATAGCCTTGTCAAACGTAAGAGAGATATCTCCTGCTCCGATTTCAATACCGATTGCTGTTCCAGAGAGCGCAAAGGCTTGTTCAGGGGTAAGCGTAAATACTGTTGTTGCTACAGGGAGGTCAAATGTTCCATCCCATGATGTAGGGCCTGATATAACTGTTTCTGCAGGGATAAATGCCTGAACAGTTCCAGATGTAGTTGTAGCAGTAAGTTGTGTGTTTGATTCCACAGTTGCTGTTTTACCTTCTGGTGTTGTTGAAGCTGATGTAACAGGTGCTTCTGAAAAACCTTTCAAGAGAATTGTGTCAGTTGATGTGGCGTTAGCTTTTGTCCAAGCAAGATCTGAACCAATACTTCGTACGTTTGTATATGAAGAGTATCCATATGTACGAACAGAAAACGTTTCTGGGTTTGTTACCGCTAGCACAGCTCGGGTAAATGAGTTATTTTCCCAAATTGATTTCCAATCAAACTGCGCTTCTGTGTATTCTCCTCGAGCGCGAATATGCCACTTGTTATCAGATTCAAAGGTGTTTCCTGTGATTACAGCACCTCCAACAGGGTAGACATACCATGGTTGTCCTCCTGCGCCACTAAAACTAATGCGAGCATAGTCATTTGTAGTACCTTTAAACGTATTGTTTGTGATAACACGGTCTCCTGCAGGTGACGATGTGGCTGTACCGGCACCACTTGCAATACTGATAGTTGAAGCGTTATCAAATACGTTGTTAGTGATTGTGAACTTGTTAACAATCTGACTAGTAGTAAAGTCGCTAATATATACAGCTCCACTTATTTCAGAGATTTTTGAGTCACGTAGGGTGAAGTTATCACCAATAACTTCAATCGTCTTATTAGTTCCTGGGATATTTTCAGCAAAAGTAATACCTGAGATAGTTACATTATCTGCTGCGATAAATGTTCCACTGTTACCAAAGTTGTTGGTAGCATTTGTTTTAACAGTCACATCTCCTACACCTTGTAGAGTAACCGTAGAAGTGCCGAAGAATAGACCAAACTGATAGCTAGCAGCATTGACCATTCTGTTAGTAGCAGTTTCTGTATACATACCTGGATACACAGTTACAGTTTCTCCTGAAATCGCAGCGTCAAGTCCTGCC
>SSFP01000006.1 GCA_008015455.1 Polynucleobacter sp. | reverse complement strand
TGTTTTCTTTACTTGCATTTATTTGGTCTAGAGACTAAATTCGTTCAGCAGAGATTCCGCCTGGTACTAAGATGTTTGAAGCAATGCCACGAGCCGCGACTCCTCTAGCTAAAGTTTTAGACCAGGCATGAAGAGATGTGCGCAAAGTATTTGAAATCGCTAGATTAGGGATGGGGCTAATAGCACCTGATGATGTACTGGTGATAATTCGACCCCATTGCTTTGCTTTCATGCCGGGTAATGCTCGATCAGTGATCTTGATGACTGATAGAACCATTTCCTGAAATTTCTCCAGCCACAGATCGATTGATTGACCCTCAGCAAGTGTCGCGGGAGGTCCGCCTGTATTGTTAACCAAAATATCGACTGATCCCCAAGTCTTCTCAATCACGCTAAATTGGCTATCAATGGCAGAGAGCTTGGATAAATCCCAGGGAAGTACCAGCGACTGCGCGCCCATCGAATTGATTTGTTGAGCAGTATTCTCGAGTTTTTCTTTTGTTCTACCAGCCAACACAACACGAGCACCTTCTTGGGCAAGTGAGATAGCCATCGCTTGTCCTAAGCCGCTACCCGCGCCAAACACCAATGCAATTTTCTGATTGATTCCTAAATCCATGAGTCACCTATTTAAGCAATTGCCACCAAATTCCCATCATTATGCCGATTTCAGGCTGAGATGCTTGAAGTGTCAAATTTGCCAAATCACATCATCAGGTTTACGATCAAAAGATGCAACATTAAGTATTCATTCTCTGTCCATTGAGCCCCCATTTTTATGATTAAAAATTTTATTTTGCGTCACTGGCGAGGAGAGTTTCCTTTGCCCGTTTCCTATTGGGGGATTAGTTTCTTATTAGTAGCTTTTGCAACTAGTTCATTTGATTTGTTATCGGTGGGTGTTGAGAAGCTAGGAAGCTCCATCACGGTGACCGCTTGGGTTTTATTTGGGCACACACTTTTTACATTCGTGTTGTTAGCTTGGTCTTATGTGGGCACATGGCGCGCTGCCAATCAATTTGTAGCATCTGGTAAATCCAAGACTTGGGCTACTCTAGCTAAGATCGCCATTGTGTTGGGGTTCTTTAGTTTTACCGCGAACTTTAATAGCCAAACCTATCCGATCCTCAAGGTGTTTATTCCTTATTTACTGGGCGGTGATCCACTGGGTTTAGTGAAAACCAGTTTATTGGATGACGGTAAAACGCTTAAGGTGGAAGGGGTGTTTGGTAATGGCTCTTACAACCAAATTAAAAAAGACATCAAGCAACACCCCCAAATTCAAAAGTTGTATTTAAATTCCCGAGGCGGTCGTTTTAAAGAAGTGGAGTTGATCGCCGAGTTGGTTATGGCTAAGAAAATTGACACTTATGTCGAAGAGCAGTGTTTGTCTTTTTGTACGGTGGTTTTTTTAGCAGGTACCAATCGATTCAGCACCCCAAGGGCAGTGATTGGGTTTCATGCGCCGACCTTGAAGGGTGCTAGTCAATTTGATGATGAGTTGTCGGGGCAAGCCAAAGAGCTTTATCAAAAATTCCATTTACACCCTGACTTCATAGCCAGGATATTAGCGACTCCCAATACGGATATGTGGTACCCCAGCTATGAAGAGCTTATTGAGTACGGTGTAGTGAATCGCATGACCTTTGGCGGTGAAACTAGTAACTTATCTAGTTACATCAATAAATCTAAATTAGATTTGTTGGAGATGTTCAGAAAAGACAATTATTTCGCTAGCTACGAAAAGAAATTCCCTGGCTTCATTGAAAAGATAGTGGATATTGTTATGCCACTCGTTCAATCAGGTAAAACGGATTCTGAGATCCTCAATGCTATCCGTGCTTATGCCAGTCAATACCAAATGAGAGCCTTGGCGCAAAGCACTCCTGATATTCGAGCTAGATTCGTCAGGCTGTCACTCAAGCAATCTTTGGAAGTGAGTCGTTATGGTGGTGAGGCTTGTTATCGGTTGTTAACTTCTACGCTTGATGTCGGGAAGGTTTTGCCTAAGCCGCTAGTGAGAGAAGAGCTTGATTTAGGTATAGAAGCTTTAAGTGCATCATTTGTGCCGCCAAAAAATTACAGCGATAAAGCTTTTGAGAGAGCGCTCACTAAAATTTTTAATGGTATGACTGAGTCTGAGATCAGGGCGATTGCAGAACCTAATCCCAAAGATGTTAGCCATACTTGTTCAGCTTTAGTGAAGTTCTACACTGCATTGGATCAGGAACAGCCAGCTAGCAAAGACATTTTGGCTTATGGCATGCTCAATAAGTAGGGCTGTTTGAAAAGGGAGGTATTTTTTGGTGCCCCAGGAGAGTTGGTTCTCTATTCTGCGCCCATATAAATCAATAAGTTAGAGTTTTATTTAGATAGACCAAATGATGCTCTAGATAGATTCTATCTAATTTCTATCTAAATATTCAAGTCTAAGTTTACCGTTTGGCGTAAAAAATCTATCTGTTCTATGTGAGTGAATAGTCTTTATAAAAAGTATGTGTTAATGTTGAACGTATATAAGTACCTAGGGATATATGATGAGCATCTCCAATAATAATTCTCTCGTTCTGAAGTCCGACAAAGATTCATTGAGATCAATATTTCATTTGTTAGTTGGAAAACCGGATAGTATTCAGAGGGTATTTTCTCGTTCAGTGCAGATTGACCAAAATTCTTTGTTTGAACTGAATCTAAGGGTACATGAAAAATTAAAGACGCATAACCTTGAAGCGATAGTGGTATCTGCGACCGTTATTTTTGATGATAAAACCACAATCGAATTTGGTGGTTGGGCTGAGTTTGAATCTTACCGATGGAGTACACATAAGGCTACCAAAGAAATTAGACTGAAATGGCAATTTTTATTATCGGTACAGGGGTATGAGATTCCGCAACAACATTCTTTGGTTGTAAAACTTAGTGCAGATGCGAAACCATTAGAGTTATTGCAAGCAGTTTTATCTAAAAATCCTGACGAAATTGATGGTGTTATGTATAACTTTGCCCCAACTGTTTGCAGAGCAGATTTTGTTAATCATACAATGGGGCAAGAATTAATTTCTCTTGTAGAAGAGTGGAATAAGTCTCTATCAACTCCCGATATTGAGTCGAGTATTATTAAAAAGCTTTATCGTTATAAGCATACACTTTCTCATGCAATTAATTATTTAACTCCAGCGTTATCAACAATTGCTTTTATAGCTGTATTTAGGAGTAATTACATTACATCAGATCATTCTTTGCCTATTAGCATGAATGATGGAGTGAACTTAATTACATGGTTGTTGTTTGGTATCGTTGTTATTTATTTGCTTGATAAATCTGCTCGGTGGTTGGCAGGTATTGTGCATAACTCAATAGCTGAATATGGAAAATATTCAATATTTAATTTAACTAGTGGTGATTTAAGTAGAGCTAAAAAACTTGATAATTCCAATAAGGCAAAAAGAAATCATTTTCTACTATCGGTAGTATTTTCTTTGGCTTTGAATATTATTTCTGGGATTATTACTGCAACTTATTGGCCAAACGGTATTAAGTAGACATATAAGGTAAGTGATTAGGCGCATTTCCCCTTATAAGAAGACCCTGAATATAGTAGGGGGAGGGGCAAAAAAGCATTCTTACTCTTGTTGAAAATACCTGCTTCCTACAGGGCTACTAATTTTAGAAACTAAGGGGTGTTATAGCTCTAATAACTTATAGGGTTCAATATCTAGAGCATTGCTAATCTTGAGTATTAAGTCTAATGATGGATTGGTTAGGCATCTTTCGATTTCAGACATATAACTTCTGTCTACCCCAGAGGCAAGGGCAAGCTTTTCTTGGCTTAATCCTTTTTCTTTCCTGTATTTCTTGATGTTGTCACTCAAGGCTTTTTGGAGTCTTTTGGGCTGTAGTTTCATGCCCTTTAATTTCTCAGTTTGTGGGGTGAAACACGACAGGCTATAAACCGTCGGGATATAGACCTATATTTTGGTATATTCCTTATATTAAATAATAAGGACAAATTAAACATCTCTCGGAGCTGAGTGTGTTGAATTAGATTCAAATGAAAAGATACACATCTGGCTACCATCAACAATTACTGAACTTTGTAATTCAGAATCTGCCAGAGTTCGACGATTCAATTCCTGAAAGCTCAATTAGGCAATATAAAATTGCTTTAAACATACTTCAACGTGGGTATCCAACCCAGCCTAGTAAAACTCTACGGCAAGAGGGGTTGGAGATTTCAGATGACAAAGTTTCTTTAGAGAACCTCATTTCAGATAGTGCTTCACCACAGTGGATGGGGACTATACGTGGAGGTGATGTTAATGTAGCCAAGTACTTCTATGATGAAATTCTCACTAAAGGGGTTAGCCCGTACGTTGGTTGGTTATTACAGCCAGAGGCTGAAATTAATGAAATATTAGGCGATGAAAATCCAAATTATAGGGATGAGAGAGTTGATTTTTATTGCCCATCTCTTAAAGCCGTTATAGAAATTGATGGCAGTCAGCACGGTAATGAGTTACAGAAGATAAAAGATGCTGATCGAGACAGCCTCTTTTCAAATAAAGGAATAAAAACTTATAGGATACCTGCGACAGATATTTATAAAGGATCTATTGTTCTTGCAAGTTTTACTGAAGCGATACGAGAGGCATATAAAAGCAGCGTGAAGTTTTCAGAGTTATCTAGTTCTGAAAGAAAGGCCGTTAAATTGACGGCAATATACAGATTGCAACTTGTAATCTTAGAGTTGTTGCTTGTTGGGCAATTTGCAGATAATCGAAATAATTCAGTAGCGGTGTATTGTGAAGATGCAACTGATTTTGTGGATGTGGCAAAGAAAGACCTATTTGAGTTATTAAATGAAATTAACCAGTTAGGTCAAAATCCAAGGAATTATCTAGGAATAGAGATAAAGCAAGTAGCTAGTTTGGATGAGTTAGCGAAACATCAGGGGTTAAAAATCAAACTTGGGGTTTCTCAAAGATGGACAGATCAGGCCAATTATTCAGTCGATACGATATATGTTGGAAGTGATTACATATGTAAAGTTCCAACGGATTCTGGCTTATGGGCTGATGTTAATCATTTCCAAGTTCAGTCAACTGATGATCCTATTACATATCAGTTTAAGCATGAACAAGATGAGTCGAAGTTAGAGTTGTTATTGGATAGGTTGTTTGGCTTGCCTAAATTTAGACAAGGGCAATGGCAAATATTATCAAATTACTTATCAAGAC
Source organism: Polynucleobacter sp. (assembly GCA_008015455.1). GTDB lineage: Bacteria > Pseudomonadota > Gammaproteobacteria > Burkholderiales > Burkholderiaceae > Polynucleobacter. Next base: position 7,541 of record SSFP01000006.1, on the reverse strand, counting down.
ATAAAACATTAGGAGTATTGCCCACTGGTGGGGGTAAATCAGTTTGCTATCAACTTCCAGCTTTATTACAAGCAGGGGTTACTTTAGTTATTGCGCCACTTAAATCTCTGATGCGTGATCAGATTCAGGAGTTGAAAAACAAAGGCATTGCAAGAGTTGAGTTTATAAGCAGTGACGACTCTGCTGAAGATCGCAGTAGAAAAATGAAACAATTTGGGGAGGGGAAGTTTCAGATTCTTCTGATTTCGCCAGAAAGGTTGCAATTACAGGTATTCAGAAACTACTGCGAGAATGTCAATATTGTCCATGCAGTTGTTGATGAAGTTCACTGCCTATCAGAGTGGGGGCACGATTTTAGGCTATCTTATTTGAACCTGGCTAATACGCTCAATAATCTTTGTCTTAATGGATTGTTTCTTGGGTTGACTGCAACAGCATCTATTAATGTCATATCTGATATTCAACATGAATTTGATCTTGATAGGGATGACATTAAATATAGATTAGATTTATCACGTAAAAACTTAAAGTTTCAAGTGGTTTGCGCTGATTTACCTATTAGCGTTCAAGTCATGCAGATTATTAAATCTAAATATCAGTCCGCTGAAGTGAAACCTTCGGGAATAATTTTTACGCCTCACGTAAATGGAATTCTAGGTTGCTATAAGTTGTATCAACAGTTTGAGAAAATATTCCCATTACAGGTAGGGTACTTTTCTGGGTCAAAGCCTCGAGAATTGAGGATTTCTGATATTGAATTCGAGGAAATTAAAAAGAATTATCAAGATCAATTTAAGGCCGGTGCAATTAGGTTGCTGTGTGCAACTAAGGCTTTTGGTATGGGTGTTAATAAAAGAGACGTGAGATTTACTGTACATGCAGGAATACCCTCTTCGGTAGAATCTCTTTATCAAGAAGCAGGTAGAGCCGGGAGAGATGAGGGTGATGCAGAGTGCATTGTTGTGCGTGAAAAAGACGACAATCGTAGCCTAGATGGGATGAAAGTTAATGTTATCTTTTCTAAGCTAATTACGCCTAACAGAATGAGTAGCTTAATTGATGATCGCGAGGAAATTCCTAACTCGGATTTAAAAACGCAACTATGGTTGATGTCTAGAAATCTGGAAGGATATTCTCAGCAATTGGACCTCATAAAAAATCTATACAACTATCTAAAATCAGCTAGCGACACGACAAACACTGATGAAATTCTTGTGGAGGCTAAAGTATTTGGTAGTTCTTTAGAGAAAGATCGTAAAACTCTGGTTGATAAAGTGCAACGATCAATATATCGATTATCTCAAGTTGGGGTAATTCATGATTGGACGGTAGAGGATTTTATTCGTGGTATTTATCGCGTTAAATTTAACTCTCAACACACATTAAACCAAATAGAGAATAGAGTTTTATCTCTGGCTGAAAGACTTAAATCCGTGAAAACTAGCACTTTAGATGATGTGTTTAGGTATTCTGATGAGCCTGCTGAGAGTGATCGTCGTGTAGAGGCTCTAAGGGAAAAGGATACTTTTGATAAAGCTATATATGGGCTTTTATATTTAAATCATAGATATTTCAATTACAACAGAAGAACTTCATTGAAAAACGTACATGATATTTGTACGAAATATGATGATTCAAAGCCAGACATTTTTAGGCGTGAACTTGAGGGATATTTCCGAATTGATAATCGGACAAATTGGTTGCATAGATTTGTTGATGCTGGCATTGAAAAGCTTGATGAGTGGGAAAAGCTTGTATACAACCAACTAAAAGGTGAAAGAGAAATCTTAAATACCAATCCAAATCATTTGCTTGAACTCAATTCTATGGTAAATAGATTCTTGGAAAGCTATGAATCTAATATGGCTTTAGATCTTATTAGTGTTTTGGTTAAATCAGCGATTGGAGAATATAAATCCTCTGATAGTGGAATTCGACTTAGGACTCAATTGAGTCGGGTGGCGAATGATGTTGAAAAATCAAATGCAATAAGGAGTCTGATTTATAGGGTTGGGATTTCCAAGTCATTCTCAGAGCAGATTAGGTTAGAAATTGCTCAAGACATATTGGCTGTTTCTCCTTCAAGAGCTACAGCTCGTCAAATATACGATGCATGGCCGTCTGCCGGCACAGAGTATTTGTATATTAATAAATTTACAGAAGATCTAAATAAGATAAACCAGAGGGTTTGATATGGATACATCCAGAAGCGAAAGTGCATTGAATAAACTTGAGGCAGAGATACATAATTTATCTCGTGTGAGGGAGATTGTCTCTTCGGTTGAGAGCCTTAAAGAGGAGCTTTCACATTCAATAAGTACTGTTGATTTTTCGGTTAAAAACATCATCTCTAATAATGAAGATTTGCAGGTCAAATTGCAAAGCTTTAATAAGGTTATTGATGGCGCAATTAGTAACCTTAATAAATCTACTGATGATTTAAAGATCGCATCTGAAAGCAATATTGTTAAAGTTGAAGAAATAAGGCAACAACTTATATTGAATTTAAATTCAACCTCAGAGCAACTATTAAAGCTCACTCAATCCATTGAAAGCATACTAGACACTAGACTTCACAATGCTTTGACTCAATATGAAATATTCGTTAGGAGTGAGATTTCAGTATTTCGGGATGGGGTTGATTTGGAAATTAAAAAGCTTGCTCAGGATCTTCGTGATCAGATTTCAGGTTTAGAGGAGCAGATATTGGATGAGTTACAAGTTGCTTCCGAGAGACAAAATAAAGTTCTGCTTTGGGCTTCTATTGGACTATTTATTGGTATTTCATTAACTTTTGCAGTTGCTGTTCATTTTATAAAAGGATTCTAATGGCATTAATTAATAAAGTAATACTGATTGGTGATGTTGGGCGGGCTCCGGAGCATCGTGTAACAACCAATGGAAGTTCCATAACCACAATATCTTTTGCAACTTCTGATCGCTATAAAGACAAACAAACAGGTGAGATGAAAGAGGCCACCGAGTAGCATCGAGTTGTTTTTTGGGGAAAGTTGGCGGAGATTGCTAATCAACTTATTCGCAGTGGGTCGCAGATTTATGTTGAGGGCAGGATTACTACTCAGAAGTACCAAAAAGATGGCGTTGATCATTTCTCGACAAGTATCACTGCTGAGTCATTGCAAGTGCTAGGTAAAAAACCAACTGACTCTGAGTATCCGGCATTTACACCAAAATCTGCTGAGGCAGCTAATAAAGCAGGTGAGGATGACGATATCCCATTCTGGTAAAACTGTATTTACTTGCTAAATTAAATATCCGTCTAATATTGTTCTAATCCATTGATTTATAAAGACATATTTAAATAAGACAAACACAGTGCTATTACCTACCATTTCCTTCGACCTTTGGGAGAAGGTACACAAGAATAGTAGCGAAGCTACTGTTGGACAGGAAACCCCTTGGGGAGTTTCACTGTCAGTATTTATGCAGAAACCCTTTGGTGGGTTCTGCTTTTAGACAGTATTTCCTATAGATATATCTTTAAGGAAAATATGTCCAAATTCTCATTGCGCCTGTCAAATCTGATCTGTTTCTAGTAACTTTGACTCAATGTATTTACCACGTAGAGTCCATAAATCAGAGTTAATTTCGAGAAATCTATCCAATCCTCTTCTCCATCCCCTGTCTTTGGATTCAATCTTAGGGTTGAAGCTATTTCTTAATTCTTTTAATGAGAATTTAGGTGCCTTTAAAGTTGAGATTACCTCATCAATCGCATCACTGATAATTTGTATCTTTGTCATTTTGTTTTTGGCGGATAGAAAATGCTTACTTTGATTTCTTTCTCTCACAGTAACATCTGACATGCCACTTTTTATCGCTTCAATCACCGGGTAATCTTTATTGGGTAGATAAAGCCAAATAGTTGTTTCACCTGCAATACACCCATGTTTAATAACTCTGTTATGTGCTCTACCAAATGCTTGAATTAAAGTATCTGCCATTTCTGTATGTTCTACAGCCTTAATTTCATCGATTGTGACAGAGGACTCAATATTGTTTTTGGCACCTAAGATATTGGCTATTAAATCCTGATGACTTCTTCTGGTAACGCCTAAAGTAATAATATATTTGACGTGAGATAGTCGATTGCTTGCTTTGTGAGCACCCCAATGAGAAACATGAATTCGCCCATCGTATTTATTCTTAAAGTAATCATTTACCTCTTCACGGATTGCTTTAAAAGTAAAAATTAATACTTCTTCAGTTACGGGTATTTCTTGATTGATGATTGCATTAATCTCTTGGTAGTAAACAGTAAGATTTCTAGCTTTGTGTTTATTGTTGGTTAGAAAATCTTTAGAACTGGAAATCTTTGTCCAGTTAATGGTGACATCTTTGTAAGATTTGTGAATTTCTAGCTCAAGAATTCTTACTGATTTATCAATCTTATTTAGCTCTCTGATTGGTAGTGTTGCATCAAATATGACTAACTTTTTAAAGCCTTGATGAAACTGATCTTCAAATTGAATAAGATTAGAATTATTGTGAGCCTTAATCGCCCTAACTGTACCTATTTGACTAAATTTAATAAGCTCAAGAATGCAATCGTTATCGTCTATGTAACTCTTTCGTTCTGAATTAATAAATGCAAGACTGTTTTTTGCATCTTGTATTGATATATCAAACTTAGGGAACAAGATTACCTCATCATCTATAGCAGTGCTGAGTAAAAGAGACGCTTCTTGGATCCATGTTCCAACTTGAATCACGGTATTTTTAAGATCCTCACGCATATTGAGAAACTTATGTGATTTCAATTTCTCTTCGTAAATTGGAATCCATGCCCCAATTGCACTACGTATTCTTGATTTAAGTAAGCTGAAACAGCTCTTGGGCTCCAATCGTTCATCCCAGAATACGATGTTCCTTTCTTTTCCATCAAATCTATTCATCCAATATGTTAGTGAATCACCAGATATTTCATCATGCTTTTTGCTATCAAAGTACATCTTGTTGTGAGACACAATTAAGAATTGGTATTTATCGGCATTTTCTTTAGCAATTGATTGAAGCCCTGATCGGTGGTTTTGAACTTTATGAAAAGCCCCAATTACATTCGGATTTACACCTTTATTAATGCAGTCTGTATAAAGTTCATTCATTTGTTCTACTGTATCGACGCAGATTAATGCACTTAAATTAGTTGCTTGCATAGCAATGATCGAGGCAATGATGGTTGTGGTTTTTCCCATGCCTGTTTCTAATGCAACCGCTAACTTTGTGGGCTTATCAGAGTAGGCAATCGCACTAATCTCTATGGCTACTTTTTCTAGTGCTTCTCTATGTACTTTATTAGGTATATTGTTATGTGAGCGTAGTAATTGAATGGCTGTATCACGAATATTGACCATTAAGTTTGCTTCTTCAGTTGATTTAATTTCGTTCATTTGTAACCTTATTGTTTTTCTTGTTTGGTGTTGTTAGTGCATCTGCTTTGGCTAAGCTATATGCTTGAAATGCCTCTAGAGCGCTATCAAATGTGCCCAGATATCGATTTCTACCTTGGTCTTTGATTCTGGCTGAGTATTGTTTTTTGGTGGTTTGTGTAACTCCTCTGTAACCAGTTTTATTAGTCCTATTTAGATTGATATTCAGATTGTTTTCTTGTGGTGTAACTAAGCGTAAGTTCTGAATTCTGTTATCAATTTTGTTGTGGTTAATATGGTCAATAAGATACCCATGAGGAATTTCTCCATAAACCCATACCCAAATAAGGCGATGTTCTGCAAATACTTCACCATTTATGCCAACACGCCTATATCCACGATTGCCGACTGAACCAGCTCTAGATCCGGCTGGTTGATAGTTGCGTAATATGCGGTTGGTTAATTCGCCAGTTTCAAAGTTGTAGACAAATAATTGGCGTAGTTTTGCCTGACTCGGCAAGTCTTTAGTTTTTACTTTCAATTGTGTTGCTCCTAGGAAAAGAGGAGTTCTTTAGATTTTTAGTCGCCTAATCAAATTGATAGGCGTAAAAAAATAGCCTTTCGGCTGATCAGCCTATTCGTTTAATAGGCCGTAGCTATGCAAAGAAATAGAAGTTCTTTGTGATGAGCGTAAATTTCGACTCATACTTCCATTGTACCATAACTATGCAAATTTGTCAAGTATTATTTAGAATTAAACGTAGATAAAGTAATTTAAGGAAATTAAGATACAAGTTGATTACACTTAATTATTTATTTAAGTGAAATTGATCTCTTTATGAAGCCTCTTGGTTTGATTCTAGATGTAAAAAAGGCTGGTATGCCTGCAAAAGAGCATTTAACTTGATGGATAAGCTATGCCCTTTTCCATAAAGGTTGCCAATATCGCCTGATGTCCATCCACCGATTGAGTCGATAACATCTTTTGTAGCCCCAGTTTCCCGTAATAAGTCTCTCATCGTATGCCTCAAGCAATGTACCGACTTGGGTATTCCTATGCGTTTTATGTATTTATTGAGTGATGCACTGGCTGAGTTCGATAGAGTGTTTTTATCGATGATGTAATCAGGGAAAAGGAATGTACAGCCTTTCGAGGATTGCAATTGTTGTCTGATCAAGTCCTTCAATATCGGAATCAGTGGAATGTCACGTGATGATTCTTTGGTTTTAAGTCGCCTATGACTATGAGGCCGAACTTCTAAGTAACTTATTGCGTTGTCTTGGTCGCTGATGAAAATGTCACAGTGGCGTAGCCCTAAAACTTCATTAAGTCTCATGCCTGTAAAGGCAATGATAAGTATGGCTCTTCGTCTGCTATCGTTCACCTCTAGACAGTTATGGATAAGGCTTGAAAGTTCTTGGTTGGTAAAAGGAAGTCGTTGAACTGAGTCGCTACCAAGGCCAGCTATTTGAATGTGGCTCAATGGATTATTACGATCAATGTCGAGCTCTAGAAAAGTCTTTCTAATGATGGCACAAAGGCTTTTAAGCTCTCTTTTTATTGTTAGTGTCTTAACCCCTTGCTCAGATCTTTTATCCCTGTAGAGCCTCCCATGGGTTCTAGAAATCTGATGTAAGGGCATATCTCCAACAATGCCCATGAATGTATTCCATTTATATTCGTTATATTTAATAAAACGTAATTCATTGCCTCGTTGATGGTTCGATAGATAGATCTTTAATGCTTCTGAGAGCATGACTATCTTATTGGGTAGGAGAGGTGGAAGTTCTTCAGGAAGTTGCTTGGACTTAAATAATTGATTGTGTTGTGTTGCCAGAGTATTCACTTGAATCGCTATGGAAATATCTTCGGTATAGCCAGCTAAGATTTCATGAGGTTCTAACGTGGTGCGTAGAGGAATACGCAATAGCTTTTGTTTGTAGTGTGACTGTAAGTGAGCTGGTAAAGCTCTTTGATAATAAGGAAGACCATTGTTGTAGGTCAGATACTTAAGTTTGAGTATTGTCATTTCAGCGAGTAGTTGAATTTCTATCTAAAACTATCTAAATAGAACTACTAACTGCGCCCAGAGCCTTTAAATATATAGGTCTGTTATTGAGATGGTGCCCCAGGAGAGACTCGAACTCTCA
>SSFP01000068.1 GCA_008015455.1 Polynucleobacter sp. | reverse complement strand
TGTGTCGTGACATGCGTGCGCACGATAACGATGCACTCTTGTATGCTCAAAAGTTGGCCCATAGTAAGCAAGCACATCTCGTTGTCGTATATACAATTTGGAATTATGAATGGCTAGGTGGAACACAGCGTTTTTATGACTGGGTTATTCCTTCACTTAAAGAAGTAGAAGCAACACTACGTGCACATAATATACCGCTTATTGTACATGTGGAGCATAGACGTACATCAACGTATACATACATGGAAACACTGTCTGATGTTGGTGCTGTTGTTGTTGACCAGATTCCACTTTCATTTATGTCACGTTGGAAATCTGCATTTCAAAAAAAATATCCCACCACACCTCTCTATGAAGTAGATGCGCATAATGTTGTCCCTGTATGGGAAGCGTCTTCAAAACAAGAGTTTGCCGCTCATACATTTCGTCGTAAACTGCATGAAAAAATTGCTCTCTTTGTAGATGATTATTCAACCTTACACAAACAAGCTGCGCCGTTACATTATGCTCCTGTTGATTGGCAAGCGATCGAAACAAACCTTGTCTGTAGAAAAGATGTTTCTGGTGTTGGTTCATATATGCCCGGTGAGCAGGCTGCGCACGCACAACTAAAAGATTTTTTCAAACATAAGCTATCTTCATACGAAGAGTCACGAAATGCTATCGATAAAGATGGTCAAAGCAACCTATCGCCGTATATTTCACATGGCAATATTTCACGTAGAAGGATTGTTATTGAATTGTGTAAACATCTCAAACCGCATCAACACCCATCACAAACTATACGAGAGATTATTAGTGCAGACCACAACGGATCAAATGGTGCTCGTGGAAGTGCAGCTTCATTCATAGAAGAGTGTGTTGTTCGTGCCGAGGTCGCCGAGAACTTTTGTTTTTATAATCCTGACTATGCAACATACGAAGGGTTCCCATCATGGGCCAAAGAGACACTCACTAAAGCAAGAAATGATAAACGAGAATACCTATATACTCGCGCAGCATTTGAGGGAGCAACAACACATGATGATATCTGGAATGCTGCACAAATGCAGATGGTTACTTCAGGCAAGATGCATGGCTATCTACGTATGTACTGGGCGAAAAAAATACTTGAGTGGTCACCATCTCCAGAGGAGGCGATGAAGACCGCGGTGTATCTAAATGATACGTACGAACTTGATGGACGAGATTCGAATGGATATGTTGGGTGTGCGTGGAGTATTGGCGGTGTACATGATAGGCCATGGTTTGGTAGGCCGGTGTTTGGAGCTATTCGGTTTATGGCACGTTCTGGTGTGGAGAAGCGTGGTAAGATAGACACATATATACGCACCTGGCTTTCAGATAAACATACATCTCATGATTAAAAAAACAAACAAACCAAAACCTGCAGCCGCAACAAAAAAGAATACAGATACTTCATGGGGAGGGGTTGCGTCATGGTACGACGAACACCTAGAAAAATCAGGTGACACCTATCACGAAAAAGTTGTGTACCCAAATCTCGCTCGGTTGCTGGGAGATGTTACCAAAAAAAAGATTGTCGATGTTGCATGTGGACAAGGACAGTTCTCTCGTATTCTTGCTGACGCTGGAGCGTACATCATCGGTGTTGATCTTGGTAAAGAACTCATCGAGATTGCAGAGAAGAAAAACACAACACACAAGTTTCAGGCGCACTACTTTAGTAGTCCGTCTCACGATTTGTATATGATACAAGATGGCGCTCAAGATATCGCCGTATGTGTATTGGCGCTTCAAAATATTGAAAAGCTTCAAGATACGATGAAAGAAGTCGCTCGAGTGCTCACTCCTGGTGGAAGGTTTTTGATGGTTATCAATCACCCGTCATTTAGGAATCCACGTCACACACACTGGGGATACGACGAACACGAAAAGGTGCAATATAGACGAGTTGATGAGTATATGAGTGAATCAAAAATAAAAATTGATATGACACCAGGAAGTGCAACCAATAAAAAGTTCACCGTATCATTTCACCGCCCGCTTCAGGTGTACGTCAAAGCTTTAGGAAAAGCAGGATTTGCTGTTACTCGGCTTGAAGAATGGGAATCTCATCGGGCGAGCGAACGTGGTCCACGCAAAGAAGCAGAGGACAAATCAAGAAAAGAAATACCACTTTTTATGTGTATTGAGGCCATAAAACTTGAATAATGTGTTCATGATATAATCGAACTATATGAAAAAACACGTCAAGAAACTACTTAGTTATCCGTATGCAAAAACAGGGCTCATCTTTTTAGGACTCATTGTTGCTTTGTTCGCGTATTATTTTTATGCGATGAGTACAACTGCACAAGGTCCTGTTCCTGTAGTAGAAGTAACTGCAACTGATCATGTTCGAGGAGCGCAAGGTGGCAAAGTCACTCTCGTAGAATTTGGCGACTTCCAGTGTCCAGCGTGTGCGGCGTACGAACCTCTTGTTCGCCAGATTGTTGCAGCTAATCCAGATACGCTTTCATTTGTTTTCCGTCATTTCCCGCTAACCGCAATACATCGAAACGCACTCCTTGCCGCAAAAGCATCCGAAGCAGCAGCTCTTCAAGGAAAGTTTTGGGAAATGCATGATGTGCTGTACGATAGACAAAAAGAATGGGGGGAGACGTTAAACGCACGAGAGATTATTCTCGGTTACGCAACAGAGCTAGGGCTTGATATGCAAAAATTTTCTGTAGATATTGATAGTTCTGCGATAGAAGATAAAATTGTTGCTGAGTACAGAGAAGGGTCACAGCTTAAGGTTCAAGGTACGCCAACATTTTTCCTTAACGGAAAGATGATAGAAAGCCCACAATCATTCGAAGCTTTTGACAAACTTATCAAAGAAGCTGCTGCAAACACTCAATAATACTATATACACTATGATTAAAGAATTTTTACTTAAGCAGGCCGTTAAGCGCGGAACGAAAAACCTTCCAAAAGAGCAAGCAGAGATGCTAACTGCGGCTGTAGAAAAGAATCCAGAACTCTTTAGCAAAATTGCGAAAGAAATTGAAGAGCTCAAAAAACAAGGTAAACCGGAAATGTATGCTGCGCTTGATGTGATGAAGAAGTATCAAAAAGAGCTGCAAGCAGCAATGAGTTCGTAAAATTATTCCACCTACTTTGTTGCGAAGCCTCGTGCGCTCGTATCTAGAACAATTTTTCAAACTCAAGACTAAAATAAAAAAGCCGCGTGATACGCGGCTTTTGCTTGGTCGTAGATTTTCAGAATTCCACCACAGTTGGAGGTCCAGGTGCCATCACCTTGCTTGTTTTCTTGCATGTATGCATTCCAAGGTCTGTCATGTGTGAAATACTTCAAGATTACGAACATGATCAGAAGTGTAGTCCACACCATGAGTGAGACAAGAGGTATTGCCCGAGCGCTTTGCCCTAGACCTTGAATGAGGGTTTCGAAAGAGGGTGTGGTCGTCCATGTCAGTAAACATGTCACGTACAGAGCAGAGACGTACAGGTAAAGATTGGAGTGTTTTGCCCACCAGTTTGTTTCCTTAAACGTGCTGTACAGCTTAGCTTCTTCGGCATTCATGTGACTCTCCTATAAAGAATTTTCCGCGATGAGGGCGGTACGTGTCTAGACTATCATAATGGAATAAAGACTCAAAGCATGCTAAGATTGTTCCATTATGTCACTCTCTATCGGAATTGTTGGGCTTCCAAATGTTGGTAAATCAACACTTTTTAATGCGCTTACAAAAAAATCTGTTCCTGCAGATAATTATCCATTTTGTACTATCGATCCGTCGGTTGGAATTGTTCCTGTTCCAGATCCACGACTTGAAGCGCTTTCAAAGATTTCTGGTTCAAAGAAAATTATCCCAGCAGTAGTTGAGTTCGTAGATATCGCTGGACTTGTAAAAGGAGCTGCAGAAGGTCAGGGACTTGGAAACCAATTCCTTTCACATATTCGTGAGACAGATGCAATCGCAGAAGTGGTACGTATCTATGAAAATGCGGATCTCATTCATGTAGAAGGAACAGTCGATCCACTTCGAGATATTCAGATCATTAATATGGAGCTCATTTTGGCTGATATGTCGACAGTTGATAAACGCATTCAAACGCTTGGGCGTGATGTAAAGCGCGGAGACAAAGATGCGATGAAACTTCATGGTATTCTCGAGCGTCTCAAACTACATCTAGAATCAGAAAAGCTCGCCAACACACTTCCACTTGATGATGAAGAAAGAAAGCTTGTTCGTGACACACACTTGATAACCATGAAGCCGTTCTTGTATGTGCTTAACAAACAATCTTGTGGAAAGAACTTGGATGAAATGAATGATGAGAGATTTGCAAACTTGATCAAATACTTTAACGAAAACAAATTCCACTATGTTGTGGTGGATGCAAAGATCGAAGACGAACTCAAAGAATTTGAAGGTGAAGAAAAAGATATAATGCGCCAAGAGCTCGGTGCTCACGACAATGGAATCGATAGTCTCATCAAAGCAGGATATGACTTGCTTGGGCTAGATACCTATCTTACAACAGGGGAAATGGAAACTCGTGCGTGGACTATCAAAAAAGGTTCTACTGCACCACGTGCAGCCGCTGCTATTCATACAGATTTTGAAACAAAATTCATTCGTGCAGAAGTTGTCGCATACGAAGATCTCATTGCTGCAGGAAGTATGGCAGAAGCTCGCAATAAGGGTACGCTTCGTACAGAAGGAAAAGAGTACATCGTGAAAGACGGAGACGTGATTGAGTTTAGGATTTAGCTAGTCCACTAGTAACTACCGTGTAATAAAGATAAACTATCTGTATGTATATTATTTACGCGTTACTTGGAGCGGTTATGGCATCTATTGGAACTATTTTTGCAAAGGCAGGACTCAAAGGAGTTGATGCTAATTTACTCACTGCGCTTCGTGGTATTGTCATGGCAATTGTTGTGACACTCGCTGCGCTTTCATTTGGAAAACTTACCCACGCAGGTATTGCATCTCTTTCAGGAAAGCAATGGATGTTTGTAATTCTCTCTGGGCTCGGTGGTGCGCTCTCATGGATTTTCTTTTATCATGCTCTTGCCGGTGGTCCAACGGTTACCGTAACGGTTATAGATAAACTCTCAATTGTGTTCACCGCTATTTTAGCAGCACTTGTCCTTGCGGAAGGGGTGACGCTCCAAGCTGTTATCGGCCTTTTGTTTGTGGTATTTGGGACACTGCTCGTAGCTATTCCTTGGGCAACGCTTGTCGGATTTTTCAAATAAAAAAGAAGGTATTGACATTTATATAAAAACATAGTATAATTGATATACCTCCAACAGCAGTTGCCATTGATTGTTGGATTTGCTCGGAACCCCGCGGTTCCGAGCTTTTCTTTTGCTGTACTCGTCTTTAAGGGTACATGTTCAAGGAGAGACATATGGCACACATGAACTGTCTTGTATGTGAAGGAGAAGGGACCATTACTGCATTTTTTGTCGACCACATCAACAAAACATTTCGCACCCCACTTCTTTCATGTCCTTCGTGTGACGGTGAATCAAATGGAACACAAGGAAAGCGGTCAGGTGAAGAGCTTGCAAACTACGCAGACAAACCATTCCTCATTCAACAGGGGTACACACAGATCCACTAAAAACGTACGCGAGTACGTTTTTTGTTTTTCTGGGTTATTTTTTGTATAATCAAGCGATGTCAACAACTCCGCTTACGGTTAATCAAATCCGTTCAAAGTTTCTCGCTTATATGAAAGAAAAGGGGCACGCTGTTGTTCCTAGT
>SSFP01000076.1 GCA_008015455.1 Polynucleobacter sp. | reverse complement strand
TATCTAGACTCATTAAAAGCGATTGGGATCGACACACTCGTCCACGATATTCGCTTTGTTGAAGACAACTGGGAATCACCAACACTTGGCGCATGGGGCTTAGGTTGGGAAGTTTGGTTAAACGGTATGGAAGTGACTCAATTCACATATTTCCAACAAGTGGGTGGCATTGATTGCAAACCCATTTTGGGTGAAATCACCTACGGACTAGAACGTCTAGCTATGTATTTGCAAAAAGTTGAAAACGTCTACGACCTTGTTTGGACGGAAGGCGTGAGCTACGGTGATGTTTATCATCAAAATGAAGTGGAGCAATCAACTTATAACTTTGAATACTCCAACGCTGATTTACTTTTCCAGCAATTTAGTAATTATGAAAATGAAGCTAAGCGTTTAATGGAAATTCCATTGGCACTACCCGCTTATGAAATGGTTTTAAAAGCTGCGCATACATTTAACCTTCTCGATGCCCGCGGAGCCATTTCAGTGACAGAGAGAGCTGCATACATCGGTCGTATTCGCAACCTATCTCGTAGCGTTGCGCAAGCTTATTATGAATCTCGCGAAAAACTTGGTTTCCCTATGTGTCAGAAAAATGGAGGTGCACAATGAGTCAAGCACCTTTACTACTAGAGTTACTAACCGAAGAGTTACCTCCAAAGGCTCTGAAAAAGTTAGGTCAAAGCTTTTCTGAAGGTATTGCACAATCACTCAAGAACCAAGGCTTGTTAACAGATGCAAGCGTTGTCACAAGTTTTGCGACTCCACGCCGATTAGCTGTTCACATCTCTCAGGTTCTTGCAAAAGCACCCGATCGTCGTGTTCAAGAAAAACTATTACCGGTATCGATTGCGCTTGATAGCAACGGCAAAGCAACAGCCCCTCTATTGAAAAAATTAGCAGCTCTAGGGCATCCAGATGCAGCGATCGAATCACTTGAGAGACAAGGCAGTGATAAATCAGAGACCTTCTATTTAAGCGTTGATGTCGCCGGTATTGAATTAGCGAATGGCTTGCAAACAGCTGTGGAGCAAACCATCAGTAAGCTTCCCATCCCTAAGGTGATGCGCTATCAGATTGCGCCAGGCACTCCTCAAGTTCAAGATGTTGAATTTGTTAGACCTGCTCATAGCTTAGTTGCTTTACATGGTGCAGCAGTTGTATCCATCAAAGCTCTTGGCTTAAATTCTGGAAACACAACAATAGGTCACCGCTTCTTATCAGCAGGGGCTATCAAAATTGCTCACGCTGATGAATATGCAAAAACTCTCAAAGAAGCTGGAAAGATCATTGCCAGCTTTGATGAGCGCTTAGAAAATATTCGATCTGCTTTGGTGTCCGCCTCAAAAGGCAAACAAGTCTTGATGCCAGAATCTTTGTTAGAAGAAGTTTGCTCTTTGGTGGAATGGCCTGTTATCTACACATGCCAATTTGAAGAAGAGTTCTTGACTGTACCTCAAGAATGTTTGATTCTGACAATGCAAACCAATCAGAAATACTTTGCCATGACTAATTCAGATGGCAAACTTTCAAATCAATTCTTGATTGTTTCTAATATTGAAACAAAAACACCAGAAGCTATTGTTTCAGGCAATGAGCGCGTGGTCAGACCCCGCTTAGCCGATGCCAAGTTCTTCTACGAACAAGATCGTAAAAAGACTTTAATGGAAAGAACTACTTTGTTATCTAAAGTGGTTTATCACAATAAACTCGGCACCCAATTAGAGCGCACAGAACGCGTCGCCAAGATTGCTCGCCTGATCGCTACTCAACTTAAGCAATCTAACAAGCATATTGATATTGCTTTAGCCGAACGTGCTGCGCAATTAGCTAAAGCTGACTTGTTAACTGATATGGTGGGTGAATTCCCTGAATTGCAAGGCATCATGGGGCGCTACTATGCTCTGAACGATAAAGAGCATCCTGATGTTGCAGCTGCATGTATGGAGCACTATGCTCCTCGTTTTGCTGGCGACCTATTGCCACAAACAGATACGGGCACCATCCTAGCCCTTGCAGACAAGCTTGAAACCTTAGTCGGTATTTGGGGTATTGGTTTAGCCCCAACCGGAGAAAAAGACCCATTTGCGCTTCGCCGTCATGCTTTAGGTATTTGCCGCATTTTGCTTGAGAAGCAGTTACCTCTTCACATTGGATCAATGATTCAAGGAGCGTTAGATCAATTTAGCCAAGCCGAAGTGAAAGAAACTGCTCAGGTGGAAGTGATTCATCAATTTATTTTGGATCGCCTCAGAGCTTATCTGAAAGATCAAAAATTAGATGGTAAGAATTATTCAACAAATGAAGTTGAATCCGTGGTGAGTCAAAATCCACAAGTACTCAATGATGTTTTACAAAGACTTGAGGCTGTAAGACGATTTAGTGATTTAGATGCAGCACCAGCACTAGCTGCCGCCAATAAACGTATTGGCAATATCTTAAAGAAAGTAGATTTTGAGATTCCAACATCTGTGAATAGCCAGTTATTAAGTCTAGATGCTGAAAAATCATTGGCTAAAGCACTAGAAGGCATCATGCCTGAAGTGAATCAGGCTTTTGAAAAGGGTAACTTCACATCAGCACTTCAAGCTTTTGCATCTTTGAGAAATGATGTCGATCAGTTTTTTAATGATGTCATGGTGATGGATCCTGATACATCACTAAGAAATAATCGTTTGGCACTTCTATCCAAGATGCACAGCCTCATGAATCAGGTGGCTGATATTGGTAAGTTAGCGTCTTAAGCACTATGGCAGCCAAAGCCCCTCACACCAAATTAGTGATTCTTGATAGAGATGGCGTTATCAACCAAGATAGCGACCTCTATATCAAGTCACCAGATGAGTGGATACCTATTCCTGGCAGCCTTGAAGCTATTGCGAAACTCAATCAAGCGGGTTATCACATTGCTGTAGCCACTAACCAATCGGGTGTAGGTCGTGGTCTATACGACATGGACACACTCAATGCCATCCATGAAAAATTACACCGCTTAGTTGCTAAAGTCGGTGGTCATATTGACGCTATTTTCTTCTGTCCACATACAGATGCCGATCACTGCAACTGCAGAAAACCTCTACCTGGAATGATTCAACAGATTTCTGAGAGATATGGCATTCCCATTAAGGGTGTACCTATCGTGGGTGATAGCGTTCGCGACTTAGTCGCGGGTGTTGCAGTAGGTGCTGAACCTCACCTTGTATTAACTGGCAAAGGTGAAAAAGCTCGCTCAAGTGGCGAGCTCCCACCATATACAGCCATCCATCAAGATCTCATGGCTTTTGCCAACCACTTTATTCAACGCTCATGACCTTTATTCGTTCGATTGCTCTATTTATTTGCATGTTGGTTTTTACACCGTTTTGGGCAACCTTATGCTTTTTAGCGTTTCCATTCATGAGTGCCGCCAAACGTTATGAACTCGCTCGAGTTTGGAACAAAGTGGTTGTTTTCTTAGCTGAAAAAATCTGTGGGATTCAATACGAAGTACGTGGCATGGAAAATATTCAAACCATGCTTGATCAACCCGTTATTCTTTTATCCAAGCACCAGTCTGCTTGGGAAACTATTGCATTTTTAGCGTTTATGCCCAAGCAACTATGCTTTGTTTTTAAACGCGAATTACTTTGGATTCCATTCTTTGGTTGGGCTTTAGGCTTATTGAGAATGATCCATATTGATCGTTCTAAAGGTGCAGCAGCTTCTCTTTCGATCACATCTCAAGGTAAAAAATATTTAGCTCAGGGTTTATGGATCATTATTTTTCCTGAGGGCACTCGCACGCCTGTTGGCGCACAAACCACCTACCATAAAGGTGGAGCCCGCTTAGCGAGCGCAACGAATGCTTGGGTGATCCCAGTGGCTCACAATGCTGGTCATTTTTGGCCAAAGAATAGCTTCTTAAAGCATCCTGGAAAAATTATCGTTTCTATTGGACCCGCTATTAGCTCAGCTGACAAATCAGCCGGACAGGTTCACCAAGCGACTGAAGATTGGATTGAAGCAGAGATGCGCGTTATTGATGCGCCAGCTTACAAGCCCAATTAATGTAATCCCCTACAGGGATATCCTGAGCCCTCAAAGATAAAACAGCATCAGGAAGTTCTAAACGATCTTTCACGGCGGATAGATTATTTCTAAGAACTTTACGTCTTTGCGCGAACGCCATTGAAACTAAGCTAGCTAGTGACTCATACTCCTGTGGAGTTAAAGCAATATCTTTCCTTGGGATCATTTTGACAACAGCCGAGTCTACTTTGGGTGGAGGATCGAAAGCCTCTGGAGGCACATCTAATACATTCTCTAGATGATATCTAGATTGCAACATCACTGATAACCGACTGTATTCAGAATCACTATGAGTTGCCACCATACGATGAATCACTTCGGCTTGCAACATGAAAACTTGCTCATCAACAAATTCAGCAGCTGACATTAAATGGAATAAAAGTGGTGATGAAATGTTGTAGGGTAGATTACCCACAATCTTGACTCTAGCTGCAACACCCTTTGCTTGGATTTTGGCTTTAGCTTCTTTAGCCCAAGCTTGAAAATCAAACTTCAAAGCATCTGCTTCAAAAATAGTTAAGTTGCTAAGAGATGCAGACTGCCAGTGTTTCACTAAATCTCGATCTAGCTCAACCACTGCCATTTGCTCTAAGGATGCTAGCAAAGGTTTTGTCATAGCACCCAAACCAGGACCAATCTCAATCACAGCATCTTTATAAGCAGGTTCAATCGCTCTCACGATGGCATGAATGATCCCATCGTCGACCAAAAAGTGTTGTCCAAATCTTTTACGAGCCTGATGTGCCACGTGTATTCCTTGCCATATTGAGAGCTAGATCTAAAGCTGCGAGCATACTGGAAATATCAGCAACCCCTTGACCTGCGATATTCAATGCAGTGCCATGATCAACAGATGTACGAATCATGGGCAAACCTAAGGTGACGTTCACTCCCTCACCGAAGGTGACAAATTTAAATGGCGCCAAGCCTTGGTCATGAGACATCGCCAAAATAACATCCGCTTGCTTTAAATTTTGAGGGCTAAATATCGTATCTCCAGGCAATGGACCCACCAAACTATAACCCTCAGCTTGCATAGCTTTAATTGCTGGCCCAATGATGTCCATCTCTTCTCTACCAAGATGACCAGACTCTCCTGCGTGCGGATTCAAACCCGTGACATAAATCATGGGTTTAGGAATACTGAATCTTATTCTCAAATCACGCTCAACAATTTTGACTGTATCTTGAATAAGCTCTTGAGATAAAAAATTAGGCACCTCTCTTAAGGGCATATGAGTTGTGACCAATGCAACTCGTAACTGGTCTGGCAATAGGGGTGACTGAAAAACTGGTTGGCCACACAACATCATGACCACCAAAGGAATCTGGCAACGCTCAGCCAAGTATTCCGTGTGTCCTGTGAAAGAAATTCCTGAATCTGCAATCACACTCTTTTGAACTGGAGCAGTCACCATCGCTTGATAGATTCCTGACAAACAACCATCAATTGCATGATCCAGAGTAGCAATCACATAAGAGGCATTTTTTACATTGAGTTGCCCTGGAGCAACAGCCTCTTCCAAAGGGCAATGTTCAATCCTCAATCTTTCAGAACCAGAGCCGAGCAGGGTTTGATCGCCAACGAGATGGATCACCACCTCAGGGTGCTCGTTTAAAAACTGCTGCGCTGCCTTAACGCTAATCTCAGGACCGATGCCTGCAGGCTCCCCTGTGGTTAAGGCAAGATGAATCATAATTAATCTAGCAGACGAGTCTCTACAGTTGCACTATCTCGAATTTGCCTTAACCAATCCTCATAAGCCTGCTCTAATTTTCTCTCTCTCAAAATTGCGCGAGCTTGATCTCTTTGCTTATCCGAGGAAATCTTTGCATTACGTCTTTCAACAACTTCAATTAAATGCCAACCAAATTCTGTTCTTACGGGTGCACTAACCTCGCCAACAGCCAAACGATTCATGGCTTGCTCAAACTCAGGGACCAATTCTCCAGGTGACATCCAACCCAATAACCCTCCATTTGGAGCGCTACCATCTTCAGAGTGCTTTTTGGCTAATTGAGAAAAATCAGCCGTTTTAATTCTAATTTGATCTTTAAAACCATTTAAACGACGCTGAAGCTCTTGGTCGGTAACTCCAGGTCTATGTTTTAACAAAATGTGTTTTGCCTGTGTTTGCGTTACAGATATATCAGCAGTTTTTGTTGATGAATTTGAAGAACCTTTGCGATCCATCAATTTAACAATATGAAATCCAGCGCCACTTTGTAATAGCTTTGGCACCACTTGATTAACGGAAAGATTAGCTGTCGCATCAACCAATAACTGCGGCAAACGTTCTAATGGACGGTAGCCAAGATCTTCAAAACGAATACCCGAACCAGCCACAGCAAGACGCTTACTAAATGCCAAAAAATCTTTTTCTAAATTAGCCTGCTTTAAAAGAGATTCCGCTTTTTCGCGGATGGTAGCAACATCTGAATCAGACCCACTACTTGGGAGTGCCACCACCAACTGCGCCAAATAAATTTCATTCACTTGCTCTTGGCTAGACTTACCTCTATTTTGATCGGCAATAAAATTATCAATCTCTGCTTCGCTGACACGAACTCTTGCATCAACATCACGCTCTCTGAGTCTTGCAATAACCACCTCTTTGCGTAGATCTTCTTTGTATCTAGTCCAAGATGTGCCTTCTTTTTCTAATTTAGCTTTAAATTCTTTTTCAGATAACTTACTTTGAGAAATGATGGTGGCAAGAATACGATCCAATTCTGAATCAACAACTTTTAAACCCTGCTCTTTAGCGATATTTTGTTGAACCTGCTCAATAATTAATCTTTCAAGAACCTGTTTTCTAAGTTCTGGAGCGGGAGGCAACTGGCGATTAGCTGCTTTAAATTGTTTTTCAATTAATGCTATACGCCTATCTAACTCAACTTTTGTAATTAAATTAGTGTCAACAACCGCAACCACCTGATCAATTGCCTGACTAGATTTTTGAGCAACAACACTATTGCTAAGGAAAGCAAAACCAACAGCACAAAAAATAATTTTAGTTAGCTTCATTCGTAACTTTCAAATGGTGAAATTGGGGCAGGGTTAGGGCTCACTGGTTCATAGCCAGGAATATTAAAACGAATTAGGTCGATGGAGTTATTACCAAAACCTGAGAATCCTTTGAAATCAATTTGCATATAAATTTCTGAGGTCGCCATCACTGAAGTATTTTGATAACGACGTTGAACCAAACGCATCACCCAACAGTCAGCATCATACTCAAGACCAGCCACTCGGTTTAAAACGCGATTGGAGATTAAGTCAAAGTTATATCTTGCAACGCCATACCACTGACGAGTAATTGGCCACTGACCGGATGCCTCATACTGGTCAGTCGTTGCACGGTTATATGTGTCCACTGTGCGCTTATAACTTAAGTTTAATAACTTTCTCACTTCTGGACGATAACTAGCAGTCACACTTTGTTGCACCAACTTACTAATTTGTTCGTTGTATTGCAACAAACCATCTAAGTTAAAGTTACCCACTAAACGGGTTGATAAGCCTGCCAGTAAATCTGATCGTTTAGATTGAGCTTGTGGCTGACTTGTTAAGGTGACACGCTGACCTTCCATATCAATACGCTGAGCCAACACTGCACGCAAACGTTCAATCCCCGTATCGGCATCTAGCACTCGAGAGGTCACACCAAAAGTAACCTTATTGTTATCAGCAATACGATCGTTACCTGAGAAAGTGTTTTCACTAAAGATCTGTGAAATACCAAAACCAGCATCACCAGTATCAAATAGCGGTAGATTCGCTTGATACCTGTATGGGGTGTAAACATAGAACGCCCTAGGTTCTAGTGTCATCAGAATATTTCGATTAAATAGGCTGGTGAGCTCTAAAGCATCACGCTCAAGCACTAAACCAGAGTCCAAACTAAAGGTTGGCAAAGTCACATTGCGGTTTAAATCAGGCTGACCTGGAAACGGATCAACCGTATATTGAGTCGATCTCAAAGTGACCTTAGGTGTTAGGTAATAACCTGGGGTCATAAAAGGTTTAGCCACTGATGTCACAGCATAAGCACGGTTACCAGCACTAAATGTTCGATCAATACTTGATAAACCTTTATAGGTAAATCTAGTGGCATCTGACTCAAATGAGAAATTTAAGCCATTCCAATTGTTACGAACATACTTAGCATTAACTTGCGGCTCACGGTCATATGGCAAAACAACTTGATTGTTAGGATCAGGTTGAAGAGTTTGGAAATTTTGTACACGCGTCAAAATATTCCAACCGGCATAGTTATATCGAGCACCTACCTCCTGATTGAATTGGCGATTAATCACACCATTCAAACTCTTACCTAAATCATCAACGTAAAGGTTGTCAGAAACTTTACTAAAGTCGGTATATCCCACTAAACCAGTGGCTAGGTTTTGCGTATGCTTAAGACTAAATGCCCAGCGATTCTTTCCGTATGCAGCATCATCCAATGACTCTGCTGTCACAACGCCAGAATATTGACGATCTAGGTAACGGAATTCTGTACCTAACTGTTCACCACGACCCTCAATATATCGAGGGAATAAAGTCATATCGCGATTAGGTGCGATGTTGACGTAGTAAGGAACTGTGATATCCCAACCTTTAACACCACCGCGACTCACCGTACCATAGGTGGGAGACAAGAATCCTGAGCGGCGCTCAGAGCCGACCGGTAATGCAAATACAGGGGTATATAAAACAGGGACGTTGAAAAAATGTAAAACAGCATTGGTACCAACAGCTGATTTTGTATCTTGCTCAACATCCATACGGCTGGCAGCTAAATACCAATCGAGGTTATCTGGTCGACATGTACTGTAAGTTAACTTGTCCAACTCAAATTCATTGTCTTCTTTAAAGTCCACCCGATTAGCATGACCAAATCCACCAATATCTCTTAACTCGTAATCAGGCTGATCAATCCAACCTTCTTGTGCATCCACCCTTAACTTTGCCTTGGTCCCCTTAAAGTAAGTCGAGTCCTTCAGCAAAGTAGCATTGCCATCAATATCAACAATGTCAGTGTCAGGGTCATACACAATCGTGTCACCCTTAATGACCGTGCGACTTCTACGAATGACAGCATCACCTTCCAAGCGCATTTGGCGATCCATCACGCCCTCTAACTTCTTAGAGGATGTAAATGTTGGTGACTGATCATCAGGTACAACCGGGCGCACGAGTAATTGATCTTCTAATCGAAGTTTTAACGTCTCATCTGGAACTTCAGTCGGCTCTTGTGCAACTGCGCCATTGGCAGCAAATAAAGATACAGAAACACCCACTAACAATTGCTTGATTAGCGGGCTTTTTCGATCGAGAATCAGGCTCGGAGCAATAAAAGTTTTAGGCATATGACTTAAGTGCTTTTATTATACGAATCCATGAAGACTGATAACCGCTTATCTGAATTAAATAATTGGTTAGCCACTTTGGCTACCAAGTGGTCTATTGACCTAAGTTCCACCCATCCTGCCTCAAGCGATGCCAGTTTTAGGCGTTACTTTAGAGTTTTAGCGAGTCAAAACGGTCAAAACAAGAGTTTTATCGTGATGGATGCCCCTCCGCCACAAGAAGATACCCGCCCATTTATCCATATAGCAGGCTTGCTGGGGCAATCAGGGGTCAATGTTCCAACAGTTTTGGAGGCTGACATTGAAAAAGGCTTCCTGTTGCTTTCAGATTTAGGTCATCAAACCTATCTTTCAGCATTAAATCCAGATTCAGCCCCCAAACTGTATCAAGATGCCTCCAGCGCACTGATTAAGATTCAGCTAGCATCCAAGCCTGGGCAGATCCCCAATTACGACCAAGCCCTATTACAGCGCGAATTAGACCTATTTCCAGAGTGGTATTTAGGTAAACATCTCCAACTGACGCTGAGCGAAGCAGAAAAGCAGGATTTGGCGAAGGTTTTTAGTCTCATTCTTGAAAATAACCTCGCTCAAGCCCCTGTTTTTGTTCACCGGGACTATCACAGCCGCAATTTAATGGTGACTGAATCAAATAACCCAGGCATTTTGGATTTTCAGGATGCCGTGTATGGCCCCATTACTTACGATTTAGCCTCTCTATTTAGAGATGCTTATATCGAATGGGAAGAGCCTGAGCAAATGGATTGGCTCATTCGATATTGGGATATGGCTAGAAAAGCGGGCTTACCTGTTCAACATGAATTTGGTGAGTTCTATCGAGATTTCGAGTGGATGGGTTTACAGCGCCATCTAAAAGTTTTGGGTATCTTTGCCCGTCTTTACCACCGAGATGGAAAAGACGGTTATCTCAAGGATATGCCTTTGGTCTTTAAATACACCAGAAAAGTGGCTGAACGATACATCCAACTCAAACCTTTAGTACGTCTTTTAGATCGTATTGAAGGAATAGATCATCCTGACGGCTTAACTTTCTGACGATGGCTCACATTCAAATTCCCTGCATGGTTCTAGCGGCTGGTCGCGGGGAAAGAATGCGCCCATTAACTGATCACACACCCAAACCACTTCTAAAAGTTCAAGGGCAAGCTTTAATTGATTGGCACCTTCATCATTTATCGGCTAATGGTGCTCAAGAGATTGTGATTAATCATGCTTGGTTAGGCGAACAAATTGTGGCTCACGTGGCGTCAGCCAATTTCCCACAACTACATATCCAGCTATCAGCTGAAAATACAGCGCTTGAAACAGCCGGCGGGCTGAGGCAAGGTATGGCTCTCATGAAAATTCAGGACTACTTCTTTGCTATTAATGGCGATGTTTTTTGTCCTGAATTTCCTTTTGCCAAAATTCAAGAAATTGTTGAGACCCTTCGACAAAGTCCACAAAAGATATTGGCTTATCTATTTTTAATACAAAATCCTAGCCATCATCCAGATGGGGATTTTGGTTTAGATCAGGGTATCGTGAGTGATAAAGCAAGCAACCAAAGTTACACATTCTCAGGCGCCGGCATCTACCACCAAGACTTACTAAATGGTATTAAGATAGGAGATGTCGCCAAGCTAGCACCCCTTTTAAGGCAAGCGATGGCAACCCAACAAGTCATGGGTGAATTATTAGATGTTATGTGGGTTGATGTTGGTACACCCGAACGATTAGCTGAACTTAATAAATAGAAATGATTCAAACGCCGGAATTTCCTCGAGATATTTATGCCAGCAGACGCACTCGTCTAGCGCAAAGTATTCGACATCAAAGTGGGCAAGGCGTTGTCATTCTTGAAACTGCTGGTGAAAAATATCGCAACCGAGATAGCGATTTTCCTTATCGCCATGATTCTGATTTTTACTATCTAACTGGCTTTAGTGAGCCGGGTGCCACATTGGTGATGGTGGTTAGTAAAGAAAGCTCTCAATCCATTTTATTTTGCCGCCCCAAAGATCTTGAACGAGAAATCTGGGATGGTTGGCGATTAGGTCCCGAAACAGCACCTTCAACTTTAGGCATTGATGTAGCTTTTGCTAATACCGAAATCAACCAAAAACTCCCTGAGTATCTAAGCAACCAGTCAGCGGTGTATGCCCGTCTTAGCAATACCGCTGAGCAAAATCAACAACTCCAAAATTGGTTAGCTCAAGTGAAGTCTCAATCTCGCATAGGCTTAACAAGTCCTGCTGCATTATTTGATATTGAAACAATCATTCATGAGATGAGACTTTTCAAAGATGCTCATGAAATTCAAATCATGCACCAAGCTGGCAAGATCGCAGCACAAGGCCATATGAGAGCCATGCAAAGCTCTCGTGCTGGTTTGCGCGAATATCACTTAGAAGCCGAATTACTTCATGCATTCCGGCACGCAGGGGCTCAAAGTGTTGCCTATAACAGCATTGTCGCGAGCGGCGCCAATGCTTGCGTACTTCATCATCGCGCAGGCAATGCAGAATTAAAAGATGGTGATTTATGCTTAATTGATGCAGGTTGCGAGTTAGACGGGTACGCCTCTGATATCACTCGAACCTTTCCTATTAACGGACAATTTAGTCCCGCGCAAAAAGCAGTCTACGAGATCGTTCTAGCAGCTCAAGAAGCAGCCATTGCTGTGACGAAGATTGGCTACGATTTCCAAGCTCCTCATGATGCAGCCCTGAAGATCATTACTCAAGGTTTGCTCGACCTAGGTTTAATTAATCGACAAACGATTGGTAGTGTCGATAACGCGATTGAAACAAAAGCTTATCAACGTTTTTACATGCATAGAACTAGTCACTGGTTAGGCATGGATGTTCATGATGTCGGTTCTTATCGAGAGCCTAGCAGCAAGTCCTCGCCACAACCTTGGCGTTCACTTCAAGAAAACATGGTTCTCACGATTGAACCAGGTATTTATATTAGAAAATCTGATGATATTGATCCTCAATACTGGGATATTGGCATCAGGATTGAAGATGATGCTTTGGTCACATCTGCCGAATGTGAATTAATGAGCCGTGATGTACCAGTTAAAGTATCAGAAATCGAATATCTGATGAAGCATCCATCATGAAAAGAATTGCCATTATTGGTGGAGGGCCCGTCGGATTAGCTTGCGCATCATGGATACTTGAAAAAACTCCTGACACGCCACTAGATTTATATGACCGCTTACCGGAATCGAACGATGCCATTACTCAAGGCGATAGTCGTGGTATCGCAGTCTCTCAAGGCAGTCATCTACTCTTAAAAAATATTGGAGCATGGCCTGCCAACTCTCCAACAATTCACAAGATCCATGTATCTCATCGAGGACATTTTGGGCGAGCCATTGTTCGTCGCGAAGAACTAGGTCAAGATGCTTTAGGTCATATCGTTAGATATGCAGATATTCATTTATCTATTCGCCAAGCTCTTCAAAGAATCTCAAAAAATTGCCCTCAGTTTCACTGGCACTTCAACCAAAAAATTGATGAACTAGATAAAACCCAATTAGCTGATGTCATCATTCATGCTGAAGGGGGCTTATTCAAACAACAAGAATGGCAAGAGATTTATAGAGACTATGATCAATCAGCGATTGTTGGGTGGGTTCGAACAGATAAAACCAATCAACATTTAGCCTGGGAACGGTTTACCGAAGAAGGTCCTTTAGCATTGTTGCCTAATCACAAAGGACATGAATATCTCAACTTAGTTTGGTGCGGTCACCCTCCAACAACCCAAGCGCGTCTTGCGCTTGGTCCTGATGATTTCTTACGCGAATTACAAACATCTTTTGGCACGAGAGCCGGTCGCTTTTTAGAAGCAGGCGAATTGAGATCTTACGATCTTGGACTCAATGCCCGCAAAGAAATTGTCAAAGGTCGTGAAGTTTGGATTGGCAATGCTGCTCAAACTATGCACCCCGTTGCAGGACAGGGTCTTAACTTAGGTCTTCGAGATGCTCATACCTTGGCTGAAGCTATTAGCGGGCTTGGTATCAATAGAAATATCACTGAAGCTCTAGAGCACTACCAAACACTTCGTAAAACCGATAGAAACACCACTATTGCGACAACTGACTTTTTAGCAAGAATCTTTACCTCATCCTCAAAGCCCGTTATTTGCGCCCGAGGTATTGCGCTATCCAGCCTACAACTACTCGTTCCCGTTAAACAAAGTCTGACTCGCCAGATGATGTTTGGTCAAAGATAAGCAGCTCATCTGCTTAAAATTTAGGCAAAAGTAAGCTTCTCATGGTAGAGTGGCGCCCTGATGAAATTAGGCTCCCACACCCTTCCCAACAACCTTTTTGTAGCGCCCATGGCGGGGGTTACTGATCGCCCTTTTCGGCAACTTTGCAAAAAACTTGGGGCAGGTTATGCCGTATCAGAAATGATTGCCTCCAATGCCATGCTTTGGAATAGCGCCAAAACTCTTCGAAGGGCTAATCATGATGGTGAAGTTGAGCCGATTTCAGTACAAATCGCTGGCGCAGACCCAATCATGATGGCTGAAGCTGCTCTCTTAAATATTGAACGAGGCGCTCAAATCATTGATATCAATATGGGATGCCCCGCGAAAAAAGTATGTAACGTCGCCTCTGGATCCGCTCTTTTAAAAGACGAAGTCTTAGTTGGAAAAATCTTAGAGACCATTGTTGGGCAAGTTAAGAAAGATCATCCTGAAGTACCGGTGACTTTAAAGATTAGAACGGGATGGGATAGAAATAATAAAAATGCTCTCAAGATTGCCGAGATTGCAGTTAATAGCGGCATTGAAATGCTCACCATACATGGTCGCACCAAGGCTGACCTTTACCATGGGCATGCTGAATATGAAACCATTGCCGCCGTTAAGAGTGCGATCTCCATTCCAGTTGTTGCGAATGGCGATATTAATTCCCCAGAAAAAGCTAAAGAAGTTTTAGACCTCACAGGGGCTGATGCCATCATGATTGGTCGCGCAGCTCAAGGTAGGCCCTGGATTTTTAGAGAGATCTCGCATTTTTTGAAAACTGGCGAACACCTACCTGCCCCGATGATTAGTGAAATTCAAGAAATCATGAATCATCACTTGCTTGATCACTACACGTTTTATGGTGAATATGCCGGCGTTCGCAGCGCCAGAAAACATATTGCTTGGTATTGCAAAGGACTTAAAGGTTCTCATGCCTTCCGCCACCATATGAATACAATTGATGATTGCCAACAACAATTAGCAGCAGTGAATCAATTTTTTGATTCACTCAAAGAAGACTCAGAACAATTAATCTATTTAGAAGCCGCATAAGATGCAAGCCCCTCAACAACATCCTGTTAGCCAAACCATTGAAAAACATCTCAAACGTTATCTAGATGATTTAGGAGATACCGCACCAAGCAATGTGTATCAAATGGTTCTAACCGTGATGGAAAAACCCGTCTTAGAACTCATCATGAAGCACGCAGACAATAACCAATCATTGGCTGCTACTTATCTTGGGATTAACCGAAACACCCTTAGAAAAAAGTTGTTAGAACACGGCTTGCTTTAAGAAATTTATTTTCACCATTTATTAATCTTTTAATTTTTTACATTTAACTATCATGATCCGTATAGCCCTACTCTCAGTTTCAGACAAATCAGGCATCGTGCCGTTTGCAAAATCACTTCACGAATGTGGCGTGAAGCTTATTTCCACTGGTGGCACAGCCAAGCTCTTAGCCGAGAATGGCTTACCTGTTGTTGAAGTTGCTGAATTAACAGGCTTTCCAGAAATGTTGGATGGTCGCGTTAAGACCCTACATCCTATGGTGCACGGTGGCTTGTTAGCGCGCAGAGATTTCCCTGAGCATATGGCAGCTTTAAAAGAACATGGTATTGGCGCTATTGATATGTTGGTCATTAATCTCTATCCATTCCAAAAAACTGTGGCGCAAAAAGAATGTTCTTTTGAAGATGCGATTGAAAATATCGATATTGGTGGTCCAGCTATGCTGCGCGCAGCTGCCAAAAATCACAAAGATGTCACGGTGTTGATTTCTCCATCTGACTACGATGCAGTTCTTAAAGAAATGAAAGAAAATAAAAATGAAGTTTCTTTCAAAACTAACTTTGCGTTAGCCAAAAAGGTATATGCTCACACAGCTCAATACGATGGCGCCATTGCTAACTATCTATCTAGCTTAGGTGAAGACCTCAACCACACAACACGTAGTGAATATCCACAAACGCTTCACCTAGCGTTTAATAAAGTTCAAGATATGCGTTATGGCGAGAACCCACATCAAGGCGCCGCATTCTATAAAGATACTCAAGTGATTCCTGGCGCACTTGCCAACTACCGCCAAATCCAAGGTAAAGAGTTGTCCTATAACAATATTGCTGATGCTGATGCAGCATGGGAATGCGTGAAGAGTTTTGGTAACACAGTGACCAGCGGACAACCAGCATGCGTGATCATCAAGCACGCCAACCCTTGTGGCGTTGCGGTTGGAAGCACTCCTTTAGAAGCCTATCAAAAAGCGTTTAAGACTGATTCAACTTCAGCTTTCGGCGGCATCATTGCTTTTAATCGTCCTTGCGATGGCGCAACGGCTGAGATTGTTTCAAAACAATTCGTTGAAGTTTTGATCGCTCCCGCCTTTACACCTGAAGCTCTAGCCATCTTTGCTACTAAGCAAAATGTACGCGTTCTTGAAATTGAATTAGCAGAAACGATTAATCCTCAAGACATTAAACGTGTGGGTGGCGGTCTTTTAGTTCAGACGCCTGACTTCAAGAATGTCTTACCAAGCGAATTGCGTGTTGTGACTAAACGTCAACCAACAGCTAAAGAAATGGAAGACCTTATGTTTGCTTGGCGCGTTGCTAAATACGTTAAATCTAATGCCATCGTATTCTGTGGCGATGGTATGACGCTTGGTGTAGGTGCAGGACAAATGAGCCGCATCGATTCCGCCAGAATTGCTAGCATCAAAGCTCAGAACGCTGGTTTAAGCTTGCAGAACTCTGCTGTCGCTAGTGATGCCTTCTTCCCATTCCGCGACGGTCTTGATGTGGTTGTCGATGCTGGTGCAACTTGTGTGATTCAACCAGGTGGCAGCATGCGTGATGATGAAGTCGTGGCAGCTGCAGACGAACGTGGTGTCGCCATGGTTTACACAGGCACACGTCACTTCCGCCATTAATGCAGTCGCTATGCGCATTCTAGGCATTGACCCAGCACTTCGAGTCACCGGTTTTGGTGTGATCGATGTTCATGGCCAACGCTTGGAATATGTCGCATCAGGCACTATTGAAACAGGAGGCACTGAAATTCCAGTGCCTCAACGTTTGGCTATTCTTTACTCGGGCATCCGTGAGGTCGTGGGTCAATACCAGCCACAAGCAGCAGCAATGGAACAAGTATTCCTCAACGTTAATCCTGGCTCCACACTTTTATTGGGGCAAGCACGAGGTGCTGCGATTGCTTCATTAGTGGCTAATCAACTTCCCATGGTTGAATTTAGCGCTCTTGAAGTTAAAAAAGCCATCGTTGGCACAGGTCGCGCTACCAAAAGCCAAGTTCAAGAGATGGTCAAGCGCTTATTAAAACTCAATAAAGTCGCAGGAACAGATGCTTCTGACGCTCTGGCTGTGGCTATTTGTGCAGCTCACCATCGTGAACTTAACGAACGTTTACAACAATTACACTTATAAGCTTAAGATATCGACATGATTGGAAGAATCCAGGGCACTTTGATTGCCAACAACCCACCTAGAGTCATTGTTGATTGCCACGGCGTTGGCTATGAAATCGATGTACCCATGAGCACTCTTTATCAGATGCCCAACATTGGTCAAACAGTTACATTACTCACGCACTTTGTGGTTCGTGAGGATGCTCAACAACTATTTGGTTTTGCGACCGAACAAGAGCGCGAATCTTTTAGAGCTCTCATCAAAATTAGTGGTGTTGGGGCAAGAACAGCACTTTCATTGCTATCAGGTATGAGCGTTCAAGAATTAGCGCAGGCAGTGACTTTGCAAGAATCAGCGCGTTTAACAAAAGTGCCAGGCATTGGAAAGAAAACTGCTGAGCGACTTTTACTAGAGCTAAAAGGCAAACTAGGCGCCGATATCGGTAGCGTGAGCTCCCAAGCTGAACCTGATAGTCAGATTGAGATTCTTCAAGCACTAACTGCTTTGGGATATTCAGATAAAGAAGCGCAAGCAGCACTTAAACATGTGCCATCTGACACTTCGGTATCCGATGGTATTCGTTTAGCACTCAAAGCACTTTCCAAAGCCTAAGCATATTTTGCTAACCGATATAAACTCTCGCTATGGCTATTAAAACTGACGACATTTCCCCATCATCGGACTCCCATGAAGAGCGCCTAGTGGTTGGCACTGCTAGCACCGATGATAATTTGCTAGAGCGTGCCTTACGCCCTAAGCAATTAGATGAATATGTTGGTCAACAAAAAGCTCGCGGGCAATTAGAGATTTTCATCTCCGCAGCCAAGCAACGCCAAGAAGCTTTAGATCATGTACTTTTATTTGGGCCGCCAGGTTTAGGGAAAACAACTTTAGCGCACATTATTGCTAAAGAAATGGGTGTTAATTTAAGACAAACTAGCGGGCCAGTCATTGATCGTCCTGGGGATTTAGCTGCACTTCTTACCAACCTAGAAGAAAATGATGTTCTCTTTATTGATGAGATTCATCGACTATCTCCTGTGGTTGAAGAGATTCTTTATCCAGCTCTAGAGGATTACGCCATTGACATCATGATTGGCGATGGTCCAGCAGCACGTAGCGTCAAACTTGATCTCAAGCCTTTTACCTTGATTGGAGCAACAACAAGAGCAGGCATGCTAACCAATCCATTACGTGATCGCTTTGGAATTGTGGCTCGCCTAGAGTTCTATACAACTGAAGAGCTGTCTTTAATTGTGAAGCGCTCTGCTAAATTATTAAATGCTTCCCTAGACGATGGTGGCGCAATAGAGATTGCTAAGCGCTCACGTGGCACACCACGAATTGCTAATCGCTTATTAAGACGCGTAAGAGACTTTGCTGAAGTTAAAGGTAATGGTCAAATCACTCAAGAAATCGCTGATAGCGCACTGTCAATGCTAGATGTTGATTCTGTTGGTTTTGATGTCATGGATAGAAAACTCCTTGAAGCCATTATTCATAAATTTGATGGTGGACCGGTTGGTGTTGATAACCTGGCTTCTGCTATTAGCGAAGAACGAGAAACCATCGAAGATGTAATTGAGCCTTATCTAATTCAACAAGGTTTTTTACAGAGAACCCCTCGCGGACGAGTCGCTACTGCTATGGCTTACACCCACTTAGGGCTGCCGTCCATTTCATCTAAAGAATAGTTATTGCCATCTTCATTAGACTGAAGATAGCTCACACGACCCCATTCGATCAGTCCAAATTCACCCGATTGAAATGATAGGGTGTTCAAGCTGGCATTGAGGATTTCAAAATCTCTAGCAACATCTAATGATCTTTTTGTAGCTGCACGATTTAAACAATCTAAAACGCCACCATGAGCCACCATCGCAATCGTTTGCCCTGCAAACTGCTCAGCCCACTTCTTCGCAGATGCGACAACACGATCATAAAACTGCTGCAAACTTTCACCAGTTTCAGGAACAAAATCTAGTTCACGGTTTTTCCAGGCAGCATGATTCCTAGGATGGTTTTGTTCAATTTCAGAGTGACTAAGGCCTTGCATGATTCCATAATGGCGCTCTCTTAAAGCCTCATCCAAAATCAAATCCAGTTGATGATGCTTAGCAACCGCCTTAGCCGTATCTGCTGCACGACTCAAATCACTTGAAATAACAGCCTTGATGGGTTGACGAGATAAGTATTGCCCTACTTGCTCGGCTTGCCAAAAGCCGCGCTCATTCAAACCAATATCGATATGCCCTTGCAATCTTTTATCTCGATTCCACATCGTCTCACCATGGCGAATCAGATAAATGGTCGTCATCATTTACTTATTCATTAAGCCAAAGTTACTTTTGCAAAACGGCGCTTACCAACTTGGATCACATAAGTACCGGCTTCTACTTTTAAGGCTTTATCGCTAATCACAGCACCGTCAATCTTGACGCCACCTTGCTCTAGGTTACGCATGGCTTCAGATGTACTTGGTACTAAATTAGCTTGCTTGAGAAGTTGCCCAATACCTAATGGCGCCCCGGAGAGAGAAACTTCGGGGATATCATCAGGTACACCGCCCTTAGCTCTGTGATTAAAGTCATCAAGCGCTTTTGTAGCAGCCGCTTCACTATGGAATCTAGCAACAATTTCTTGACCCAATGCCACCTTGAAATCTCGCGGATTACGCCCAGCCTGAACTTCTTCTTTCATTTTTGCAATTTCTGATAAAGGCTTAAATGAAAGCAAAGTAAAGTAACTCCACATCAAGTCATCAGAAATACTCATGAGCTTGCCAAACATATCACTAGGCGCTTCGCTAATGCCGATGTAATTGTTTTTAGACTTACTCATCTTATCGACACCATCGGTACCAACAAGTAAAGGCATAGTCAAAATACATTGAGCTTCTTGACCATATTCTTTTTGTAACTCGCGACCGACCAACAAATTAAATTTCTGATCTGTACCACCCAACTCCAAATCACTCTTGAGCGCAACAGAGTCATAACCTTGCATCAATGGATACAAAAATTCATGAACCGAAATTGGAATTCCGCCACGATAGCGCTTTGTAAAGTCATCACGCTCTAACATGCGAGCCACAGTGTATTTAGCAGCCAACTGAATCATGCCGCGAGCACCTAATGGATCACACCACTCGCTGTTGTATCTCACTTCAGTTTTATTTGGATCCAAAACTAAACTGGCTTGCTGATAATAAGTTTGCGCATTAACAGCGATTTCTTCTTTTGTTAATGGTGGGCGCGTAGCATTTCTGCCAGATGGATCACCAATCATGCTTGTAAAGTCGCCGATCAAGAAAATGACGGTGTGACCTAAATCTTGTAACTGACGCATCTTATTGAGAACAACGGTGTGCCCCAAATGAATATCAGGCGCTGTGGGGTCTAAACCCAACTTAATGCGCAATGGGGTCTTGGTTGCCTCGCTACGAGCCAACTTAGCCACCCACTCAGACTCCACCAATAATTCTTCACATCCGCGCTTGGTCACCGCTAAGGCTTCCAAAACTCGATCAGTTATTGGATATTTCGTTTGTTCTGTTTTATTCTCGTTATCTAAAGACATAATCTATCGGTTACATTTATTTCCTAGGGCGTATTGTCGCACCACTTAAGAGTTCACTCCTATGAAGAATTACTACATTGGCATCATGTCTGGCACCAGCCTCGATGGGGTGGATGCCGTTTTGGCAGAAATTTCCGCCACGGGCCAAGCTCAAGTTCTTCAACACGTGGATATTCCGATGGACTCCGCCCTCAGAAAGACCTACTTTGAGCTCCAAAAACCCTCAGAAAACGAACTACATCTTGAGGCATTGGCAGCCAATCAACTAGCCCTTCATTACGCTCAAGCCGTTGAAAAGTGCTTGGCGAAGACAACATTAAGCCCTCAAGATATTCAGGCGATTGGGGCGCATGGACAAACTATTCGGCATCAGCCAGGTCTTCATGATGGAATTGGTTACACACGCCAATCACTAAACCCCTCCTTACTTGCTGAAAAGTCAGGTATTGATGTCATCGCAGATTTTCGTAGTCGTGACATTGCAGCAGGCGGACAAGGCGCCCCCTTAGTCCCTGCTTTCCATTGGGCACAATTTGCTCAGGCAAAAGCATTAGCAGTTCTTAATATTGGCGGGATCTCAAATCTCAGTCTACTGCCTGGCAAAGAATCGTCAACCAACCATCCCTTAGTAACTGGGTTTGATTGCGGTCCGGGGAATGCCCTGATGGATTACTGGACACACCTACATCTTCAGAAAAACTTTGATGACAATGGTCAATGGGCTAGTCAAGGTCAGGTGATTCAAGAGCTCTTGAATAGCTTCCTGAATGAGCCTTATTTCTCAAAACCAGCCCCCAAAAGCACTGGTAGAGATCTCTTTAATCCTGAGTGGCTTAAAAAGCACTTAAAAGCCTCTGGATGCGAACACAACGCTGCAGTAGATATCCAAGCCACCCTTCTTGAATTAACAGCTCAGAGCGTAGCCCAAGCCCTCCAACAAGGCGCCCCAGAGACCAAACAATTAGTCGTTTGTGGCGGCGGAGCCAAAAACCAAGCCCTCTTGAAGGCTATACAAAGACTTTGTCCTTTTCTGGAAAAAGAGATTCAGACGACTGAGCAGGTTGGTATTGATCCACAAGCCGTTGAAGCCACAGCATTTGCTTGGTTAGCTTGGGCTCATAAAGCAAAACAGCCAGCAAATTTGCCGGCTGTTACTGGTGCAAAAGATCTGCGCATACTAGGTGCGCACTACCCCGCTTAATTAAGCAGAGAAAGATGAACCGCAACCACAAGTTGTTGTGGCATTAGGGTTCTTGATCACAAATTGTGAACCATTGATATCTTCTTTGTAATCGATCTCAGCGCCCACCAAATACTGGAAGCTCATTGAATCGATCAACAAAGTAACGTTACCTTTAGTGACCAACGTGTCATCTTCATTCACCGCTTCATCAAATGTGAAGCCATATTGGAAACCAGAGCAACCACCACCTTGCACGAATACGCGCAATTTCAAATCAGGATTACCTTCTTCGGCGATTAAATCAGCTACTTTTGCCACAGCGCTATCTGTGAAAACTAGTGGCATTGGGGGCTCTAAATTGTCTGTTGCTTGTGCTGTTTGTGCTGTCGTCATCATGGACTCCTTTTCGTTACATATGCCTATTGTAGGCTTCTAAATCAATATTTGCTGTAGGGGATTTACGGCATTAAAGCAATGTGCGTTAAACCCGTATTTTCAGGCAAACCAAACATCAAATTCAAGCACTGAACGCCTTGACCTGAAGCTCCCTTAACCAAGTTATCCTCTACCACCAAAATAACCAAAGTATCACCACCCTGAGGACGGTAAATAGCAATTCTTAAAGCATTGCTACCTCTAACTGAACGTGTTTCAGGGGTGCTACCTGCTGGCATCACATCTACAAACGGCTCACCCTCATAAAACTTCTCGTATAAGGCTTGATAGTCAACATCTCTACCCTCAGGCAAGATACGTGCATATAGCGTTGAGTGAATACCTCTAATCATTGGCGTTAAATGAGGTACAAAAGTTAAACCCACCTCTTGACCGCCAGCAATCGCTGATAAGCCTTGACGAATTTCAGGGTGGTGGCGATGCCCTTTCACACCATAAGCCTTAAAGTTATCACTTGCCTCAGCCAGTAAAGTACCTACTTCAGCTTTACGCCCAGCACCTGATACACCTGATTTGGAATCAGAGATCAAATAACTTAAATCAATCAGCTTTTTGCCACTCGTTGATTTTGGATCTAATAAAGGTGCAAAACCTAATTGAACAGAAGTTGGGTAGCAACCCGCTAAACCAACCACGCGCGCTTTTTTAATCGCTTCACGATTAATTTCTGCCAAACCATAGACCGCTTCAGCCAATACATCTGGACAAGCATGAGGCATGCCGTACCACTTTTCGAATTCAGCGGTATCTTTCAAACGGAAGTCTGCAGCCAAATCAAGAATCTTCACACCAGCCGCTAGCAACTCTTTTGCTTGCGCCATAGCCACGCCATGAGGGGTTGCAAAAAAGACTGCATCGCATTCAGTGAGCTTAGCTTCTTCTGGAGTTGAGAAACAAAGATTAACGCGACCACGTAAAGATGGGAACATCTCAGCCACAGGCATTCCGGCTTCTTTACGAGACGTAATTGCCGTTAACTCAACCTCAGGATGTTGAGACAACAAACGGAGTAACTCAACCCCCGTATAACCAGTTCCACCAACAATGCCAACTTTGATCATTTAATGTCCTCCAATATCGCTATTGTAGAAAAGAAAAAGCCGCGCAGTGCGCGGCTTTTCGTAGAACAGCAAAAAAATTAACGTTTGCTGAACTGTTTGCGACGACGCGCGCCGTGCAAACCAACTTTTTTACGCTCAACTTCACGAGCATCACGCGTCACGAAACCTGCTTTAGACAAAGCTGGCTTCAATGCTGCGTCATAGTCGATCAAAGCACGTGTCACACCGTGACGAACCGCACCAGCTTGACCTGTCTCACCACCGCCAGAAACGTTGACTTTGATATCAAACGTTGAAGCATGGTTAGTCAACTCTAAAGGTTGGCGAACGATCATACGTGATGTTTCACGAGCAAAATATTCAGCAATCGGCTTACCATTAACAAGAATGTCGCCTTTACCAGCCTTGATGAATACGCGAGCTACTGAGCTTTTACGACGGCCAGTACCATAGTTCCAGTTTCCAATCATATCGGCTCCTTAGATCTCAAGAACGCTTGGCTGTTGAGCCGCGTGTGGGTGGTCAGCATCTGCATAAACTTTCAATTTCTTGATCATTGCATAGCCAAGTGGGCCTTTAGGCAACATGCCTTTAACAGCCTTCTCAAGAGCACGACCAGGGAAACGGGCTTGCATCTTGTCGAAGTTAGTTTCGTAGATGCCGCCAGGATAGCCACTGTGCGTGTAGTATTTTTTGTTCAAGCCTTTAGTGCCAGTTACGCGCAACTTAGAAGCATTGATGATGACAATGTAGTCACCTGTGTCAACGTGCGGGGTGAATTCTGGCTTGTGCTTGCCGCGTAGACGGTGTGCCACTTCACTGGCGACACGACCGAGGACTTTGTCCGTAGCGTCAATCACGAACCACTCACGCTTCACCTCAAGCGGTTTTGCTGAGAAAGTTTTCATGATTACCTTAAATTGTTAAGCCC
The DNA here is from genome assembly GCA_008015455.1 of Polynucleobacter sp. Lineage (GTDB taxonomy): Bacteria > Pseudomonadota > Gammaproteobacteria > Burkholderiales > Burkholderiaceae > Polynucleobacter. Next base: position 19,866 of record SSFP01000076.1, on the reverse strand, counting down.
TATCAAAACAGTTTCTAAACTCTTCCTTTGGCTCCGCTTATGCTTGCAGGCTCGCAGTGTAAATTTAAAGACTGGTACAAATTTCCCCATGGGCAAACTGGGAAGCTCTCCATTGTAGCAAAAAAAAGCCCAGGAAAGCACTTCCTGGGCTGAAATCCACCTTTTTGGAGGGTGGAGGAGACATAAAACCATTTTATGAAAATCTCGAGAATTTAGCAAATAAGAATTAATAATTTTTATAAAATTCACTAAAAATCAAATAGACATCTGTTTTTATTAGGTATTTTTGAAATAAATAACCAACAGCATTATCATTTAATACCAATTCATATCGAGTTAAAGAAAGAAAACAATGGAAGCAACTATCAAATGGCTAGGTAAAGATGGTATGGCATTTAGCGCTGAAACAGGCAGTGGACACCTAGTTAATATGGATGGTGCCCCAGAAGCTGGAGGTAAAAACCTAGCCCCCCGCCCCATGGAAATGATGCTCGTAGGTGCCGGTGGATGTACCTGCTTTGATGTTGTCATGATCTTGAAACGAGCTAGACAAGATGTTCATGACTGCAAGGTCGCCCTCAAGGCTGAACGTGCTGATGAAGATCCCAAGATCTTTACAAAGATTCATATGACTTTCACTGTTTCCGGTAAAAACTTGGATAAAAGTCGTGTTGAAAAGGCTGTTGAGCTCTCTCACGACAAATATTGCTCAGCAACGATCATGCTTGGCAAAACAGCTGAAATCACCCACAGCATCGAAATTTTAGAAATCTAAGAAAAGTGCAGAGCCGGCTATTAAGCCGGATTCTGTCGCCCACGCTGACGCATGGGGGCAACCATTCATCTAGTTCCACTGTTACCAGTAGAATCAAGCTCCCTACCCGCAAGCTCAGCGGACCGCCTCAACGCTTGCCTATTTGGGATTGCTCCGAGTGGAGGTTACCGCGTTTCACCGTAACTAAATACGCTCGTCTCTGTGGCCCTATTCCTCGCGTCACCGCGGATGGCTGTTAGCCATCACCCCGTCCTATGGAGTCCGGACTTTCCTCTCCCTTGTTACCAAGGCAGCGATTGCCTTACCGACTCTGCCCCGCTAGTCTAACCGACTATTGACCAAGCAAGCATTTCGCCAGCTCGCAATGGCACAACGGTAGAACTTCCCATGGGGAATTCCGCAGGAATCATTTGTTGCTCACGCTTGAGAGTGAGTTTGTTGGTGTTGCGCGACAAGCCGTAAAAATCAGCGCCAAAGTGACTGGCAAATCCTTCCAACTTATCTAGAGCATTGGCAGCATCAAACACTTCAGCATATAAAGGCATTGCATGCCAAGCCGTATAACAGCCAGCACAGCCACAGGCATTTTCTTTTGTGCCTCTTGCATGAGGTGCACTGTCGGTGCCTAAGAAAAATCTGGGGTTACCAGATGTAGCAACCTCAACTAATGCTACGCGATGCTCTTCTCGTTTCAGAATTGGTAAGCAATAGTAATGAGGACGAACACCACCTGTAAAAATCGCATTTCTGTTGTAGAGCAAATGTTGTGGTGTTAGCGTGGCTCCAATGGCACCAAATCTACTGGCATCCGCATCACGCACATACTGAGCTGCTTGCTTAGTTGTAATGTGCTCAAAAACAATTTTTAGACCTGGGTGTTTTCTTCTCAATGGCTCAAGCACTTGATCAATAAATACTGCCTCGCGATCAAAGACATCGACATCTGCATGCGTCACTTCACCATGCACTAACAAAGGCATGCCACAAGCTTCCATGGCAGATAATGCAGCAGAGCATTTGGATAAATCAGTTACACCAGCATCGCTATTCGTTGTGGCTCCTGCTGGGTATAGCTTAAATGCCACCACCCCCACAGCAGCAGCACTCTTCACCTGCTCAGCGCTTGTATTGTCTGTTAGATACAGCACCATCAAAGGCTGAAAGGAGCTACCTGCAGGTCTAGCAGCCAAAATACGTTGCTGATACGCCACTGCCATATCAGCAGTAGTCACAGGCGGCTTCAAATTAGGCATGATGATGGCACGGGCAAATTGCTGTGCCGTATGACGAATCAAATCAGGTAAGACATCTCTATCTCGTACATGTAAATGCCAATCATCTGGTTGAGTAATTTCAATTGTATGGACAGCACCCATGATCAAGATCCACTTTTTTCATCAATTAATAAAATTCTAAAATCGTTCACATTGGTCAGTGTGGGACCCGTATGAACTAAAGCATCTAACTCTTTAAAAAACCCATAACTATCATGTGCACTTAAATAATTTTTTGCTTGTAATTTTTTTTGTTGGGCTTCTTCCCTAGTAGCTTTAGAAAAGTAAGCACCTGCATTATCCTCGCTACCATCAATTCCGTCAGTATCTGCAGCTAAGGCAGATAAAGTACTTAAATCATCAGTCGCGTTATATAAAGCTAATAAAAACTCACTGCAACGACCACCTCGACCCTTTATGCCTGGCGCAATCGTGACTGTGCACTCTCCACCGGATAAAAGTGCCACAGGCTTTTTAAAGGGGGCGCCATATAAATCAATCTCACGAGCAATAGCCGCTTGCATCAATGCAACATCGCGTGCTTCTCCCATGACGGTATCTCCTAAGATGACTGGCGTAACCCCTTGAGATTGGCAGTATTTAGCTGCTGCTTCTAGGCTGGCGTGAGCCGAACCTAATAAATAATTCTTGGTCTCCTGAAAAATAGGATCATTTGATTTAGGCGTTTCTGGATGAACTCCTTGAAGACCACCCTCTAAATACTTAATGACTACCTGAGGGATGGCACCATTTAAAAGATCATAATCTCTCAAAATATCTAGCGCATCAGCAAACGTTGAATCATCAGGTGCACAAGGACCGCTAGCGATACTTGATGGATCATCTCCAGTGACATCCGAGATTAAAAACGCAGTTACAACCGCGCCTCGCAAACTTGCTTCACGAGCCATATGCCCACCCAAAATAGCAGACAGATGTTTGCGCACAACATTCATTTGACCAATCGGAGCACCTGACCTCAACAAAGCTTGAGTGGTTGCGCGAAGGTCTTCGATACTTAAACCCTCTGCTGGCAAAGTTAATAAGCTGGAGCCCCCGCCAGATACCAATGCAATTAAATGATCACCAGGTTGTAGCGTTCTAATAAGAGCCAAGGTTTCTTTGGCAGCATCCATACCCGCTTGATCAGGAACCGGATGTGATGCCTCAACCACACGAATATGCTCAGTCGCTAAAGCATGCCCATAACGGGTAATAACCATTCCCTCTAATTTAATTTTTGGCCAATGAGCTTTTGCATAAGACTCCATTGCAACAGCCATGGAAGCTGCTGCCTTGCCAGCCCCTAAAACGAGACAACGACCAGTTGGGGCAACCGGAAAGGCGCGCTTTAAACCATCAGGCAAGATGGCTTGAGGATTAGAAGCTTTGAGTGCTTGGGCAAAAGCTTCTTGCAAAAATTGTTGGGGATTTTTAACTGTCATTTCAAGATATTAGCTCGATTTGAGATTGTTGCACTCGCCACATCTCAGCATAGCGTCCCTGCAAGCTTAATAAGGATTCGTGTGTACCTCTTTCAATCACTCTCCCTGCATCCATCACAAGAATTTGCTGCGCATGAATAATGGTCGACAAACGATGTGCAATGATCAGAGTCGTTCGGTTTTGCGCAAGCTCCATTAATTCTTTTTGAATCGCTCGCTCTGTTTCGGAATCTAAGGCAGAAGTTGCTTCATCAAAAATCAGTAGAGATGGATTTTTTAATAAAGTTCTTGCAATGGCAACGCGCTGCTTTTCGCCACCTGACAACTTAAGACCACGCTCACCGACCATAGTTTGATAACCATCTGGCAACGAAATAATAAAGTCATGAATTTGAGCTGACTTAGCAGCAGATTCAATATCTGCTTGACTAGCTCCTGGTCGACCATAAGCAATGTTGTAGGCAACCGTGTCATTAAATAGAACCGTATCTTGAGGAACAATGCCAATTGCTTGACGCAAGCTTAACTGCTTGACATCTTTAATGTTTTGCCCGTCCAAGAAAACCGCGCCACCCGTAACATCATAGAAACGAAACAAGAGTCTTGCCAAGGTACTCTTCCCGGCACCGCTATGCCCCACCACCGCAGTTGTTTGTCCTGGCTCAATCACAAAACTTAAGTCTTTTAAGATATCTCTGTTAGGCTCATATGAAAACGAAACATTGTCAAAAACAACTTGTGGACCTAAATTTTTTTGATGAACAATTAAATCTGTTGCCGTTGGGGAATCAGCAATCTCTTGATCAGTTTGCAACAAGCTAAACATACGATCCATATCTGTCAGAGCTTGTTTAATTTCTCGATAAATCACTCCCAAGAAATTAAGAGGGATATACAACTGAATCATCAAGACATTGACTAGGACCAAATCACCAATAGTCATGACACCATCAACCACCCCCTGCGTGGCTTGCCACAAGATCAAAATTAACCCGATAGCGATAATCGTTTGCTGCCCGCCATTTAATAGCGCCAAGGAACGTTGGGATTTAATGGCAGCTTCACGATAACGATGCAAGTTGTCGTCATAACGTGACGCCTCATAAGACTCATTGCTGAAATATTTAACAGTCTCAAAATTAATCAAAGAATCTACAGCTCTTTGATGCGCTCTTGAATCTAACTCATTCATCTTGCGACGATATTGCGTGCGCCACTCTGTGACCTGAATGGTAAAGATGACATAAAAAACTAATGCTACAAAAGTGATTACTGCAAATAAATAGTTATATGCCCAAATGAAGTAACCAAGCACCAAACCTAACTCAACGAGAGTAGGCAAAATGCTATACAAAGAATAAGAAATCAGGGATTGAATACCTCGCGTACCCCGCTCAATATCACGTGTCATACCCCCAGTTTGTCGAGACAAGTGAAAACGTAACGACAGGGCATGCAAATGCTGAAACACTTTTAAAGCGACAGTTCTGACCGCGCTTTCCGTTACTCGAGAAAATAACAACTCTCTTAGCTCGGTAAATAGCGAAGCCGACAATCTCAATAAGCCATAGGCAATAATGAGAGCCACAGGAACCACTAATAAAACTTGTGCACCCTGCGGCAAAGACATGGCATCGATGAGCTCTTTTAATAAGATGGGCACAGCCAAATTGGCAACTTTGGCGGCAATCAAACAGCTCATAGCTAAGATGACTCGACCTTTGAACTCCCAAAGATAAGGCAATAAATTAGCAATCACTTTCCAATCATTGCTGCTGGGGCGTTGATTAGGAATCTGTTCTGAATGATGAGCGGCTCGTCGCATGCCTTAACTTTTCGAATAAATTTATAAAAATATTACTGCTTAGTCTCTAATACTTGGTAAGGCTTTATCTTTAGCACCTATAGTGATTAAGGATAATAAAAATCTGACCAATCCGTACACCACCCAGTTCAACATTTTCTCGCCTAAAGGACGCTGACTAAAAGAGCGTCGATCAACTTGTGTTGCAATCTCCGCTGCTTGATCAGCGATTTTCCACCGAATCTCTTTAATGACCTCATGATTTCGAATAATCAAATTCGCCTCATGATTTAACAAAAATGAAAGGTGATCATAGTTTGATGAACCCAAGGTAGCCCAACGACGATCAACCACTAGGGATTTAGCATGCAGCAAACCATTAGGATATTCATATATCGCAATATTGGATGCTAAAAATTGTCCATACAAACTCGGTACAGACCAATTCAACATCTTGAATTCATCTTTGCCCAGCAATAGGTTCACTGATACACCACGCTCAGCCGCATGAATCAATGCCTTTCTCAGTCGCCTACCTGGCATGAAATATGGAGTCACCAACCAGATCTCTTCTTGAGCTTGACCAATGGCTTTCAAGCTCGCTCTTTCAATGTCTCGACGATGATGCAAATTATCCCTAGCCACTAGAGCTAAGCTGGGTTTACTCCCATGACGCAAGCCCATGAAATGATTAGAACTCCAGGGGGATTCTTGTTCAAAGATTCTTTTCAGAATATTTCTTGGATGTAATGCATCAGGTTGCAAGCGCTGCCATTGTCTTAAAAACGTAGCATGTACTTTTTCAACAATATGACCCGTTGCTTTAAGAGCTAAATCCCAACGAAGACCAGCCAGAGAATTTCCTGAGGCATCTTTGGCATCATCGCAAATATTAATGCCACCTAAATATGCCTCATGCTCATCAATGACAAGCAATTTACGATGAGTTCTTGAAAATCCAAAACGCCCAAACCAACCAGGGTTGTAATAATGAAACTGCACTCCCGCTTGCTTTAATTGATTTTCAAATTTGAAGGGGGATGATCCAAACCAATCAATAATAACCTTCACATCAACCCCTCTTAAGGAGGCAGCTGATAATAATTCACAAATTTTTTGCGCCTGGGTATCAGCCGAAAAAATATAAACCTCTAGGTAAATACTTTTTTGAGCACGTATTAAGGCTGCCTCTATCGCAGAGAAATAATTTTTCCCACCCTCTAATAACTCTAAAGAATCGATAGTCTGCCAACGATTTTTACGTAACAGTGTCATACCTTATTCTAAATAGAATTTAATTTTTGGATCGCCTCTTGATTGCTTGGGGAAAAACACATCTTTGGAGCATCTTGAAGCGCCACCCAGCGATAAGATAGATGCTCTCGCGGAGCCAGCTTCACTGGCACGCGATCAGGTAAACAAACTTTGAACCAATGCTCTACATTTTGAGTAACACCTGGGGGATAGCGGTGACGCCACTCTGGGTATATCTCATAAGTCACAGAGTGGTTCATAGAAACTACTGCCCCATCATTGAGAAGTCGGCTATCAATACCAGTTTCTTCGAATAGCTCTCGACGCGCTGCCTCTATAAGTGGCTCATCCGTAGTATCTAAGCTACCAGTTACTGATTGCCAAAAACCAGGGTGATCAGCTCTTTCAAGAAGTAATACCTCGTTCTTAGCTGTATAAATAACAACTAAGACCGAGATAGGGATCTTCATGCAGGAACTTGCGTATTACGCAAACGGATATGCAATTCGCGTAACTGCTTTTCATCAACAGGGCTTGGTGCTTGTGTCAACAAACACTGCGCTCTTTGAGTTTTAGGGAAGGCAATCACATCACGAATAGATTCTGCACCAGTCATCATTGTGACGATACGATCTAGACCGAAAGCAATACCACCATGCGGAGGTGCGCCATATTGCAAAGCATCTAACAAGAATCCAAATTTCGCTTGCGCTTCCTCAGGACCAATCTTTAGAGCTCTAAATACTTGGCTTTGGACAGACTCTTTATGAATACGAACAGATCCACCACCAATTTCCCAACCATTGAGAACCATGTCATAAGCCTTAGCTAGACACTTACCTGGATCTGTTTCTAAATAATCCAAATGCTCATCTTTAGGGCTTGTGAATGGGTGATGGCATGCTACCCAACGTGCATCATCTTCATCGTAGTCAAACATGGGGAAATCAACCACCCACATTGGCTTCCAAACTTGTTCCATCAAGCCATTTTCTCGAGCCCAAGCAGAATGACCAATCTTCAAACGTAAAGCTCCGATAGCATCATTCACTACCTTAGCTTTATCTGCGCCGAAGAAAATAATGTCGCCATCTTTAGCACTAGTTCTTGCCAAGATTTCTTGAATTGCTGCATCATGCAAGTTCTTAACGATCGGTGATTGCAAACCATCGCGACCTTTAGCTACTTCATTGACCTTAATCCATGCCAAACCTTTGGCACCATAGATAGCTACGAATTGAGTGTAATCATCAATATCGCTTCGGCTAATCACGGAGCCACCGGGCACACAGAGACCCACCACACGACCATTAGGCATATTGGCTGCGCCAGAGAACACCTTAAAGTCAACATCCTTCATCACATCTGTTAATTCAGTGAACTCTAATTTAACGCGCAAGTCTGGCTTATCAGAGCCAAAACGAGCCATAGCTTCAGAGTAAGGCATCACTGGGAATGGGTTATCCAACTCAACATTCATCACTGTTTTGAAAATATGACGCATCATGTTTTCAAACAAATCACGAATTTCAAATTCGTCTAAGAAAGCTGTTTCGCAATCGATCTGTGTAAATTCTGGTTGACGATCTGCACGCAAATCTTCATCACGGAAACATTTTGTTACTTGGTAGTAACGATCAAAACCAGCCACCATGAGCAACTGCTTAAATAATTGAGGCGACTGTGGCAATGCAAAGAATTGACCATCATGAACACGTGAAGGCACCAAATAGTCACGCGCACCTTCTGGCGTGCTCTTCGTCAACATCGGTGTCTCGATATCAATAAAGCCTGCTTGATCTAAATAACGACGCGTTTCCATGGCGACGTTGTAGCGCAAACGCAAATTCTTTTGCATTTGCGGACGACGTAAATCCAAAACGCGATGCGTTAGACGTGTGGTCTCTGAAAGATTGTCATCTTCCAACTGGAATGGAGGAGTCACCGATGCGTTCAGAATATTCAATTCATGACACAAGATCTCCACTTTGCCGCTGGTTAAATCATTATTTTCTGTGCCAGCCGGACGAGCGCGAACCAAGCCAATGATCTGAATACAGTACTCATTACGCACCTGCTCAGCCATTTTGAACATATCAGCGCGATCTGGATCGCAAACAACCTGAACGAAACCATCGCGATCTCGTAAATCAATAAAAATAACCCCACCATGATCGCGGCGACGATTAACCCAACCGGCTAATGTGACTTGTTGTCCGACAAGGGCTTCTGTTACTTGCCCACACTGATGGCTACGCATTGACATAAAACTTCCTACTTTGCAGATGATTCTGGGTGAGATGAAGGGGGAACTGATCCCATCGACACAATATGTGTAAGCGCTTCTTCAACGCTCATTTCTAGTTCAATGATGTCCGCGCGCGGAACAATCATAAAGAATCCAGAGGTTGGATTAGGTGTGGTGGGCAAGAACACGTTCACATGCTCACCATTTAATTTGTTAGCTACTTCATCAGCTGGGTTACCTGTAATGAAAGCAATCGTCCAAGATCCATTACGTGGGTATGGAATCAATACTGCCTTTCTAAAGGCATTTCCCTTGCTTGAGAATAAAGTGCCAGAAACTTGTTTAACGCTTGAATAGATAGATTTAACAATGGGAATGCGAGTAATGATGCGATCCCATAAACGAATCCACCATTGCCCAACGAAATTGGCAGCCAAAATACCTGTCGCGAAAATAATCGCCAAAACAATCAGAATCCCAACACCAGGTAATTCTCTAAAAGACTGTAATGCAGGCTTTAGCCCTGAGGGCAAAATAGTCATCAAAGCCATCATGACTGAGCCAAAAACACCGTCCAAGACGGATAAGCCCCAAGTCATCACCCAAATAGTGATGGCTAATGGAGCCCAAATGAGCATGCCGGCAATAAAATATTTTTTCATGAAGCCTTAAATTATAAGGGCTTAGCCAAGCCAAGTGAGCGTAAATAAGGTTCCGCTGATTAAGCCACCTAAGAAAAGAATGCTTCCCCAAATGAGTTTTCGGGTTTGTCTTTGTTCTGCGACTAACTTTAGCATCAACTCTTCAACGCCATTCCCAGGCTTCTCATGATGATTTTCCAACCATTTTACAAGAAGTCTGGGGATAGTAGGCACTAACTTAGCCCAGTGAGGAGCCTCATCTTTGAGGCGATCAATAAAGCCCCTAATACCAATTTGTTGATCTACCCATTTTTCAAGAACTGGCTTGGCAGTCTTCCATAAATCCATATCAGGATCGAGTTGGCGACCTAAACCTTCCACATTGAGGAGTGTTTTTTGCAACAAAGTCAGCTGCGGCTGAATTTCAACATTAAAGCGTCTTGATGCTTGGAAAAGTCTCATCAAGACAATACCTAAGGAAATTTCTTTCAAAGGACGGTCAAAATAAGGTTCGCAAACTGCTCGAACCGCACCTTCTAATTCTTCAACACGAGTTTCCTTTGGCACCCAACCTGATTCGATATGCAATTCAGCAACTCGTCGATAGTTGCGATTAAAGAAAGCTAAGAAATTTTGTGCCAAATAATTTTTATCTGAATCGGAAAGTGCACCCACGATGCCAAAATCTAAAGCGATGTAACGTCCAAAAGTTTCTGGAGCAACACTCACGAAAATATTGCCCGGATGCATGTCTGCATGGAAGAAACCATCATGAAACACTTGGGTAAAGAAAATCTCAACACCGTCAGAAGCTAATTTCTTTAGATCAACTCCCGCAGCCTTCAACTCCTCTAATCTAGAAATAGGAATGCCATGCATTCTTTCCATGACCATGACATCCATGCCACATAAGTCCCAATACATCTCAGGGATCATGAGCTTTTTGGAGCCCTCAAAGTTGCGACGTAACTGACTAGCATTTGCCGCTTCTCTCATGAGATCTAATTCGTCATGTAAGTAGGTATCAAACTCATCAACGTTTTCTCTAGGCTTTAGACGTTTACCGTCACGCCAAAGCTTTTCCACCAAGCCTGCCAAAACTCGTAATAAGGCTAAATCACTCTCAATGACGGACAAAATTCCAGGACGTAGGACCTTCACAGCGACTTCGCGCCCTTCCCATTCTGGATATTTTGTCGTTCCCTTAAGCACCGCAAAGTGCACTTGAGCCACTGATGCGCTAGCGGTTGGCTTGCGATCAAAAGAAATAAAGACTTCAGAAATCTTTTTGCCTAAGGAAGCCTCCACTAAAGCCAAAGACTTATCTTCAGAAAAAGGAGGCACCTGGTCTTGCAACTTCGCTAACTCATCAGCAATATCTGTTGGCAGTAAGTCGCGACGAGTAGATAACACTTGTCCAAACTTAACAAAGATGGGTCCCAAAGCTTCTAAAGCCAAGCGTAAACTTTGACCACGAGTGTAGGATCCTGGTGTCAACCAAGATAAGACGGTTAGAAGAATTTTGAAAAAACCAGGCTTCAGACTTTGGCTAACAATTCGTAATACGCCAAAACGCCAGATCGTAAAAACAATCTTCAACAATCTTAAAAACTGTCTCACGAGGCTTTCTCCAACTTCTCCATTAAACGCTCAATTCTTTTTTCAAGACGCTCAACATCGTCACGCAATTGGCGTAGATTATTTTTATAGCTATCTAATTCTTCTTTTTGTACCAAGGTTGGTTTTTCATGAATCAAATATTCAAGAACACTACCACCCAAATCTTTTACCGCTGACTGACCGTATCTGCGAGTCTTTTTAGCTGACTCCACGATTCGATGAGCCCATGCATCACCCACCAATTTCGATAAATCTTCCTCAACTTCCCAACGTAACTGACCAGCGAGCTTAGACATAGCATGCGCCAAATCAACATCACCAGAAACCTTCACATGCTGAGCGGCCACATCTTTACCGCCAGCGATATAGGCATTAAGAACATCAGAGCCGATGGTTAAAGTCACATTAGCATCTTTGACTTCATCCTTAGATAAGGAGAATTTAGCTTGCTCATCAATCACTAAAGAAATTTGTGTAATCGGCAACTTGATTTGAATTGTTTTACCAATATGCTTGCGCAAAAGATCACTGGCCCAAGATTCTTGGGCCAGTAAGTAGTTAAGAGCGTGAACGATCGTTTTCAGATTAAACCAGTTGTTGAATACCAGCTAACACCCAACCACCTTGACCGTTAACAGGCTTAGTTAAATTCCACACCTCTACAAATGATTCAGCAGCGCCGTCGGCTTGCTCGCGGATCATTCCTGAGAATTTCACGCTAGCTAAATAAACATCTTCTGCTGTTTCGATGCCCAATAGTTCAGCATCCAGTGTTAATACCTCAGTACGATTATTAACATTAGCGCGCGCTGCCAAATCTTGACGTAACTCTTCAAACATTTCAACCGTTGCAAATTCTTGCAACTTCAAAAGATCACCCTTATCCCAAGCTTCTTGTAAGTGAACAAAATGCTTTTTCGCATTAAGCAAGAATGACTCTTGATCAAAGTTTTGAATGTTTGATCTTGGTGTGTCTGCTACAGGCGCTGAACTTGATGTCACAACAGGTTCTTGTCTTTCATAAGTTTGGGGCGTATCCCACTGTGGACCACCCGCTGGGCTTGTTTTGTACTTAGCTTGTGAGCCTGCGAATTTTCTAAATAGGAACATAGCAACCATTGCTACAGCCATCACGATCAAAAGACCCATAAAGAATGAAGCGGCTGCCTCACCTAAACCAAAATGAGAAAGCAACCAACCAATGCCTAGACCAGCAGCTAAACCACCCAAAATACCGCCCATGCCAAAACCTTTTTTCGGCTGAGTTGCAGCGGGAGATGCTGCAGGAGCTGGTTTTGCAGCTGGGGCAGGTTGCGCTGCTGGAGCAGCAGGTGCCGCAGCAGGAGCTGCTTGCTTTTGAGTAACGCTACTGTTTTGCTTACCCATACTCCTAGATCCACCAAGACGTTTAGCATCCACATCCATTGAAGAACCTAGCAAAACTAAAGAAGAAAGAACCACGCCAAGCAAACTTTTCTTCATCATCATTGAATACCTCTTTTAAAAATGATTAGTACTTATAACCAATATGTAGTGCAACAATACCACCAGTTAAGGAGTGGTACTCAACCTTGTCAAAACCCACTTTTTCCATCATGGCTTTTAGGGTTTCTTGATCAGGGTGCATTCTGATGGACTCAGCCAAATAGCGATAACTTTCAGCATCGCCTGCCACCTTCTCACCCAACCATGGCAGAATCTTGAATGAGTAGGCATCGTAAATAGGCTTAAGCATTTCAACTGGTTTAGAAAACTCCAAAACCATCACTTTTCCACCAGGTTTTATTACTCGCAACATTTCCTTTAACGCCACATCCTTGTGCGTCATATTGCGTAAACCAAATGCGACAGTTGCTAGGTCAAAGTAATTAGAAGGGAAAGGAATTTGCTCAGCATCTACTTGCACGCATGGCAAATGGTAGCCTTTATCTAACAATCGATTGCGTCCGTACCCCAACATAGATGCGTTAATGTCAGTTAACCAAACTTGACCACCGGTCTCCCTCTCTAAACCAACAGATTTGGCAAAACTTAAAGAAAGGTCTCCAGTACCACCAGCAATATCTAAAACTTTTTGGCCTGGGCGAACAGCAGCCTTACTGATCGTGAAATGCTTCCAAACGCGATGTAAACCACCAGACATCAAGTCATTCATGATGTCGTATTTATTTGCTACTGAATGGAAAACTTCGGCAACCTTGCCAGCCTTCTCTTTTTCATCGACAGTTTTATAACCAAAGTGTGTTTGTGCCATAGTATTTTTTTAATGTCCGCAAGAGTGCCCTGCATTCTTCACCATAGGTGTATCTCTATCCACACCCGCAGCACTTAATCGATCCAAATAATCCTGCCACATCTCATCGTAATGAAGACACATCTCATAAAGGTATTCCCAAGAATAAATACCTGAATCATGCCCATCAGAAAATGTTGGCTTGATGGCGTAATGACCCACCGGCTCAACACCAGTAATCATCACATCGCGCTTACCCGTTTGTAATGTTTCCTGTCCTGGGCCATGACCACGCACTTCAGCAGAAGGGGACCAAACTCTTAAAAACTCAAATGACAATTGATAAGTTTGGGCGCCTGGATATACCAACTCCAAAACTTTAGATTGTTGGTGTACAGCAATATTCTCAGGAATAGGTGCTTTAGTCGATGTTGTCATCTTTAAACCAATACCCTTTCGATTCCACCAGAGTTGGCGCTCTTCACATAATCAGCCATCCAGTTCTCACCCAAGAGATGCTTAGCCATTTCAACCACAATGTAATCAGCCTGAGTGCCTGCATCATCGTTATATCGTGACAATCCCTGCAAGCATGATGGGCAACTTGTTAATACTTTCACCTGACCATCAAAACCTTCTCTGAGGGCATCAGCACCCTTACGCATTTCAATTTCTTTGCGGAAACGAACTTGCGTAGAAATATCCGGACGAGTCACAGCCAAAGTGCCTGACTCACCGCAACAACGGTCATTCTTAAGAATAGCCGCACCATCTTCAGTCGTCACCAAGCTGTTAACTGTCTTTAAAGGATCTTGCAACTTCATAGGGCTGTGGCAAGGATCGTGATACATGTACTTCACGCCTTTAGCACCTTCAAGTTTGATACCCTTTTCCAACAAGAATTCATGAATATCAATAATTCGACATCCCGGGAAAATCTTCTCGAACTCGTAACCAGCTAATTGGTCATAACAAGTGCCACAAGAAACCACCACTGTCTTAATATCAAGATAGTTCAAAGTATTGGCAACGCGATGGAATAACACACGGTTATCCGTGATGATCTTATCGGCTTTATCAAAATCGCCAGATCCACGTTGAGGGTAACCGCAGCATAAATAGCCTGGAGGCAAAATAGTTTGCACACCAGCATGCCAAAGCATCGCTTGAGTTGCTAAACCAACTTGAGAGAACAAACGCTCAGAACCACAACCAGGGAAATAGAAAACAGCTTCCGTATCTACAGAGGTTGTTTTTGGATTTCTAATAATAGGTACTACATCAGAATCCTCAATATCCAATAATGCTCGCGCGGTTTTCTTCGGCAAATTACCTGGCATCTTCTTATTAATGAAGTGGATAACTTGCTCTTGAATCGGTGGCTTACCAACTGAAGAACGCGGTTGCGTCGTCTGCTTCTTCGCAAATTTCTTCAAGAGATCATGCGCTAAGCGTTGCGCTTTGTAACCCCAAGACATCATTAACTGACGAGTTAACTGGATAGTCTCTGGATTAGTAGCATTCAAAAAGAACATGGCTGCAGCAGCACCTGGGTTGAACTTCTTTTGCCCCATCTTGCGCAATAAATTACGCATATTCATAGAAACATCACCAAAGTCAATCTTCACCGGACATGGTGTGACGCACTTATGACACACCGTGCAATGTGCCGCTACGTCATCAAATGCTTCCCAATGTTTAATGGACACCCCACGTCTTGTTTGCTCTTCATACAAGAAGGCTTCGACTAATAGAGATGTTGCCAAGATTTTATTTCTTGGGCTGTATAACAAGTTAGCTCTTGGTACATGCGTTGCACAAACAGGCTTGCACTTGCCACAACGTAAACAATCTTTCACGCTAGATGCAATGGCGCCAATATCACTTTGTTGCATGATTAAAGATTCATGACCCATCAAGCCAAAACTTGGCGTGTAGGCATTTCTTAAATCAGCACCAGGCATTAACTTGCCCTTATTGAAACGACCTTCTGGATCTACTTTTTCTTTATAAGATCTAAAGTCTTTGATCTCATCTTCAGTTAAGTACTCAAGCTTTGTAATACCAATGCCGTGCTCACCAGAGATAACTCCGTTCAATGATCTAGCCAAAGTCATGATGCGATCAACCGCTTTATGCGCATCTTGCAACATGGCGTAATTATCTGAGTTCACTGGAATGTTGGTGTGAACGTTACCGTCACCAGCGTGCATATGAAGAGCCACAAATACTCGGCTACGCAACACACGCTTATGAACTGCCTCGCATTCTTTCAGAATAGGTTCAAAAGCAACACCACTAAAAATCTTTCTTAGTTCAGCGCGAACCTCTAACTTCCAAGAAGCTCTCAAGCTTCTGTCTTGCAAGCCAGAGAAAAACTGATCCATATGATGGGACCAGTTCAACCAACGAGCGCGCACTTCTGCAATTAATTGCAAAGCTTGCGCAACGCGATCCTCTAGTAACTCTGCACCAGGAATTTCACTGGCATCATCTGCCTTACCCAAAGGTAATTGACCTTGCTTAAAGAATGTCTCTAACTCATCCAGCAATTGCAATTTATTTTTAAGAGACAGTTCAATGTTGATTAACTCGATACCATCGGTGTACTCACCCATACGATCAAGAGGAATCACCACGTCTTCATTTACCTTAAACGCATTGGTGTGCTTAGCAATCGCCGCCGTTCTTGAACGATCTAACCAGAATTTTTTACGCGCTTCAGGACTGACAGCCACAAAGCCCTCACCAACTCGTGTATTCGCCATGCGAATGACTTCACTCGCTGCTGTAGCCACAGCATTCTCATCATCACCAACGATGTCGCCAATGAGCACCATCTTTGGCAACACATTGCGCTTAGATTTTGTGGCGTAACCGACTGCTCTGAGATAACGCTCGTCTAAATGTTCTAAGCCAGCAAGAATTGCTCCGCCCTGCTTTGCTTGTTGATCAAGGTAAGCCTTCACTTCAACAATGCTTGGGATGGCTTCTCTGGCTTGACCGAAGAACTCTAAACAAACTGTACGAATTTGCTTAGGCATCCGATGCAAGACCCAACGCGCACTAGTGATCAAACCATCACAACCTTCTTTTTGTACGCCTGGCAAGCCTGCCAAAAACTTATCGGTAACGTCTTTACCTAAACCTTCTTTACGGAAACGCTTACCTTCAATCTTCAACTCTTCAGTTTTTAATACTTTCTGACCGGGAGCTTTACTGCCATCAGACCAAGTTAATTTGAAAACAGCAAAATCCGCGTCATGGATTTTGCTCATATTGTGACCAATACGCTCAACATCAAGCCAGTTACCCTCAGGGTCAACCATGCGCCATGAAGCCAAGTTATCTAATGCAGTTCCCCATAAAACAGCTTTCTTACCGCCAGCGTTCATGGCGATGTTGCCACCAATACAACTAGCTTCCGCAGAGGTTGGATCAACTGCAAAGACATGACCAGATTTATCAGCAGCATCAGAAACGCGTTTTGTAACAACGCCAGCACCGGAGTAAATAGTTGCAACAGGTTGATCTAAACCTGGCAATTGCAACATCTCAACAGCACCCAATGTTTCTAGCTTCTCTGTGTTAATAACAGCTGACATCGGTGACAAAGGCACAGCACCACCGGTGTAACCGGTACCACCCCCGCGTGGGATGATGGTTAATCCAAGCTCAACACACCCTTTAACTAAGGCAGGTATCTCGTCTTCTGAATCTGGGGTTAAAACTACAAAAGGATATTCAACACGCCAATCTGTAGCATCGGTCACATGGGACACTCTAGCCAAACCATCGTAGGCAATATTGTCTGCAGCCGTGTATTTACCTAATGTTTTGCGAACTCTTTTGCGCAAAGCGGCAATACGATCAAATTCACTATTGAAATGCTCAATCGCTTCTTTTGCCTTTGATACCAATTTGCCAACTTTGTCAGCCAAATCAGTTGTCATACGCTTTTGAACCTCACCCAAACGGTGATGCAAAGCTTCAATTAACTGTTTACGACGATTGGGATTGTCCAAAAGATCGTCTTGTAAATACGGGTTACGTTGCACAACCCAGATATCACCCAAAACTTCATAAAGCATTCGAGCAGAACGACCCGTCTTACGACCAGACCTTAACTCATCCAAAATTTGCCATGCGTCTTGACCTAACAAACGAATCACAATTTCTCTGTCAGAGAAGGATGTGTAGTTGTAGGGAATTTCACGCAAACGCGGAGCATTTTGGATCGGCTCTGCAAGGCTGTTTAATGGCAAAGGGGCGTTCATATCGCTAGCTTTAACTAAAACGCCATTTTAAAGGACTATGAGACTTAGCGCCTCATTCTTATTTAGCCTACTGAAACCATGTCCCGATTGTGGTCATAAAGGTATCAGCGATGTACGACCAAAACCCATCAGGAATCATCAAAAGCACATAGGTCATCACGACATATCTCAAGAATTTTCCAATAGCCATATAGATGAGGCAGGGGAACCAAGGCAGCCTTAACCAACCCGCAACGGCACACAAAGGGTCACCAACTACTGGAAGCCAAGACAATAGCAGCGCTGGGGGACCCAATTTCTCGAACCATTTCAATAACTTATGCTCGTGCGGTCCCGTTAATTTTTCATGGGCTTTGCTAGCACCATAGCCTAGCAACCAGTCCACCATGCCACCTAATGTATTACCTACCGTCGCCACCAAAACTGCTAACCAAAATAAGTCTGGATTTAACTTGATGTATGCAAATAAAACTGGCTCAGAGCCAAGAGGTAAAAGGGTGGCAGAAATAAAAGAAACCAAAAATACCGCGGGCAAACCAACGGTTGGTAGTGATAGCCAAACTAAAAAATTATGTAATTCGGTTTCCATGTTTGGTCATTTTAGGCTCTTGCCGTGATACGCTCACAGGATGCCAAAAGATTATTTAAGAAAAATTCTAACTGCGAAGGTCTATGACGTTGCTCGTGAAACCGAGTTGAATCTAGCGCCACACCTCACCGCTCGTCTAAAAAACAATGTTTTGCTTAAGCGAGAAGACAATCAACCTGTTTTCTCCTTTAAGTTAAGAGGAGCGTACAACAAGATGGCTCACATGAGCCCTGTTGAACTTAAACGGGGGGTGATTGCTGCTTCAGCTGGTAACCATGCTCAAGGCGTTGCTTTATCAGCTGCCAAAATGGGTTGCAAGGCGATCATTGTGATGCCCAAAACAACCCCTCAACTCAAAATTGATGCCGTCAGAGATCGTGGCGGCAATTCTGTTGAAATCGTTCTTTATGGTGATTCTTATAGCGATGCTTACCAACATGCCCTAGCGCTAGAAAAGAAGCATAAGCTGACATTTGTTCATCCATTTGATGATCCAGATGTGATTGCAGGACAAGGCACGATTGCCATGGAAATCTTGCAACAACACCAAGAACCTATCGATGCTATTTTCTTAGCCATCGGTGGTGGCGGTCTTATTGCAGGAGTGGGCGCTTACATCAAATCAGTTCGACCTGACATCAAGGTGATCGGCGTACAAACTGTTGACTCAGATGCCATGAAAAAATCTCTTGAAGCAGGTCGCAGAGTAGAGCTCAAAGATGTGGGTTTATTCTCAGATGGCACAGCAGTCAAAATGGTGGGCAAAGAAACATTTAGGTTATGCCAAGAGGTGGTTGATGAAATCATCACCGTGGATACCGATGCTATTTGCGCTGCCATTAATGATGTTTTTACAGACACGCGTAGCATTTTGGAACCTGCAGGCGCCCTCGCCCTTGCCGGTCTGAAAGCTTATGTTGAGCGTGAAAAATGCAAAGATAAAACGCTGATTGCTGTTGCATGTGGCGCCAATATCAATTTCAATCGCTTGCGCTTTGTTGCAGAACGCGCAGAAGTGGGTGAAGCTAAAGAAGCTGTTTTTGCGGTCACCATCCCTGAAGAGCGTGGCTCATTTAGACGCTTTTGCGAATTATTGGGCGACCGCAACGTGACTGAATTTAATTACCGTATTGCTGATGCATCTAAAGCGCACATCTTTGTTGGTATCGCCACTCAGAAAGCTAGCGATAGCCAACAAATTGCAAAATCATTTTCTAAAGCAGGCTTTGATACCATCGATTTGACTCACGATGAGTTAGCGAAGTCTCATTTAAGACATATGGTTGGAGGACGTTCTCATCTTGCAAAAGATGAGCTTCTCTATCGTTTTGAATTTCCGGAAAGACCAGGTGCCTTGATGAAGTTCTTAACCAGCATGGCGCCTAACTGGAATATCAGCCTTTTCCACTACCGTAATCACGGAGCGGACTACGGCCGCATTTTGGTTGGCATCCAAGTGCCTAATAATGAGAAAAAAGATCTGAAGAAATTCTTAGCAGGCTTGGGTTACCCACACTGGGATGAAAGCAATAATCCAGCGTATAAATTGTTTTTGGCATAAGCATGGCATTCTCACTCGAAGGCAAACTCGTTGTCGCCATCTCTTCAAGAGCTTTATTTAACTTTGAAGAAGAAAATCAAGTTTTTGAGGCTAACAATGACAGCGCATACATGCAGCTTCAATTAGAGCGTCTCGACACTCCAGC
>SSFP01000132.1 GCA_008015455.1 Polynucleobacter sp. | reverse complement strand
GCCGGTATCCGGGCTTGCAAACTTAACTCAATGACCTTCCCAGCTTTCGCCAGTGGCTTACCGATTGAGCCTGCACAAATGTGCGTTTACTTACCGTTGCGGGGGCAGCACAGGTTATTCCAGGCTCTTTGAGCCAAAAAACTCCTGTTTCCCGTTTAACTTTGGTAGATTCCCTACCAAGAGCACCTAAGAACGCAACTAGTATATACAATATAGCTATGTCAGAACTTACAAACAACCCACATACCCGCTTGCAAGATAGCCTTGTGCGTCTAGAAGCCAAATCAAAGGCATTGTTGGCTGCTGTAGAGCAAACGCATAAAGAGCGCCTTGCGTTGGAAAATAAGATTGAAGATGCTCAAAACCGCATCCAAAATATTCTGAATAAATTACCTAGTCCTGGCGACTCAGGTCAATTAGATCTTCTAGCCGCAGCTCCAGAAGGTGACAAATGAGCCAACATCGCATTGAAATCACTCTAGCTGGGCAAAAGTTTGCCTTTGCCACAACACCAGAACATGAAACCAGCTTACGTGCAGCGGCCGCAATTGTTGATGAACAATTAGAGGCAGCGCTCTCAGCTGGCAATCGCAGTATCGAACGTGCCGCCATCATGACAGCTATCAAGTTGGCTGGCGACCTTCAAGCTGCCAGAATGAATCTCAGCCAAACAGAAAATCCTGGCGCTAGCGTTGACCAAGTAACAGTCTTGCAAAACAAAGTTGACGAAATTGAAGCGACGGTTGATTCTGCGCTGAAACTGCTTTCCCTGCCTGGTGCGCCAAGACCAATAGTTCCTTGAACCGATGCGCAAGCATCTGGTGTGGGCCATATAGTGTGGGCGTGAGCGCCTTGTGACTCATAGAGTATGACTTCGGGTTATATTCTCCCTGAAGAACTTGGTGTACCCGAAACATTATTGCCATGCCGCCTTGAACCTACTGGGTTCAGGATGACGGTCTAGCGGCCAAGGTGGGGAATCTAATTACTTGAAGGAGATAAAAATGCTAAAGAAACATTTCTTAAAAGTTCCACTAGCCCTAACCTTCTTTTTACTATGTCAAACATCCCAAGCTGGGGATGTACAAAACGGCAAAGTCCTTCATCAAGCAAAATGCTATCAATGCCATGCCGAAAAATCGGGTTTAGGCAATGGCGACATTCTCTACACACGCCTTGATCGAAAAGCAAAAGATTTGGCTAAGGTCAAAAGTATGGTGTCGATGTGTAACACTGAACTTCGCCTAGATTTATTCCCAGAAGATGAAGCAGACTTAGTCACTTATATTAATCAACAGTTCTATAAATATAAATAAAAATGACCCTATTACAAATTATTGCCATGCTATTGTTTGGCAGTTTTACAGGATTTTGTGCCGGACTTTTAGGAATTGGTGGCGGAATGATGCTTGTCCCATTCCTAACATTCTTATTCTCGATTTACGGATTCCCAGAACATAGCATTGTGCATATTGCCATCGCTACATCAATGGCGACCATTCTATTTACCTCACTCTCATCAGTTAGAGCACATCACAAACGTGGCGCTGTTCGCTGGGATATTGTCGTGATTCTCGCCCCCGGAATCCTTTTAGGCGGCCTACTGGGAGGAGGAAAACTATTTTCACTTCTTAAAACCTCATGGCTATCTTTTATATTTGCTGGCTTTGTTAGTTTTTCTGCCTATCAAATGCTACTCAATAAAAAACCCCAGCCAAGTCGAACACTTCCTGGGAAAACTGGCATGTTTGGTGTCGGAAGTATTATTGGGTTCATGTCCAGCCTAGTTGGCGCTGGCGGTGGTTTTGTATCCGTCCCTTTTATGCTCTGGTGCAATATAACAATGCATCAAGCTGTTGCGACATCCGCCGCACTTGGGTTCCCAATTGCTTTAGCTAGCGCACTTGGATATGTATATAGCGGTTATGGCAACCCTAACTTACCAAATGGATCACTTGGATATATTTACTTACCAGCTCTTGCTTGTATTGCTATTGCAAGCGTCACAACTGCACCATTAGGCGCAAAAGTTGCCCATCAATTAAATGTGGCTCAACTAAAGAAAGTTTTTGCAATTCTTTTAATATTCTTATCAATCTATATGTTTAACAAAGGATTGATTAATCTAGGAATCTACTAATCCTATTTAATAAAACTAAAGCCTCAATGAGGCTTTAGTTTTTTGCAACACGTCTATTTAAGCACTATAAGTTTGGCGCAGTACATTCTTTTGCACTTTACCCATAGCGTTTCGGGGTAGCTCAGAAACAATGATCATGCGCTTAGGAACTTTAAAGTTGGCAATCTTCCCCTTAAGTTCTGCAATCATGGCATCAGCATTGAGCTTCTGTCCCGCTTTAGGAACCACTACTGCCAACACAGCTTCGCCAAAATCTGGATGCGGAACACCAATCACAGCACTTTCATCCACACCAGGCATGTCATCAATAAAGCTCTCAATTTCTTTTGGATAAACATTATATCCACCAGAAATAATCAAATCTTTACTTCTACCAACAATGCACAAATATTCTTTAGGTACTTTACCTGCGCTTGTCTCCCCACCCCAGCGACCAACGTCACCCGTCTTAAACCATCCATCTTTTGTGAATTCTTCTTTGGTTTTTTCAGGCATGCGCCAATATCCTTTGAAAATATTGGGGCCTTTGACCTCCACATTTCCAATTTCATTCACGCCACATAATTGACCGTTATCTTTGACAACACGCACCTTAGTTTTAGGCAATGGAATACCCACTGAACCACCGATCCGCTTGCCTTCATAAGGGTTAGAAACCAACATCGCTGTCTCACTCATGCCGTAGCGCTCAAGGATGGTATGCCCTGTTCGCTCTTTAAATGAGTTAAAGGTTTCAGTGAGCAAAGGCGCTGACCCAGAAATGAACAAGCGCATATTCTTCACAGTTTTCTTAGTAAATGCTGGGTCTAACAACAAACGCACATAGAAAGTTGGTACACCCATCATGATAGTTGAGCGCGGCATATGTTTAATGAGTTCCTTGGTATCCAAGCGTGGCAACCAAATCATCTTGCTACCATTGAGCAAAGCGCCATGCGAAGCTACAAATAAACCATGAACGTGAAAAATAGGTAGCGCATGTAACAACACATCACCTTTTTTCCAAGCCCAGAATTTTTTCAACACCTCAGCATTGCTACCCAAGTTACCATGACTGAGCATAGCGCCTTTACTGCGGCCAGTTGTACCTGATGTATAAAGAATCGCTGCTAAATCATCATCAGAGCGCTTAACAGTCTTTGCTTTATCAGATTGTGAGGCTGCTTTTTCTAATAAAGTACCCGTGCGATCCTCACCCAATGTGAATACATGTTGGGTGCCTGCTTTTTTAGCTACTTGAGCAATCCAAGAATAATTTTTAGGACTGCATACCACTACAGCAGGCTCAGCATTACCAACAAAGTATTCCATTTCAGCAGCTTGGTAAGCAGTATTTAATGGCAAATACACCAAACCTGCTTTTAAAGTTGCCAAGTACAGAAATAGAGCCTCTGGTGATTTTTCAACTTGCACTGCTACTCGTGAACCTTCTGGTAAACGCAGGCTCATCAAAAGATTTGCCATCTTCGCTGTTGCTTTTTCTAGATCATCCCAGCTGTAATACAAGCCATCATGCGTTTCTAAGGCGCAAGCAGACTTATCTTTTGGAAACCCTGTTTCCAACAATGCATATAAATTCATATTAACCTCAGGAGTTAGCCAAAGCTTTGCCTTGGCTAACTTAGTTCAATCATTAGTCCATTTTTGCGCCAGAGGCTTTTGCAACATCCGCCCAACGCTTGATTTCTGAAGACACAAACTTACCGTATGCCTCACCTGTTAAGTTAGGTGTATCTGAACCGTTATTCAACCAAGAGGTTTTTAGCTCAGGGCTATTAAGCGCCTTTGTAACTTCAGCTGTCATTTTATCGACAACATCTTTAGGCGTTCCCTTTGGAGCCCATAAGCCATACCAAGTACTCACGATGTAACCAGGAACCCCAGCTTCTGCAGCTGTTGGTACATCAGGGAAAGCTGGAGAACGCTTAGCTGAAGCAACAGCTAAAGCTTTGATCTTGCCACCCTTGATATGTTGTGATGATGAACCCAAACCATCAAACATCATATCGACTTGACCAGCGATTAAGTCTGCCAAGGCAGGACCTGCACCGCGATAGGGGATATGTGTAATGAATGATTTAGTTTGCATTTTGAAGAGCTCGCCTGCTAGGTGGTGTGAGCTACCATTACCAGCACTACCGTAATTAAGTTTGGCGGGGTTCTTTTTAGCGTACTCAATCAAGCCTTTCAAATCGCTCACAGGCACTTTTTGTGGATTGATCACAACCACTTGTGGCGGTGTTGCCAATAACATCACAGGCACAAAACTCTTTTCAATGTCATAGTCCAATTTTGGATACATCGATGGAGCGATCGCATGATGAGCGCCGCCCATAAAGAAGGTATAGCCATCAGCAGGTGCTTTTGCAGCAATACCAGCACCCAATGTGCCACCAGCACCACCACGGTTATCAATCACAATTTGTTTGCCCAATTGCTTGGTTAATTGTGCAGATAGCGGTCTAGCAAACGCATCTGTACCACCACCCGCTGGGAATGGCACCACAATGGTGATGGGCTTACTTGGCCAGTTAGGGTCAGCCATACTCACACTCGCGTGTGTCGCTAAGCCAAGAGCCATAGTTGCTGCAGTTAATACACCTACTAGTTTGACTGATTTTTTCATTTGTTGTCTCCTCGTACTCCAGTTAAATTGATTCATATTGAAATATCTATCAGATCAATTGAGAAACTGATCGTGAATAAATAACTTCTCCATTTACAAAACGCTCGTGGTTATCCTCCACGTTATCTAAGTCATATAGGTAATTCACCATCAAACCTGCTGATTGCTTGATACCTTTTTTTGATAAGTCTCCTGCCCAGTTAATTCTGTGTAATTTGGCACCATTACCTAAATGGAATTTCGCCACTGAATTGCCGCCTCGCTTGGTGGACTGTGTCATTAAATAAAATGCGCACAAACTCATTAAGGCTTCTTGTTCTTGTTTAGAAGCATTCTCAGGATGCCACCCGCCTTGCAATCTTTCATTCCATGATTTTTGAGACAAATTGAAAGCTTGTTGAGCCCCTTTGAATTTCTCATACATGGCAGGCTTGATATTTTCTGGATTGATATCTTGATTAGCCACTAACCACTCCATAAAACCTGGAATAGGCGACAAGGTACAGAAAGTTTTAAGTGAAGGAAACTCTTTCTTGAGGCTCTCAGCAACCCTCTTAATCAAGAAGTTACCCATCGATACACCGCGTAAACCTGGTTGACAGTTACTGATAGAGTAAAAGATAGCACACTTGTATTGATTAGGTTCAATCACCGCAGATTTCTTATCCACCAATGGCGCAATCGCCTCAGGAATCTCTGGCAACAAAGCAACTTCCACAAAAATCAGCGGCTCATCTGATAGTTGTGGGTGAAAGAATGAGAAACAACGACGATCGGGTTGTAGGCGACGGCGTAAATCATCCCAACCATCAATCTCATGCACAGCTTCATGCTGAATAATCTTTTCCAAAATATGGGCTGGAGACTTCCAATCAACCTGGTGCATCTTTAAGAATCCTGGATTAAACCAAGATGTCAGCAAATGTTGCATATCAGCATCCACAGCTTTGAGCTCTGGTTTTTTAGGCAAGAGTTTGAGCAACTGATGACGCATGCTCACGATCATGCCAGTCCCAGCAGGGGCACGGTTCAAACGCCTTAAGAGTTCTTGACGAGGCGCCTCAGACACCTTCATTAACCAAATCAAATTATCAGCATTAGGTGCACTGGCATAAGTTTGCGCAGCACTTAAAACATCAGCAGGGCTTGGATTTAACTTTTCTGCCAAATAGTCGAAATACTCAGCTTTTTGATCATCTTCTAATGTATTGAAGTTCTCAATCACATCGCTTGCCATGCTTGCAGCATTAGATTCACCTCTTTCAGAGAGTAATCGCTTAGTGGCATTCACTGTCTTTGTGTAGTGACGCGCTTTGATTAATTTATCTAGGATCATGCGCTTAACACTTCCGGTGTTGCTAGATACTTAAGAACTTGACGCTGCCTCAAGATATGCTCTTTCATGAGGCGTTCCGCCTCTGATGCATCCCCTGCTTTTAATGCAGTAAATATTGATAAATGCTCTTGGCAAGACTCTTCAATCCTACCCTTGTGATGCAAACTGCGATGACGCGAAAGATTTAACATCCGACGCAAATCGTTCACCATATTGGCTAGCCATTCGTTGCCTGCTAAAGCTTGGATGGCTTCATGAATCTTTCGATTGGTGGCGTAGTAATCGTCAATATTTTTTTCATCAGCATATTTTTTTAAACGCTGATGCAAAGACTCCAAAGATCTTATCGCCTCATCACTGGCTTTTTCTGCTGCCTCATAAGCACAGCGCCCCTCTAACATCGCCATCAAAGGGAAAATTTCATTCAGATCTTTTTCAGTTAATTCAGCGACGTAACAACCTTTACGTGGCTCAATTCTTAAAAGTCCTTCAGAAGCCAAAATGCGCATAGCTTCACGAAATGGGGTTCTAGACACGCCCAACTCTTCAGAGAGTTTTTGCTCATCAATCCAAGAACCTGGTTTTAAAACACCACTAGCCACCATCGAACGTAGTCGTTCGGTGACTTCTACATATAGCGCTGTTTTAACAATTTTGAGTGACATGTATCACAATGTATTTTGTATACATTTTTGAATACATTGGGACTAACCCTAGAAAAGGGAAATCACTTAGAAACCTATGTGATTTTGATATTTTTGCTGGTGGCGCTGATGAACTGGAACTTAGCTAGGTCTTCTATTGAGCAGATAAATACCCAAAAGCAACATGGGTAAGGATAACCACTGCCCCATTGATAAACCTAAGCTTAATAAACCTAAAAAGCTGTCAGGCTCTCTCGCAAACTCGGCTACAAATCTAAAAAAGCCGTAACCGAACAGGAATAAACCTGAAATTTGACCAACGGATCTTTTCTTGGATGCATACCACCACAATAGGATACCTAAGCAAATACCCTCACCCATCAATTGATAAAGTTGTGAAGGGTGACGAGCCACCATATCACCGGCTTGAGGAAAAATCATCGCCCAGGGTAAGTCAGTGGGTCGCCCCCACAACTCGCCATTAATAAAATTACCCAAACGACCAAATGCCAAACCAAATGGCACCAATGGTGCAATGAAATCAGTTACCTCAAAAAAAGACTTTTGATTCTTTTTAGCAAACCAAAGCATGGCAGCTAAAACACCAATAAAGCCACCATGGAAGGACATGCCACCTTCCCAGACTTTCAGCACATCTAAAGGATGAGCCAAATAATGACTTGGCATATAAAACATGATGTAGCCCAGACGCCCACCGAGGATGACACCTACCACCCCAGCAAACAACAGATCTTCAATCGTTCGATAGGTCCAGGTTGAGTCAACACCGACTTGCTTTAAACGCAAACGTCCCAGTAATAGAAACTGAGCAAATGCCATTAGATACATTAAGCCATACCAATGAATCGCTAGAGGACCAATACTCAGTGCAATCGGATCAAATTGTGGGTGAATCATTGTCATGTCAATCAATATTACTGACCAGTTTGGTCAAAGTTGTGCAATTCATGACCTTGATCACGATAGGCTTTATAACGCTCACGTCCAGCCTGACGATCTGCTTCATCGGTTGAAACAATTTCAACAATTCTAGGAAAGCGTGCTGCTAGAGCTTCGACAGACTTTGGTAAGTTGCGACCCACATGGATTAATACATCGCCATGCGGTAAATACTCCAACTCATCAGCTTCAAAACTATCAACAAAAACAACCGGCGTCTCTGGCGCAAAATCATCAGATCCCCAAGCGTGGGGTAAAAAATCTGTAGCCGTAAAAGTCCAAAGTAATTCATCGAGTTGACGCAAGAAGTCTTGTGAGCCAACCACCACCACATTCCTGATAGGCAAGTCTTCTCGAGGACTTGCCATGATCTTTCTGATTAAGCGGCAACTGTAAAGAGGCTTATTGTTGACCTGACTATGAAAATCAATTCTTGCCATATACGCAACAATATCCCAATTAAGCGAGTAAATAGTTCACAAGCAAAGGCACTGGTCGACCAGTAGCACCTTTGGCTGCACCACTCTTCCAAGCAGTACCCGCAATATCTAAATGCGCCCAAGTATATTTCTCTGTATACCTAGCTAAGAAACAAGCTGCCGTCACACTACCCGCAGGACGTCCGCCGATGTTAGCCATATCTGCAAAATTCGATTTCAATTGATCTTGGTAAGCGCTATCCAGCGGCATTCTCCAAACCGTATCTTGAGAATACTTACCTGCAGTCAACAAGCTCTCTGCTAATGCATCATCATCCGAGAACATGCCTGAATGCACACCACCTAAAGCAATCACACAAGCGCCCGTTAGAGTTGCAATATCAATCACCGCTGCTGGCTTAAAACGCTCCACATAAGTCAAAGCATCACAAAGAATTAAACGCCCTTCAGCATCCGTGTTCAAAATCTCAATGGTTTGACCAGACATGCTCGTCACAATGTCACCTGGTCGAGTCGCATGAGCTGATGGCATATTTTCACAAGTCGGAATCACACCGATCACATTCTTTTTAAGCTTTAGTTCACCAATGGCGCGCATAGTTCCTAAAACAGAGGCAGCACCACACATGTCGTACTTCATTTCATCCATACCTTCACCAGGTTTTAATGAAATACCACCGGTGTCAAAAGTAATTCCCTTACCCACCAACACTGTTGGAGCCTCTTTCGCTGATCCACCTTGATGTTGAATCACGATAAATTGAGGAGGCGTGACAGCACCTTGAGTCACAGCTAAGAAGGCGCCCATTTTGAGCGATTCAATTTCTTTTCGACCTAAGACTTGAACCTTGAAGCCATAGTCTTTAGCTAATTTTTTAGCTGTTTGCCCCAAGTGAGTCGGCGTACAAATATTAGGAGGTAAATTGCCTAAATCTTTGGTGAGATCCATACCATTGGCAATCGCCTGACCTTCAGCCACCGCTTTTTGGAGTGCTTTACTATTTTTGGCATTACTAGCAATGAAAAGCTTTTTTAAAGAAGCTGCTTTTTCTGCTGGCTTCGTTTTGAACTGAGGGTGTCTTGCGCCAAATTTATAGACTTGCTCACGCGCTAATTGCACTAGCAATCTAGCTTGAGCCAAACCATCTTTAGCAGATAAGTCTTCAAAAACCCATAAAGCATCTTTGGCAGTTGTAGATATGAGAGCTTTTAAACCCGCACTGATCCACTTAGAAAAATTAGGTGCCGCTTTACTAGAGACCGGCTTTAGTTCTTCACCAGTACAAACGAGTAATAAACGTTCGGCTTTTAATCCTAATTTGGACCAAGCATCGGTAGCATTCAGTAATAGAGTGCTACCCGCAGAAGTATCTAAATCCCCTTGTGTCATCGCCCTCGCAATGGCTCCATGGGTGGCAGTATTCAAGGCGCTCAAAAACCCCGTTAATTTCTTAGAATTCTTGATTTCTCGGGCTGGAAAGGCAACCACTAGACAGCCAACCGCTTGACCCATCTGAGCCTTCTGACCTAAAGCACCCTCTCCAAATACTTTCGTGCTACATTCCATATGCTTTTCCTTTGTTTTACCTTTGCGCAAGGGAAGTTTTTAATACCCTTGATTATCGCCCAGCTTCGCTTTTTATGATCTTTAAACGAGCCTTACGACAAGAACTCAATTTCACCACAGGTGTGGTGTTTATGGTTTTAGTCACACTTGTTTTAACCAATTTAATGATTCGCATCCTGGGCAATGCCGCAGGTGGCTCAGTCAACCCCAAAGACGCAGTGGTCCTCATTGGTCTTGGAATGATCAATTACCTACCCATTTTGCTCACAGCTTCTATTTTTGTAGCAGTTTTAATGGTGCTTACTCGCTGGTATAAAGATTCAGAGATGGTCATCTGGCAAACAGCAGGTATGAGCCTCTTTCGTATTCTTCAGCCCATTCTGAGCTTTACTATCCCCCTCTGTTTAGTAATTGGCGCCCTCTCCATCTTTGTATCACCATGGGCGAATGAGCAATCAGCAACCATCAAACAACGTTTCCAGCAACGCGATGACATCTCCATGTTGGCACCCGGTCAATTTAGAGAGTCTTCTGGCAACAATCGTGTTTTCTTCATCGAAAGTATGAGCGCTGAAAACGATATGTTTAAAAACATCTTCGTCACAGACTTTGGTAAAGAACGTCAATTAGTGGCTGTTTCCAAGCAGGGTTATATTGAAAACACCCGAGATGGTGAGAAACACCTCGTCTTAGAGTCAGGTCGACGTTATGAAGGTACGCCAGGCCACACTGACTTTAGGATTACTGAATTTAGTAAATACACCGTCAAGTTAGAAGGCAAAGTGATTGACCCTATTGTGAATAGCCCCAAACTCATGCCCATTTGGGACCTCATCAAAGATCTCAACCCGCTTCACTTAGGTGAAATTCTCTGGCGCTTTGGTCTGCCGATCATGGCGATTGTATTTGTCATTATTGCCATCCCTCTTTCATATATCGATCCACG
This sequence comes from Polynucleobacter sp., assembly GCA_008015455.1. Classification (GTDB taxonomy): domain Bacteria; phylum Pseudomonadota; class Gammaproteobacteria; order Burkholderiales; family Burkholderiaceae; genus Polynucleobacter. Next base: position 5,672 of record SSFP01000132.1, on the reverse strand, counting down.
TCGTGGTCGCTATACAGCACTGATCATGGCTGTTTTAATTTACTTTACCTATTCCAATTTATTAAAGCTCATGCAAGCATGGGTGAGCACTGGCAAGATTAAATTTGCCATTGGCTCATGGTTACTTCACGTAACGATAGCTTTAATTGGACTTAGCTTTATTTGGTATCGCCAAAATCGTTCGATCACTCTTTATGGTCGCTACAAGCGCTGGTCTCACAGAAACAAAGGAGCTCAGCATGTGGCATAAGTTATTCCCGTTGGTCTATGAACGATATCTCGCTAAGCAAATTTATTTGGCGTTTTTGTTTATTTTGTTTGCATTGATTTCTTTATTTATCTTCTTTGATTTCATTGCAGAAATTGGCGACCTCACCCCGAGCTACACCATTTTCTGGGCTTTCTTAACTGTTTTACTGCGAGTTCCTAGCCGTCTAGTGGAAATCATGCCTATTGCAGGTCTGATTGGTGGTATTTATGTGATGGCTAGCATGGCATCACAATCCGAATACACGATCTTACGTATTGCGGGCTTAGATACACAAAAAGCGTTGATGACACTCATGAAGATCGCTATTCCATTAGCGTTATTAATTTTGATCATGAGTGAAATCGTGGGCCCTTTTACCGAAGGCCTCTCTAAGAATGTTCGCTTAGCTGCGATTAACCAAGGCAAAGAGGTTTTAGAGTTCCGCTCTGGCGCTTGGATCAAAGATAAGTTGCGCGGCAGTGATGGTAAAGGTGATGTTAGAGAGGGTATTCGCTACATCAACGTGGGTTCATTAGAAAAAAATGAAACTATCAAAGGTTTCAGAATGTATGAATTCGACGGTAATCATCGCCTTCTATTAAGTAGAACTGCTGAAACCGTGAAATTCATCGGTGATGGTCACTGGCAATTAAATAAGGTGACTGAAACCAGATTTACTGAAATTGCCAATAGCGATCGCTTAGATCCAAGTTTCACGACGCAAATCAAGAAGGCAGACAGCATTGAAATTGAGACTGAGGTCAGCCCGCAACTCTTGGGTGCTCTGTTAATTAAGCCTGACCGTTTATCCATCATTGATTTATTTAACTACATCAACCACCTCAAAGATAACAAACAAGACTATCAACGCTACGCGATTTCTTTTTGGAAGAAGGTTATTTACCCGTTCACCATTTTGGTGATGCTAGCTCTTGCCCTACCCTTTGCTTATTTACAAACTCGTTCAGGCGGGATTGGTTATAAGGTCTTCGGCGGCATTATGATGGGTATTAGCTTCCAGCTATTCAATAGCCTGTTCTCACATGCTGGTTTATTGGGTGACTGGCCAGCTTTGATTAGTGCAGCAACACCTGCACTCATTTATTTCTTACTAGCCCTGTTTGGCATTCGTTGGGTATCAAAAGTCTAATCATGACTTCACAAAGCAAACCTTCAGCGATTGTTTTATTTGGACATGGCGCTCGTGATGAACGCTGGAAAGAACCATTCATAAGAATCAAAGAAATCATTCAACAGGAGTCTCCTGAGCAGAGAGTTGAATTAGCTTTCTTAGAACTCATGCAACCGAATCTTGAAACAACTATTAGCGATCTAGTTAATAGTGGTGTTCAAGCAATTAAAGTCGTCCCTGTCTTTTTGGGTCAAGGTGGGCATATTCGCAAAGATTTTCCGGAACTTTTAGAAGAATGCCGCAAAAAATATCCTCAAATCAATTTAAGCAGTCAACCTGCTATTGGTGAGGACCTCGGAGTTCTTCAGGCGATTGCCAAATACTGCGCCCACCAATAAAAGTGCTGGTGCTTGACCATCAAACCAATCAAGCGCAAGACCTGCTGCCATTTCTTGCAAAGTCAAAGCCAGACTTCTCTCACGATCTGTACTGATCGATTCAACGATGCGAACAGGTGTCTGAGGCAAACGACCTTGATCAATTAATTGCTGCGCTATTTGAACAGATTCGTTACGCCCCATATAAATCACTAAAGTATCAGCATTAGGAAGCAACGATACCTGAGATGTCTCAGTGGCTTTAGCCTGAGTGCTGAATGCAACACTTCTGGCAACGCCTCTTAGGGTCAAGGATTGCTGCAAACTCGCAGCAGCAGCTAACGCAGCTGTGATACCTGGCACCACTTTTACCTGAATACCAGCAGCCTCTAGCTCGGCGATCTCTTCATCAGCACGTCCAAAAATCATTGGGTCACCGCCTTTTAGGCGCACCACTACCTGATGTTTGCGAGCAGCATCTACCAGGCGTTTATTGATGAATTTCTGGGCAGTAGAATGCTTACCGCAACGTTTACCAACGGGTACTAATTCAGCTTGCGGGCAATATGTCAACATCTCTTCTTCAACCAAAGCGTCATGAAACACAATATCAGCACGCGCTAATAATTGTGCGCCGCGCACGGTAATTAAATCAGCCGCACCAGGTCCTGCGCCCACCAAATAAACGCGTCCCAAAGAGCGAGAAATTGAGGTTGAATGACTCATCCTAATCAAAGCGCCTCACGTACCATCCCTGCAGCCACCGTGTGATTAGTCGCCTCATCAATCAAAACAAAGGCGCCGGTACTCGGGGAGGCATCAAACAAATCAGCCACGATTGGTTTTTGCAACATAAGATCCACGCGACCAATTTCATTGGTTTTTAGCGCATGAATATCTGTGCCATGGGATAAAGTCTCAACGTCCAAGACTTGTTGAATGCCTTTGACTTTGGCAAATACTGTATTCGTTGTGTGGCGTAAGACATATTTACGAGCCAGAGATAAAGGCTCGCTGTCTAACCAACAAATATCTGCTGAAATTTGTTTGCTAAGAGTTGGCGCATCCACATCTGTTGATGCCACCAATAAATCACCACGAGAAATATCCACATCTTCTGCTAGACGAACAGCCACTACTTGACCTGCTCTCGCCACATCAACCCCTGCAGCCTCACCACTAGCCTGATGATCGTTCGATACATGAATCTCAGCAACTGTCGCTTCAAGACCACTTGGCAATACAGTTACTTTTTGACCTTTTTTAATATTTCCAGATTCAATGCGCCCCAAGTAACCGCGGAAATCATCAGCAGCACTACCATCTTGACGCGCAACATACTGCACTGGGAATCTCAAACCTTGTACTTGATGAACGACCGAAGTATCAAGACCCTCTAACCATTCCAAAAGGCTAGGTCCTTGATACCAAGGGGTTTGATCAGACTTATCAACGACATTGTCACCTTGCAAAGCAGAGACAGGAATTAAATGAGGCGTTGGCAACCCTAAAGTTTTAGCCAAGGCTTCAATTGATTCTTTGATCTGAAGAAAGACCTTCTCATCAAAATTTAACAAATCCATCTTATTCACAGCCACCGCGACATGACGCAGACCCAATAAACGAACAATCGCTGAATGTCGTTTAGTTTGTGCCAATAAACTAGCTGGTTGAGTTGTTAAATCAACTCTAGTGGCATCCACCAATAAAACAGCTACATCTGCTTGGGATGCCCCAGTCACCAAATTACGGGTATATTGCTCATGCCCTGGGGCATCAGCCACAATAAATTTTCTTTTGGCGGTTGCAAAATAACGATAAGCCACATCGATCGTGATACCTTGCTCACGCTCAGACTCTAGACCATCTGTTAAAAGCGCCAAATCAACTGCAGCATCTGCCGCCGTTACACGAGCATGCTTAGTTTTAGACAAGGCTGCCAACTGGTCAGAGAGCACTGCTTTAGTGTCATAAAGCAAACGTCCAATTAAAGTGCTCTTACCATCATCAACACTACCTGCAGTAATAAATCGAATCACTCCTTGGCTCATCAGAAATACCCCTCTTTTTTACGACGCTCCATAGAAGCTTCACTTGTTTGATCATCCATGCGTGTAGCACCACGCTCTGTAATTTCAGAGATCACTGTTTCTTTAATAATTTCTTCGGCAGTTGCTGCTGTACTCAACACTGGGCAGGTACAACTAATATCGCCCACTGTTCTAAAACGGACGCTAATGATTTCACTCACCTCACCCGCTGCTTTAGGAGTCACATTGGTCACAGGGACTAATAAACCATTTTTACGCACCACCTCACGCTCATGAGCGTAATAAATGCTTGGTAAGGCTAATTCTTCACGTGCGATGTATTGCCACACATCTAATTCTGTCCAGTTTGAAATAGGGAATACGCGCATATTCTCGCCAGGAGCAATACGAGCGTTATATAAGTTCCACAATTCAGGACGCTGAGCTTTAGGATCCCACTGACCAAATTCATCACGGAAAGAGAAAATACGTTCTTTAGCACGAGCTTTCTCTTCATCTCGACGTGCACCACCCATTAAGGCATCAAATTGATGCTCAGCAATGGCCTCTAGCAAGGTTGTTGCTTGTGCTGCATTTCTAGAATCTGTTTCTTTACGTAAACGCACAGTGCCTTTACGGATGGAATCTTCCACATGACCCACGATCAATTTAGACCCCGTGCTAGCAACAATCTCATCTCTAAACTGAATCACTTCAGGATAGTTATGGCCTGTGTCAATGTGTAATAAAGGAAATGGCAAATGAATGGGTCTAGCGCCAAAGCGGAAGGCTTTACGAGCTAAATGGAACATGACGATGGAATCTTTACCGCCAGAAAACAACATCGCAGGATTAGCGCACTGAGCAGCCACCTCACGAATGATGTAAATAGACTCAGCTTCCAGCCAATCTAAATGTTCATTTTGTAATTTTTGATCTTGATTCATATTTTTCATTTCACGTGCAAACCGCACTCTTTACTATCTTGTTGCAACCACCACCAACGACCCGCACGAATGTCTTCACCCTCTTTGACTGCGCGTGTGCAAGGCTCACACCCAATACTCGGGTAACCCTGAAAATGCAAAGGATGAATCGGGACGTTTTTATTTTGCAAATACGCCCATACCTCAGCTTCAGTCCATTCAAATAGAGGGTTGTATTTGGCGATTCCTCGCGCATCATCCTCTTCACGCAAAGGTAAATCTGAGCGTGTCACGGCTTGCTCGCGACGCTGACCAGTCAACCAAGCATCAGCGCCAATCAACGCTTGATTAAGTGGCTTGATCTTTCTAGCACCACAACAAGCTTTCTTGGCTTCTTCAGTGTCATAAAAACCATTTAAGCCATATTTATCAACAAATGCTTCAACATCACTTGCCTGAGGCTCCACCCGCAAAACGGCCACTCCGTAGTGCTTTTCGACCTGGCTTGTCATCTCAATGGTTTCTTGATGCAAGCGTCCTGTCGCCAAAGTAAATAAAGAGATCTTGGCGCCTGATTGAATAATGGCATCCGTCACCACCATGTCTTCTGCTGCCAAACTTGTCGCAAAGCGAACATCTTGATGCTCTTGAGCAATTGTTTTTAAACGTTCAAATAAGATTTCTGCTTTGGCATGAATAGCATTAGCAGAAATCTGATGTGCAGGAATACGCCATAAAGCTGGACGATTAGAGAGTGTTGAAGAGCTCATGGCTTGGCTCCTGATTGAACTACCAACTTTTGCGATCTTTGCCCACGCCAATCATTTTGAAATTGATAAGCCACTGAATCAAACTGAGCTAAAGCAACCTCCACTGCTTGATCGTTACGAATAGCAAAACTATCAAAACCAACACGAGATAAAGGTAGTAGTTGGTCGATTAAAACATCTCCAATCG